>CAZHJR010000053.1:2549-12565 GCA_964533335.1 uncultured Helicobacter sp. | reverse complement strand
ATAGCAACACCTGTAAGAATGTCTATGTATGAAAATAATTTTTTTATATATGAATATCAATCAAGTATTAAGAGAAAGAGTACAATAGCAACAAATTTTTTACTTAATCAAGTTGATAATGTTGCATTAAAATTTATAAATATGGAAAAAAAGAAACTACATAGTCCAAATGGATTTTCTTTATCTGACAATGATTAAAGTAATTTTTTAGAGATTAGAGATGAAAAGGTTTTCTAATATAAGGGGTGTTATCGACATTTTCCATCCCCTCTAAATCTTTTATCTCAGAAGTTAGTAATGATGAACTTGTACTAGAAATAATCGTATCTCCATTATGCAAATTAATCAATTTTAAAAATAAAATAAGTTGCTTATTAGTAATAATATAACTACCAACAGCCATTTGTTTATCATCTTCAAGATGTTGTGTTTTTAATTGTTGCAAATCTCTTGTTAAAATCTTTGCTCCATTTTGCCCTATTTTTAAACTACTTCCAAGATTAAAGGTTTTGATAGTAACATTTTTTGTACAACCACTTCTTAAAATATTTACTTTTAACTCATTTGAAAGTAAAAAACCAAGCTCTGATTTATTATCAAGATTTGATTCATTTACAAAATCTGTAACATAAAGGGTAGTATTGGAATTTATCTTTTCACAAAAAGAACTTGAAACTAGTTTTGAAGTTATCAATTTAAAATCGGTGATATTTTCATGGTAGTTATTTGTACCATTTACAGTTCCTACACTACAGCCAGAAAAAAATAAAAAAAGTGTAAAAGAAAAATATTTTATTAATCTCATCTATCTTCCAGTATTTTCATTTTAGTTACTTTTACTTGATTTGGTTTTTCAACTTCTTTACAAATATTAAACTCTTCACAGTTTTTAAAATGATAAATTACTTTTGCTGTCGAAATAACATCAGAAGTAAATGTATTCATAATTCTCGCATTTAAAACAACAGCATTATCATCTATTACTGAATAAGTTCCCACTACTATCAGTGCTTCTTGAACTTCATCTTTTAACTTTGTAACATCTCTTGTAAGAGAAAATTCTCCATCTTTATTTATTGTCAATACCTCTTGAGTTCTAAAATCTACAATTTTAAAATTTTTAGAGTGTAGTTCATCAATTAAAGATTCTGAAATGACCCTTCCAAATGGAGATGTTTTTGATAAAGTATTCAAATCAACAAAGGTTGTTAAAATAAGTTTATTTTGCTTTTGTGCATTTGCAGGGATATTTAAAAGTAATTGTGTTGCTATTTCAGAAATAGCACTATCTAAATCTGTGAATTCTTTATCCACAAAAAGAGAAAAATTTGATTTTCTATAATCATTATTGATATGCTGATTATTTTGTTTACATCCACTAATTAAAAAAATAAATGTAAATAAAAAAAGTATCCTAAAACTATATTTCACCATGATAAAAACCTTTAAAAATTAAGGCATTTTATCGAAATAAAAATTAGAATTGGATTTTTCTCATAGTAATAGTTCCATCACTAACTTGATTAGATGTGTTTGTAGGTACAGATGATTCATCTGAAACTAATTTGATTTTTCTTTGTGCATTATTACAAACATTAAAGATACTACAGTCATCATTTGCATACATAACTCTTCCAGAACTTACTATCTTTCCAGTTTTATTATCTAAAATTCTTGCGTTTATAATAACATTTTGATCAATTTTTGAGTATGTTCCAACTAAAATATAGGTATTAGAAACTTCACTTTGAAGCATTGTTATATTTCTAGTGATATAAAATTCACCATTTGCATTGATAGTAATAGCATTTTGTCCTCTAAAATCAGAAACATTAAACCCTCTTACAAATAACTCACTAAATAATGACTCACCTATTACTCTACCAAATTGACTTGTTTTGTTGAGTTGTTGTAAATCAACGAAAGATGTAACAGTTATAGTTCCAGTATCTTTTGGAGATAATGAATTATTTTTTGACAATTGATTTGAAAGTGATAAGATTGCATCATTTATAGTAAAATAGACTTCGTTAGTACTTGCTTTCTCTTTTGGTATAACAATTGTATTTTGATTACACCCTTGCAATAGTAAAACTGCAACTCCAATAACCAAAGAATTTTTTATTATTTTTTTTACTATATCTGTCATTTCAAACCTTTTTTACCAAATTAAATATAACGAAATAATAATAAAACATTTCTTAATATTAGATAAATTATATTTTTATAAAAAAGAGAAATTTATTGTCAATTTCTTACAATTATCTTTATTAATACAACTAGATTATTAAGTTTCATTTAACTCAAGACTTGTTAAAATTCTCGCGATAAGTTACGGTCGTATTTAATATTATTGTGGCTTTATTTTATTTTAGGAGGACATTGATGCAAAACGGTGCACAAATTGAGTACGATTACTCGATTGCAAAAGCTTTTACTTTTGCCACAATTCTGTTTGGAATTATAGGTATGACAGTTGGTGTTATACTTGCATTTCAACTTGCATTTCCAAGCTTGAGTAATCTTGCTGGAGAGTACGGTACATTTAGTAGATTAAGACCACTACACACTAACGGTGTTGCTTTTGGTTTCGCACTAAGTGGAATTTTCGCTACATGGTATTATGTAGGACAAAGAGTTTTAAAAGTTTCACTTAAAGAATCTCCATTTTTAATGGGTGTTGCTAAGTTACACTTTGCACTTTATTTCTTAACGATACTTTTAGCTGTAGTTACTTTATTAAGTGGTATTACTACTTCTAAAGAATATGCTGAGTTAGAGTGGCCATTAGACTTATTAGTTGTTGTATGGTGGGTTCTATGGGGTGTTGCTATGTTTGGTATGATTGGTATTAGAAGAGAAAGAACTCTATATGTATCTGTATGGTACTATATGTCTTCATTCTTAGCTGTTGCTATGTTATACTTATTCAATAACATGGAAGTTCCTACATATTTTGCTTCTGGTGGACATGGTTCAATCCTGCACTCAGTTTCAATGTATGCTGGTACAAATGATGCTTTAGTTCAATGGTGGTTTGGACACAATGCTGTTGCATTCGTATTTACTACACCGATTATTGCTATGATTTACTACTTCTTACCGAAAGAATCTGGACAAAATGTTTATTCTTATAAACTTTCTATGTTAGCTTTCTGGGGATTAATGTTTGTTTACTTATGGGCTGGTGGGCATCACCTTGTGTACTCTACTGTTCCAGATTGGATGCAAACTATGGGTTCTGTTATGTCAGTTGTTTTAATTTTACCATCATGGGGATCTGCAATTAATATGCTTTTAACAATGAAAGGTGAGTGGGGACAATTACAAACAAATCCATTAATCAAATTTATGGTTATGGCTTCTACATTCTATATGTTATCAACAATTGAAGGTCCAATCCAAGCTATTAAATCTGTTAATGCTATTGCACACTTTACTGACTGGATTCCAGGACATGTACATGATGGTGTTTTAGGATGGGTTGTATTTATGATTATGGCTGCATTATTACATATGGCTCCAAGAATGTATGGAAGAGAGATTTACTCTAAATCTTTACTTGAAACTCAATTCTGGTTACAAACAGTAGCTATCGTACTTTACTTTACTTCAATGTGGATTGCAGGTATTACTCAAGGTATGATGTGGAGAGCTTATGATGAATATGGTTCATTAGTTTACTCATTTATTGATACTGTTGAAGTTTTACATCCATACTATACAATTAGAGCAGTTGGTGGGCTATTATACTTAATTGGTATATTTATGTGGGCTTACAATATGTATAAAACTGCTACAGCTGGTAGAGTTCTTACAAAAGAACCAGTTAATGCTTCGCCTATGGGCGCTTAAGAAAGGGAGGAGAAAATTATGTTTCATTGGTTAGAACAAAGACCGTTTTTCTTCGCAGTTGCTTTATTTTTAACAGTTGCTTTTGCAGGGATAATTGAAATTATTCCAGATTTTGGTAAGCAATCTCAACCAACTGTAGGAACAAAACCTTACAGTGTATTAGAGCTTGCAGGAAGACATGTATATATTAAAGATAGTTGTAATGCTTGTCACTCACAATTAATTAGACCATTTAAATCAGAAACTGATAGATATGGTATGTATTCATTAAGTGGTGAGTATGCTTATGATAGACCATTTTTATGGGGATCAAAAAGAACTGGTCCAGATCTTTTAAGGGTTGGAAACTACAGAACAACAGATTGGCATGAAAATCATATGAAAGATCCTGCTTCAGTTGTACCAGGTACAGTTATGCCTTCATATGCTCATCAGTTCAAAAATATCGCTGATGTTGATACTGCATATGCAGAAGCAGTTACAGTTAAAAATGTATTTGGAGTACCTTATGATAAAGAAGGTATGCCAACTTTAGGAACACTTGAGGAAGCGAAAGCTAGTGCTTTAGAAGAAGCTAAATTAATAGCTGCAGATATGAAAGATCAAGATGTTAAGGATGCGGTTGCTGCTGGTAAAATACCTCAAATTGTTGCAATTATTGCTTATATGAACTCTCTAAAATAAAAGGTTTTAAATGAATTTAGATCAAGAAACATTATTAACTATTCAAGGGTATGGAAAATTTTTCATCACTTTGTTTATATTTATTGTCTTTTATAGTTATGCATATTCTATATACAAAAGACAAAAAACAGGGGAAAGAGATTTTGAAAAGTATTCTGATTTAGTTCATAATGATAGTATTGACTCTAAACCATTAGAATCAAATAGAGAGTGATACAAAAGAATAAAAAGGAGAAAATAATATGAAATCTATGGTAATAGGTGGAATTATCCTTATCGTAGCACTAATGGCAGGAACTTACTTCGTAGCAGGTGACTCTTTTAGTCTTGGTGAGGATTATATAAACGATTTAACTATGCTTGCTGGATTGGCAATTATCAGTATTACTGTATTTGTTGTTTTAAAGTATGTTAATCAAATTAAAAATGATAAAGCAAGTGGTGAATTAGTTGAAGAGAACTGGGATGGTATTGGTGAATATACAAATCCAATTCCAACTGGTTGGGGTCTATTATTCATCGGTGTTGCACTTTGGCAGTTATGGTATTTCTTTGCTGGATATCCTACAAATCAATTTTCACAAATCGGTCAATGGAATGAAGAAACTTTAGAATACCAAGCTAAGTTTGAAGAAAAAAATAAAAATATTGATGCTGCTGGACTAAGAGCAATGGGCGAGTCTGTATATTTAGTACAATGTGCTCCTTGTCATGGTGTAGAAGCTGATGGAATTAACGGAAAAGCTCATGATTTAACAAAAAGAATCTCTAAAGAGCAAGTTATGCATGTTATCAACAATGGTGCTAATAATATGAAAACTAACTATCCTGCGGGAATGCCTGCTGGTATGGCAAGTGGAGCTGATGTAGAAACTCTTGCGACATATATCGCTGGTGGATTAAAAGGTGAAAAGCCTGCTGCATTTGCTGCTTGTGTTAGTTGTCATGGTGAAAATGGAGAAGGTATTGCAATGGTTGGACCAAGCCTTACATCTTACAATGATGAGTTAGTATCTTCAATTTTAAAAGATGGTAAAAAAGGAACTATTGGTGCAATGCCAAGTTTTGATGGAAGACTTTCTGAAACTCAAGTGAAAGCAGTTGCAGAATACATTAGAAGTATAGGGGGGAACTAATTATGGGATTAAGTAAAGAGATGCACGAATCAGAAAGAGGATTATTTGCTCTTAATGGACTTACAGGATTTTTAGTTGCTGTAGTTCTTCTTTTAAGTATTTTAGGTGGATTGACATTTTTTGGTATTGGTGCTCAAAAAGCTAATGCCGAAACTTATTACTCTATCAACCAAGATTTAAATGGTCTAAAAATGAATAGTCCAGAAAATCATACTATGAGACAAGTGAAAGAGTAAGGATATATTATGGAAAAAGTTATTGCATGGATATTAGTAGTTACTGCTGTTGCGACTGTCTATTTATCATTTCTTGACCCTACAAGAGTATATGTAGGATAAAAAGAGATAATAAAAAGCTTTTATTATATAAGAAAGGGACGAGTGTTTAACTTGTCCCTTTTTTTATTTCTTGATTTTTGAAAATAATTGATTTTTAAAAATAAAGGAATTATTTAGAGAAAAATGTGTAATATATATAACTTAATAAACAAAGGATTATAATTGAAACTTAAACTTTTTGCAATTATTTTTATATTTTTCTCGTATGCAAATGGAGAAAATTTTATTTTAAATACAGGTGGATTATTAGACCAAAGAGCTGCTGAAAAAATAAATACTATTGGTACTGAAGTAAAAGGAAAATTAAATGTAAATATTTACCTTGATATCAAAGGAGACAATGGTATCAACACAGAGTTAGAAAGAGAAAACAGAATAGCTCTTATGAAGCAAAAAGAGGCTGATTTAGTTGCTAGCATTCAAAAAGATTTAAACACTACTCGCTCTTTTGTTATATTATCTTTAGCCTTAGACCAAAAATATACAAATATTCTTATGAGTGATGATTTAAAATCTATTATTGATAAAGATGCTATTCTTGATGGTTATGTTATTCCACTTTTAGCCACACAAGATAAAAATACTTTAAATTCAAAAGTTAGTGCAGCAACTTTAAATGGTTATGCAGAGATAGCTGATAGTTTAGCAAAAAGTAAAAACATTCAACTTATAAGTAGTATAGGGAGTGAAGGAAAAGTTGCGAGTAGTATTTGGAAAGTCTTTATGTATACACTTGTTGTTATAGGTCTTATTTTGTATGTATTGATTATTTTGAAAGAAAAAAAGATAAAGCGACAAAGTGAAGAAAATCTAAAAAAGAAAGATGGTGAACAAATTAATGAGTAAAAGAACACTTTATGCAATTTTTATAGGAAAGTTTTTATTTAGTATTAGTTTAATCGCTTGGACTATTACCATGACATTAGGTGCAGGTGTAGGAAAAGATGATGATAATACTTTTATGAGTTATTACCACGATGTTGATGATAATTTTAACCAAATTATGACAGACAATAGTAACTTTAGTAATAAATATGATTTTGAAATCAAAATTAACGATTTTTTACTCAACGAGTTAAGTTACAATGACATCTACCTATCACAAAGGGTTATTAGTGAAAGAAAAGAGAGAAAAAATATTCTTCATATTGGAAATAATAAAATTTCAATAAAAGTAAAAGATAAAATTACACAAGAAGAGATAAAAAACATTGATACCCAAATAGTTTTCACGATGCCTTCTACTCATGAACATAATCAAGAGTTAAATATCAAATCAAGTGGATTAGAACAAAATATTACTCTTGCAAAAAAATCATACTGGAATATTATGGGAAAAATTAAGATTGATGATAAAATAGGTAGTTTTTACATAAAAACAAATGCGCTCTAACGAACTTTTTGTATTTCCTACCAATAGATCAGTTAGGGAGTATATAAAAAAACAAAAATTCACAAATCAACTTTTGCCAAAACTCATCACTATAGGTGAGTTATTTGGTAGAATTGTTATCCCACCTTTAAATAAAACACTCATTGATAAAGATTTACGGATCTTGTACCTAAAGCTAGCAATAAAAAAAGTAAAGATAGGCAAGCTTGGTATGAGTAGTAGTTTTGGCAAATTGTACACCCAAAGTGATTTTATTTTTAATTTTTTTAATGAATTAAACAGTGAATTTAAAACTATTGATGAACTCTATACGATTGATACTTATGGATTTTATGAAGAACATTTAACACTTTTAAAAGAGATTTATCAAAATTACACAACAATTTTGAATGAAAAAAATCTTATTGACACTATTATGCTTCCAAATGACTATATATTTAATAATAGCTTTTTAGAGGAATATAAAAACATCACAATTTTTTACGAGGGGTATTTTTCCTCTTTTGAATTTTTCATCATAACAAAAATAGCTACACTTACACATCTTTCACTTCACTGTACAATAAATAAATTTAATCAAAAAAATAGTGAACTTTTTAAAAAACTCCATTTTAACCTTGAAATCAACTACAATTATCATCTAAATCTTAGTGAACAAACAATTATTTCAAAGAAAAAATTATTAAATGAAACGATAAATCATAGAATCTATCCAGTACCTCAACGAATACTTCAAATAGCAATGATAAAGCATTCTATTGTACAGATGGTAAAAAATAAGATTGACCCTTCAAAAATTGTACTCATTGTACCAGATGAAAAGTTTAGTAAATATATTAAATATTTTGACACTGAAAAATACTTTAATTTTGCAATGGGAAATGATATTTCTCATTCAAAAACTTATCAAATATGCCATATAATTAACGATTATTTAACTATTGATGAACCAAAATATAAACAAAAATTAAACTACTTTGGGGTTGATGAAAATTATTTAAAAGAGCGAATTAAACCCAATTGGAATAAAGCAATAGATAAAAATATTTTTTTTGAACTCTTAGATTTTATATCGCTAGATGAAGAAAATGAAGAGATAAAGGAAAAGATATTTGAAATCATTCTTGGATTAGATAACTTACTATTTACAACTATATCACTAGATGAATTTACCCTAAAAGATGGTTTACGAATTTTTCTAACAAAATTAAACAACATAACAACAGACGATATCAAAGCTGGAAAAATAACAGTTATGGGGATATTAGAAACAAGAGCTATTCAATATGATGGGGTTATTGTAATTGATTTCAATGATAATAGTGTTCCAAAAAGAAGTGTTAAAGATAAATTTATTTCATCAAATGTGAAAAAACATTCCAATTTACCTATACCAACAGATAGAGAAAATCTTCAAAAATATTATTATCAAAAACTTTTTAGTGGTGCAAAAGAGATTCATATTGCCTATGTCTTAGATAAAGAACATACAGCTAGTAGATTCTTAAATGAGCTTTTTGTAAAACAAAATATTCAAGAACTAGACTTTACAAATATACTTAAAAAAGATCAAATGATATCTTACAATGATACAGATATTATAAAAGAGATAAATTTAAGTAAATTAGAATGGTCTGCAACATCACTCAAAACATTTTTAGATTGCAAAAGAAAATATTATTTACAGTATCTTCAAAAAATTGATGAACACACCATATCTCTTAGACCAAAAAATTATGAACTTGGAAATATTATTCATACGATTTTAGAGCAAAATTATAAATCAAAGAGATTTACTTATGAAGAAACAATAAAAGAGATATCGGCATACCAACACATCAATCCCTATCTTTTAATCGAACTTGAACTTTGGAAAAAAAAGTTAGAAAAGTTTTTTATCAATGAAGAAAAAAGATTTTTTGATGGAATATCTATTTACGAACTTGAAAAACCCTTTAGGATTGAGATAAATGGAATAATATTAAAAGGAAAAATAGATAGAATAGATAAATTACAAGATGGGACATTTGCAATACTTGACTATAAAACATCTTCAAATTTAAAAATTGACACCTTTAAAACCTATGAAAAATCATCAGATTTTCAACTTGAATTTTATTTTCTAGCAACAAAAGAATTAGGGGTATCGCAAGTTGGTTATTATGATTTAAATGATGGGAAAATTAAAGAAGAGATAACGATTGAGCAAAAAATGGAAAGGTTATTTGAGATATTAAATAATTTTCAAACTTCATTTGTTAATTTTGAAAAATGTGACAATATCCAGTTATGTGAATTTTGTCCTTACACCACCATATGCCATAGAGATTAAAAAGGAATTGTGACAATGAAAAATGAATTAATACAAAAGATTGATGCTACAAAAGCTCTGATGCTTTATATTGGTGGAGAAAATTGCACCGTATGTAAAGCACTCTATCCCAAAATCACACAAGCTTTTCTAGAAAATTTTCCCAAAATAGAACAACTACGAATAGATATAGAAAGTGAAAAAGAATTTGTATCTCAACTTCAAGTTTTTACAATTCCAACTATCATAGTCTACTTTGAAGGGAAAGAATTTTTTAGAAAAAGTAGAAATATATCTAT
>CAZHJR010000053.1:0-2449 GCA_964533335.1 uncultured Helicobacter sp. | reverse complement strand
TACTCCTCTTTAGCTGAAAAACTTTTTTTACAAATTGGAAGATTTGTCGCTTATATTCTCATAGTTTATTCTGCTTACGAATATGGGACAAGTGCTTATATTGAGGAGAATGGTATTTTAGATATTTACAATGCTGCAATTTGGATAGCTGTAGCATTCTTGATTGAATATGAAATTTTTTATGAAAAACATTTTCATCACATCGCTGTCAAATTTTTAGGCTTTATCAAGATTACCTTATATGTTTCACTTTTTATTATCGCTATTTTATGGCAAATAGGTGGTGAATGGCTTGATTTTTATGATGCAGCACTTTGGATAGTTTGTTTCTTTTTTATAGAATTAAATATCCTTCAATTTGAAGATACACTAGAACAAGAAGAGGAAAGAGGTACAAAATGGTAGTTATTAAAACTATTTTAAAATATTTGATTGGATTTTTTTTAGTTATCCAACTGATTCCAGTAAGTTATGAGGAACCAAAAAAAGCAGACCCTGCACACGAGATGAAAGCCCCACCAGAAATTATGGCTATTTTTAAAAGAAGTTGTTACGATTGTCACTCAAACGATACGGTTCTCCCTTGGTATAGTCATATCGCACCACTTTCTTGGTCAATGAGCAGACATGTTGATTTGGGAAGAAAATGGCTTAATTTTTCTATCTGGGAAACATATACACCTGAAGAAAAAGATAAAAAAATGGGTGAAATATATCAATCTGTTTTTGTAGCTATGCCATTAAGAGGCTATGTAAAGATGCATCCTGAAGCTGAACTCTCTCAAGAGGAGAGAAAAATGATTAGAGAATGGACTGGGAAAGCACCGTTTTAATGAACGATGAAATTTCACTTATTTTAGAAGATAAATCGATTCTTCTTACTGAAGCCTACTTCAAACTTCAAGCACTCTATGAAAAAAAATATGGGGAAAATAGTGTTGTTTTGATGGAGGTAGGGACTTTTTTTGAAGTTTATGAAGTCAATAATGAAAAAGAAAAAATCGGAAAAGCAAAAGAGATAGCGGAGCTTTTAAATATTCAGCTTACAAGAAAAAATAAAAATATCCTAGAAAACTCTCAAAGTAACCCGATTATGGCAGGTGTGCCATCGGTTTCTCTTGAAAAACATTTAAGTCGTATTATCGCTCAACAAAAATACACAGTTATCCTTATCAAACAAATTGGAACTCCTCCAAAAGTCAAAAGGATAGTTGATGCTATTATCTCCCCTGGGACAAATTTTGACTACACAATCAATCAAGATGAAAATACTATCACTTCAATAGTGATAGATAAAGTCAAAGAAAATTATCTCATAGGTTATAGTGCGATTGATGTAACCACTGGAAAATGTTTTTATAACGAAATTTTTGGGACAAGTGAAGATAGTTCATTCGCTTTGGATGAAGTGTTTAATTATATGAACACTCATAAAACAAGTGAAGTAATTGTGACATTTTTGGATCGTGAGATAAAGCAAAAAGAGGTTTTGGACTATCTTGAACTCTCTCACAAAACATTTCACATCAACACAAATAGGATGAAGATAAGCTATCAAAATGAACTCTTTAAAAATGTTTTTGTTATCGAATCGCTTCTAAGTCCAATTGAACATCTTGATATGGAGATGTATCCACTTTCAAGTGAGAGTTTAGCCATTTTGATAGATTTTGTTATCAGCCATGATAGTAAAATAGTTCAAAAACTTTTTTTACCAATCAAACTAGACTTAAACCACTTTGTCTATCTTGGAAACAATGCACTCGAACAACTTAATGTTATCGAGTCAAATCACTCACCTAGCCTTTTAAATCTTATCAATAACACTTCAACGGCAATGGGGAAAAGACTTTTAAAAGAGAGGCTTACCCATCCAATAAAAGATGAAAAAGAGATAAACAGAAGATACCAGCTTTCACTTGATTTATATGATTATCATATGCCTATTGAAAACTCTATGGGAAACATCTATGATATTGAAAGGTTAGCAAGACGAATAAAATTATCAAGACTCCATCCATTTGAACTTAGCTATCTTTTTGATTCCCTTTTCAGCATCAAAGAGGTGGTTACTTTTATGGAAAACTACCACTTTATGAAGTCACCATGTGGAAGCGAAGAGATAGATGTTTTTTTAAACAATATCAAAAAAACTTTTCATATAGAAATTGCTGGAAAATATATGCTCAAAGATATTGGTGAAAATATGATTTGCGAAAATATCGATACTAAAATCGATGCACTTTTAGAAGAAAATAGACAACTTGAATCAAAACTCTCGATTTTTCAAGAGCATATTTTAAATCTTTTAGGTACAAAAGATACAAACCAAGTATCGATTAATCGCCTTGATAAAGAGGGATTTTTCTTAAGTTTAACCAAAAATAGATATATGATGATAAAAGAGGAGTTTTTAAAAAGTCATCTGATTCTTGATGATGAACTCTAT
>CAZHJR010000052.1:3295-12635 GCA_964533335.1 uncultured Helicobacter sp. | reverse complement strand
GTATCCATATCGATTGTAGCATATGGAGAATCAATAGAGTGTAAAAATTCTAAGATTTTTTTCACATCTTTCCCTCTAACTAAAATTTCGTATCTGTATCTATTTGCAATTTTAAAAATCTCACACTCTTTAAATCCTACAAGTTCAATCTCTTGATGAAAACGGATAATTTGATTGACATATAATTCCATCAATTCTTTTGCTTTTTGATGATTTGTATGGCTAAAAATAACCCTTGCAAGTCGTATATTAGGTGGATAAATCTCTCCTCTTTCAACGAGTTCATTTTCTAAAAAATCCTTATAATCAGATTGTTCCATATAAGTTTCAAAGAAATCTTGATTTTTTGTTTGAATTATCACTTCTCCATACCCATTTCTACCACTTCTCCCTGCTATTTGAAGAGCAAGGGAGAGGGCTTTTTCTCTTGCTTTGTAGCTAGTCATATTTAAAACAGAGTCAATTCCAAGGATAATAGCAAGGGTGACATTATGGTAATCATGCCCTTTTGAAAGCATTTGGGTACCTATTAGGATATCAATTTTATTTTCATTAAAACTTTTTAGTATTTTTTTGAGGTTTGTTTCTGTTTTGACACTATCTCTATCAAAAGTAGCGATTTGATTGTTTGGAAAAATCTCTTGAAGTTGTATTTGGAGCTCATTTGTTCCAAGGCGATAATTTTTTAAAATACCTGTCTTACATGATGGGCACTTATCAACTATTTGTTGAGTGTAGTTGCAATAGTGACATTTAAGTGCTTTATGATTTTTATGTAAGCTTAGTGCAACAGAGCAAAATGGACACTCTATCGCTTTTCCGCAATCACTACAAATTTGATATTTAAAATTTGCCCTTGTAGGTAAAAATATGATTGTTTGCTCATTTTTTTCCAATTTTTCTTTGATGTTGTTGATAAGTAAATCATTGAGTTTTAGAGACGAATTATCATAAATAAAACTTTTATTTGTTTTATAAAAAGTCTCTTTAATTCTAAAATAGGGGACTTTTGCAAATGAATTGAGTGAAGGTGTTGCACTTCCTAAAATAACCTGAATATCATATTTTTGACTCAGATAGATAGCTAAGTCTTTTACATTAACTCTTGGTTTTTGCTCAGATTTATAAGAGTCATCATGCTCCTCATCAACAATGATAAGCCCAAGATGTTGATAGGGTAAAAAAAGAGCCGACCTAGCACCAGCAATCAGTTTTACTTCACCAGATGCTAATCTTTCTAAAATCTCATTTTTCTTTTTTTGAGTTATTTTAGAGTGCCAAATAGCAACAGCTTCTCCAAAAACTTTTTTGAGTCGTTTTTCCATTTGGGGTGTAAGGGCAATTTCAGGGAGTAAATATACACAGTTTTTCCCATCATTAAGAGCTTTTTCTATTGCTTTTAAATATATCTCTGTTTTTCCACTTCCTGTATTTGCAAAAAGTAAACTCCTTTTATTTTTCTTTATAAACTCAAGAGCCTCTTGTTGTTTTTTAGAAAGGATAATTTTTGTATCAAAATTATTTTTTGCAATATTATCTATAGGTTGATTTTTAAAAGGGATAAATAATCCCAAAGCTTCACCAATACTACAAACATAATATTTAGAGATAAAAAAAGCGACATCAATCACAAAATTTGTATAAAAAGTTTCTAAAACAATTGAGATATCTGTACATTGAAAAGTTGGTTTTTCAACCTTTTTTAAGATAACTCCAATATTTTCTTGTTTTCTGTTTTTCAATGAAACCATCACTTGTGAGCCAATCGTGAGAGGTTCTTTGGATTTATAAGTTAGTGGGGCAAGGGGAGATTTTATAAAAGCTACTTCGTAATAGTTCTCAATCATTGAAGTACCTTTTGGCAAAGTGCATTTTTTGTATCACATACAAAAGTTAAATTATTTTTATCGTAAAAAAACTCCAAGGAACTATTTTGACTAAAATTATATAGATAAATAGTATCGTTTTTTTTACTCCAATTGGGGTAATTTTCTTGTATCGGAATTGGTTTACTTAAAATATTACTAAAAAGAACCTCCTCATCTTTTTCTAATTTTTCGAGACTAGCAGTGGTGTTTTTCATGATAGAGTTGTTTTTATAATCTACAAGAGCCCTTTGTATTGTTGCTACATCAGATTTTAATTGTAGATAAGAGACCTCTGTTGAAGTAGAAAAAAGTTTTGGAAAGGCAACTGCAGCAATAATAGCAACAACTAAAATAACAAAAATAATTTCAATCAAAGAAAATGATTTAAGATATTTTTGCATCTATTCTTGAAGATAAAGTTTCTAACGATCTTTCAAGTTCAACGAGTTCATATGTTTTTTTGATATAAGCCATAAGCAACTCAGTTGTTTCTATGTTCTTATCAAGGTCTAAGAATTTTTTGATTCCCTTTTCCATTTTTTGATCACTATCCTCACCTATATCGACTGTATAAGCTTTATGATTGATGTGAAAAGTCATCAGCTACTCCCTGTCTTTTTATATCTGAGATGTGTTGTAGAGCTTTATCAATATTAAGTAACATATTTTCATTATTTACTTTAAGTCTATCATTCGCATCATTAAGCATTTTAATATCGTGCAACAATTGACTTTTTTGATCTTCTAAAGCCTGTATTTCTCGTAACAATGAATCCACTTGAATGTTTAATTTTTCTACTATGTACATAAAGTTGATTATACAAAAATAATTATAAATTTATAATCTTTTATGTATAATTTTTTCCTAAAATATCTAAAATTTAAATGGAAAAAATATCTAAAAATAGGAGCTCATTTGACTTTCGATCAAAATTTTCTTAAAACATTGACTGTTTTATATGCCGAAGATGATGCTCATGCTCGAAATACTTTATCTGCTATATTACTGAAGTTGTTTAAAAAAGTGTATATAGCTGAAGATGGAAGGCAAGGATTAGAATATTTTAAAAGAAATCATGAATCTATAGATGTAATCATTAGTGATATAAATATGCCACATATGAGTGGTATGGAGTTTTTAGAGGGAACTAGAAAAATAAAAAAAGACACTCCCTTTATTTTTACAACAGCTCATCAAGAAACTGATTTTTTACTTGGAGCTATTCAAAATGGCGTTTACCACTATGCTCATAAACCTGTGAATATCAAAGAGATTATTTATAAAGTGCAAGAAGCTTGTCAAGTGCAATATCAGTATGCGATAGCTACACATAACTATAAAGAAGCACAAGGATATCTCAATGTTATCAATCAAGTTGCAATTGTTTCAAAAACAGATTTATTAGGTGATATTACTTATGTAAATGAGATGTTCTGCCATATTTCAGGATACGATGAATCTGAACTTATAGGGAGAAGCCACAGTATTATAAAACATCAAGACTCTTCAAATGAACTTTATAAAGATATGTGGGAAAAGATAAGAACGGGTCAAAAATGGAGCGGGAAGCTTAAAAACAAAGCAAAAGATGGAGATCCTTATTTTGTAAATGCAAATATTTTTCCTATTTATGATGAATTTGATACTGAAATTATAGGATATATGTCGATTCAATTTTTGACAACTTCTGAAGAAAATGAAAAAAGAGAATATAAAGCCCATATACGACAAATTACACTAGAGCAAAAAAGAAATGAAGCTGAACTTAAAAAAAAGATAACTGAGTTAGAAAAAAAACTAAATAATGCTGAATATATCGATATTTTAGAAGAAAACTCTTCAAAAGCAACTTCTCAAAACAAAAAACTTATTAAACAAATGGATTATTATGAAGAGAAGATTAGAAATTTTGAAAAAGAGAAAGTAGAGATTCAAAAAGCTGCAAAAGAGCATTTTTTTAACATTATGGAAGAAAATAAAACCCTTAAGAGTCAAAATATGGTGATGAGAAAAAAATTGACTCAATTAGAGATTGATTTTGAAAAACAAACTCATGAGGTGTATAGGCTTAATGAACAAGTGAACACACAAAGCAGAGTAGTATTTGATTTGAAAGATGTCATTGCCCATCGTGAAAGTCAGTTAGCTAAATATCAAAGTTTAAATAACTAAATGAATCAAAATAGTAAACAATTTATTTATATTATTGGGATAATTGTAGCGATTGTTGTAGTATTTATTTTATTGGCAAAAAACCAAAATATGATAGTTATTCAAGAGGGAAATATAGATAAAAAACCATATGAACTTGTTGTTGGAAAATACCAAGATAGTGATTGTGGAATGGTGATTGATGATATGGAATATATTTCACAAGTGATAGCAGCTGATGGAAAAACTTGGTTTTTTCATGATCATGGTGGAATGGCTCATTGGCTTATTGGTAAAGATTTGAAAGAAAGTGCAACTATTTGGGTGATGAGTAAAGATACAAAAAAATATATAGATGGGAAAAAAGCTTGGTATAGTAGAACTGATACTACTCCAATGGGATATGGATTTGGAGCTTATGAAAATAAGCAAGAGGGGTTTGTTGATTTTTCTACTATGTTTTTACATATGGCAAGAGGGGAACATTTAGGCAATCCACAAATAAAAGCAAAACTTTTAGAGGATAAAAAATAGTGGAAACTATTGATATACTTTCTATTATCACTATAGCATTTTTAGGTTCTTTTGGGCATTGTGTAGGGATGTGTGGTGGGATAGTTATCGCTTATAGTAGTACGAAAGTAAAAGATGATTTTAGTAAAACCAAACAAACAATAAGTCATTTACTGTACTCTTTTGGAAGAATTACTACTTATGTGTTGCTAGGTGCTATTTTTGGTGCTATTGGTGGAGTTGCAACTTTTTCAAATATGGCAAATGGGATACTTTGGTTGGTTGCTGGAACGGCTATGATTTTAACTGGTTTCTCACTTCTTGGAAAGATTAAGTTTTTAACACTTATTGAACATAGTGTTTCAAAAACAACTTGGTATCAACAAAGTTTTAAGGCACTTTTAGGGGAACAAACACTTAGTAGTTTTTATCTTTTAGGGCTTTTAAATGGGCTTTTACCTTGCGGATTTGTTTATTTTTTTGCTATAACTGCTGCAAGTACAGGGAGTCCAATCTATGGTGCTTTAGTGATGCTTATCTTTGGACTAAGTACGATTCCTGCTCTGTTTTCTTTAGGATTTTTTGTAGGATTATTTAATAAATCAAATTTTAGAAATATTATGATAAAACTTGCAGCCTTAAGTGTTTTACTCTATGGTGGATACACCATCTACAATGGATACACTTACATAGCAAACCCAAATAAAACATTACTGGAGTGTCATACAAAATGATAAAAATATTTTTATTACTGATATTGTTGATTTCATCTTCATCTGCTTTTGAGGATGTTTACTTCTTACCAAAAGATAGTAAAAAAGTGCAAAAAGATATGGAACAATATATTACAAATGCCAAAGAGAGTATCGATATAGCGATGTATAATTTAAGCTATAGAAAGTTGGTTGAATTATTAAATGAGGCAAGTAATAGAGGTGTAAAGGTTAAAATATATTATTATAAAAAGAAAGCTGACCTTGATGAAAAAATAGAATTGGTAAAGGTGATGGATAAACTTCATACAAAATTAGCAATTATCGATAGAAAAATTGTGATATTTGGAAGTGCAAATTGGACAGATGAAGCTTTTAAAGATAACTATGAAGTTTTATACATAACAGATAGAAATGAGATGGTAAAGCAATTTAATGATTTTTATAAAACTATAAAAAGAGATAAATAATAAAAAACAAAATACTCCTAAGGGAAAAACAAGAAGGAAAAGAATGTTAGAAATAGCGGTAATTGGGTATTGTATATATTTTTTAATAAATTTTTATACAACATTTATGCAGATAGATTATGTGCAAAAAGCAAAAAATGGTAATCCTGTAATCTTAAATCAAAGTGGATTTCGGGTAGCTGGAAATTATAGTGTTGAATCAAATAAATTAGGGTTATTAACTATTTTGTATGATTTTGTACTCTTTTTCCTTTGGATTGGATTTGGATTAGAGATGTTAAATAATCTTACAACTGGATACGATGGATGGATAAAGGCTGTTGTTTTTATTGATAGTTTTATTATTATTAATTGGCTTCTAGCTTTACCATTTGATTTGTATAGTACTTTTGTAATTGATAAAAAATATGGTTTTTCAAATATGACAAAAGAACTTTATATTAAAGATGCACTTAAAAGTGGAGGATTGTTTTTAATATTTGGAAGTGCTGTGATAGCTGGATTATCTTGGATAATTGAAAGTTTCCCATCATGGTGGATAGTTGGATTTATTTTCATTTTTGTTCTTATTATTCTTATTAATATGGTGGCTCCTTATTTTATGATGATGTTTAATAAATTTGAACCGCTAAAAGATGAGGTTTTGAGAGAAAAAATAGAGAATCTTTTGTCAAGCGTTGGTTTTAAAAGTTCTGGAGTTTTTAGTTCAGATGCTTCAAAAAGAGATAATCGTTTGAATGCTTATTTTGGTGGACTCGGTGGTTCTAAAAGGGTTGTTTTATTTGATACTTTAATTGAAAAATTATCTCATAATGAACTAATAGCTGTCCTTGGACACGAATTAGGTCATGCAAAAAATGGCGATATCTATAAAAATATTGGGATTACAGGGGTTGTGATGTTCTTATTCTTCGCTATTTTTGGAAATCTTCCTGATGAGTTATTTTTAGGGCTGGGACTTTCACATGAGCCTTATGCCATTATTTTAGTTTTTATGTTATTTTCACCGATTCTTTCATTTTTTTTGATGCCACTTATTTCAGCAATGAGCAGACACAATGAATATGCAGCGGATAGATTTGGAAGTGATTTGAGTTCGCAAGATGACTTAGTCAATGCCCTTTTAAAGTTAGCAAATGAAAATAAATCATTTCCACTTTCACACCCTTTATATATCTTTTTTCATTATTCCCATCCTCCACTTGTGGAGAGATTTAAAGCTTTAGGTTTTTATGGAGCTGGAATAGGGCAACTCAAAGAGGATATGGCACTTCAAAGTGATTGTGGAATAGAGCTAGGAAACTAAAATGAATAATAAACCAAAATACCATCTTTTGAAAAACACTCAGTATGCTATTGATGGGCTTATCCATGCACTAAAAACAGAGAGTTCATTTAAATTAGAGCTAATGGCTGGAGTGATTATTATTCCACTCATTTTTATTTTAGATTTTGTATTGATTGAAAAAGTGGCTCTTTTGATGACGGCTATTTTGGTTTTGATTGTGGAGCTTATCAATAGTGCTTTAGAAAATGTAGTTGATTTAGTCACACATGAAATTCATCCCTTAGCAAAAAGTGCAAAAGATTTAGGCTCAACTGCTGTGATGTTTGCTATTGGACTTCATCTTATTTTGTGGGTGGTCTTTTTACTATGAAAATAGCTATCGTTAAACTCTCTGCAATGGGTGATATTATCCATGCGATGGTTGCTTTACAGTTTATAAAAAAAGCTCTTCCTTATTCTCAAATAGATTGGATAGTAGAGGAGAGTTTTAAAGGGATTTTAGAAAATAATCCCCATATTGATAATCTCATAACAGTGAATCTTAAATCAATTAAAAAAAATAAAAAAGAGATTTACTCACAATATAAAATCGTAGATGCGATTGGTCAAAATAACTACGATGTGGTGATTGATGCACAAGGACTTTTAAAATCGGCAATTGTGAGTTGGATTATTGGAAATAGGGTGGTTGGAAGTTTTATAGCTGGATTTGATAGAGATAGTATTAGAGAAAAAATCGCTTCTTTTTTTTATGATAAAAAAATCTATATTCCTTATGATAAAAATACGATTGATAGAAATGTAAAAGTGATATGTGAGCCACTTGGGATAAAGGTAACAAAAGAGGATATTTTAGCCAAAGAGCCGTTTTTATTTACTAATAGTAAAAGCTTTGTTAAAAAAGATTATATTGTATTTGTAGTGGGTTCTACTTGGGAAAGTAGAAATTATCCAAAAGAAAAATATTTAGAAATTGCCAAAGCTTTAAATCTACCTGTAGTTGTTGTTTGGGGAAATCAAGAAGAGTATGAGAAAGCACAATGGCTTAGTACAAATTGTGAAATGATAGAAGTGGCTCCAAAAGGAAATTTAGATGATTTAAAGGCAATTATCATGAAAGCTTCTTTATTGATAGGTAATGATACTGGTCCTACACATATGGCTTGGGGATTAAATATCCCTTCTATAACTATCTTTGGACCAACTCCAATAAATAGAATTTATATTACAGATATTAATAAAGCAGTAAAATCAAAAAGTACAGTAAACCATTTTAAACTCGACAAAAACGATTTTTCTATCAATGAGATTGACTCAAATGAGATAGTGGCACTTGCTAGAAAGCTTCTAAAGTGATAGATTATCTTCTTTATTTATTTTATAAATTTTTTAAAACAATCGTATTGTTCTTTCCAAAAAAAGCAGTAAAACTTTTTCTTGATGGGATGACAAATTTGATTTATTTTGTCAATATAGAACATAAACGATATGCAAAGGCAAATTTAGACTTTGTATATGGAGATACGATAAGTGAGATGAGAAAATGGGAAATAGTCAAAGAGAGTTATCGAAATCTTATCTATAATCTCTATGAATTTATTGAA
Source organism: uncultured Helicobacter sp. (assembly GCA_964533335.1). Taxonomy (GTDB): domain Bacteria; phylum Campylobacterota; class Campylobacteria; order Campylobacterales; family Arcobacteraceae; genus CAIJNA01. Next base: position 4,027 of record CAZHJR010000052.1, on the reverse strand, counting down.
AATCAAACTTTGGATTTAGCTGGATTTGAGAAAAAAATAACAGTAGAAAATGAGCATTTTATCACTGATGCAATCAAAAACAATAGAAAAATCATTTTAGTAACTGCACATTATGGAAACTGGGAATATGGAAATACTTTTATCCCTTTAAAATATAGACCTACAACGATGGTTGGAAGACCTATGAATAACAAATATTTCAATGATGAACTTGATGCCACAAGGACAAGAAATAATACTCAAATGCTTACAAAAAAAGATGCAAGTCGTGGACTTGTGAAGGCATTGAAAGAGGATAGAATTATTGGTATGGTGATAGATCAGCATAATAAAATTGGCATAGATGTAGAATTTTTAGGACATAAAGTGAAACAAGCTGATTCTGCTTCAAGACTTGCTGGAAAATTTAATGCGATTATTTTGCCACTTTTTTTTACGATGAAAAGTTTTGGGAGATATGAAGCTAGTTTTTTAGAACCGATTGAACCAAAAGATTTTGAAGGAGAGAACCAAGTTTTAAATCTTACACAAGCTCAAGCAGATAGAATGACGCAGCAGATTTTAAAACACCCTGAACAATGGTTTTGGCAACACAAGAGATTTAAAATATATCATAAAGAAATTTACGGGGAATAAGAATGGAAAACAATATCAAAGATAATTTCAGACTTTTTTTTAAGGTGAATATGCTTTTTACTATACTTTTAGTCTTTACTTTTTTAGGTTTTAATG
>CAZHJR010000052.1:0-3285 GCA_964533335.1 uncultured Helicobacter sp. | reverse complement strand
TAAGTTTCGTCTTAACCTTATTTGGTGCAATGTCAAGTGTAGCTATTTTATATTTCCTGTATTTTATTATTTTATTGCCATTACGATACTTTAAAAATTTTGCTTTTTATATTGCTGGAATACTATTCATTCTAACTAATATTGGACTTGTAGTAGATTATTTTATTTTTCAACTTTATAAGTTTCATATAAATGGTATGGTACTTGATATTTTGACTTCACCAGATGCTTTCTCATCTATCCAAATTGGATTGATGCCAATTGTACTCTTTATAGTTCTTGTCGCTTTTTTTATTTTCTTTGAAATTTTCACCTTCAGGATTTTATCTTCGACAATGGAAGGAACTAAAAACCATATCAATAGAAAAATAAATCTTTTTGTTATTTATCCATTGATTTTTATAATTTTTGTTGAAAAAATATCTTACGGTATTGCAACACTTCTGAATAAAAATGAGCTTACAGCTAATTTTTCTGTAATCCCTCTCTATCAACCACTTACTTTTAATCGTTTAGCAGCAAAATATTTTGATTATAAATCTGATGTAGAAATGGATAATAGTGTAAAGATAAATGGTAAAGTTAATTATCCAGTAAAACCTTTGGAGATTGATGTTGCATCTGCACAAAAATTTAATATTGTAATAATCGCTAGTGATTCTGCAAGTTTTAGTGTGCTTAATCAAGAAGTAACTCCAAATATAGAGCAGTTCAAAAAAGATGCAATCTCTTTTGAAAATCATTTCAGTGGTGGGAATGCCACACGATTTGGGATTTTTTCACTGATTTATGGAGTAAACTCAACTTATTGGTTTAGTTTTTTAAATAGTTATCAATCACCTGTATTATTTGATATCCTAAAAAAGCTTAATTATCAGATTGATATCATTTCATCAACAAACACTAATTGGCCAGAGTTTAGAAAGACATGTTATGTTGGAATTCAAAAGAGTATAAAAGATGATTTTAAAAATTCTTCTGTTTGGATGAATGATCTTCAAAGTACTCAATATTTTCTTGACAAGATTAATAATTTTCCCAAAAAACAACCTTTGTTTTCTTTTGTTTTTTTAGATGCACCTCATGGTTATTCTTATCCACCAGAAGCAAATAAATTTCAAGCAACTGGAGAAAATATAAACTATCTCAATGCTACAAAAGGGAGTAGTGAAATAGCAAATGCATATGCAAGATATAAAAATGCTGTTTACTTTAATGATAAATTGTTTGGTGATATGATTGCTATTTTAAAAGAAAAAGATTTGTACAATAACTCTTTGATTATTTTTACATCAGACCATGGGCAAGAATTTTATGAATATGGTAATTTTGGACATAATTCTGCTTTTTCTAAAGCTCAAACACAAACACCATTTATTATAAAACTACCAAAAAATTTAGAAAACTTACAAGTGGATACAAAGAAACTTACAAGTCACAATGATGTAGTACCTACTATTCTTTCATTGTTAGGAGTACAAAATAACACTTTAGACTATAGTAATGGATACAATTTATTTGATAAAGATTTCAAAAGACAATATGCTTTTGTTGGAAGTTGGAATCAAAATGCTTTAATTACAGAAAAAAATACTTATATTTTTTCTAATACACCTGATAAAATGTTTAGAAATGAGGTTAGACAAAATAGTAATTATGAAAAAATAAAAGGGCAGAAAGCTGATACTCAAATATTGGTAGATATAATAAATGAAAATAAAAGGTTTATAAAATGAGTATAGATGTAGTTTTTTATGTTTTATATCCTTATTATTTTCCACATTTTTTACCAATAAGTAAAGAGTTGGAAAAACAAAACTATCAAGTGAAGTATGTATTGTCAGATACTCAAAATAATGAAGTGATGGAAAAAATAGCAAAAGATGAAAATTTGGATTTTTTATTTGGTGAAGAAAATCTTTATACTGTAGATACTAAAGTTGTTATCTTTGCAAATGTATTTGCAAAAGCAGAAGAGTTAAAAGCCAAAACAATATTTCTATGCCATGGAACAGGGACAAAACAGTGTGGTTTTGAAACAGCTCTTCAAATCAATGATATAGTCATTGTAGAGGGTGAATATAGATACAATCAATTTAGCAAATTGTATCCACAGTATAAAGAAAAACTCAAAAAAGTTGGGTATTCTAAACTTGATGAAGTTGTAAATATTACTCAAGGTGATAAAGATAACTTATATGAAAAATATAATTTAGATAGCACTAAAAAAACTATACTCTATGCACCAACATTTTTCCCATCATCTATAGAAAAAATGAGTGATAGTTTTCCTGCTGATTTTAGTGAGTGCAATATCATCGTCAAACCTCACTACATATCGCTTGAACGAACAAGATACAAAAATCAACAAAAAAAATTTGCTAAATGGGCAAAATATACAAATTGTCAGATAATGCCTGTTAGTGAATATAATCTAGTACCATTTTTGGTGATATCTGATGTGATGATAAGTGATGAGAGTGCAGCTATTTTTGAATTTGCATCACTTAATAAGCCTGTGATTATCAATAGATTTTTAAAACTTAGATGGACATATTATCTCAATCCAAAAAAACTACTCAAAAGGATGGATAAAGATATAGATGGCTACAGAAACATAGGGGAAAATCCAAAAAGTTATAAAGAGATGGTTGTAGCTGTAAAAAATGAACTTCAAAATCCTTCTAAATTTGAGCAAGAAAGAGTTAAAAAATCAGTCGATATTTGTGGAAATATCGATGGGAAAGTATCTTTTAGGATAGTTGAAGTGGTAAAGGAATTGATAAATGAAAGATAAAGTTATACTTACTTATGGGACATTTGATATGTTTCATATCGGGCATTTGAAGTTGTTAGAAAGACTAAAAGCATTAGGCTCTAAGCTTATAGTTGCAGTTTCTACAGATGAGTTTAATCAAATAAAAGGGAAAAAGACAATCATTCCATATGCACAAAGAGCTGAAATCGTTTCTGCTATCAAATATGTAGATATGGTGATACCAGAAAATGATTGGGAACAAAAGATTGAAGATGTCAAAAAACACAATGTAGATATTTTTGCTATGGGACACGATTGGGAAGGTAAATTTGACTTCTTAAAAGAATATTGTGATGTCATTTATCTTCCAAGAACAGCTGATATATCAAGCACAGATTTGAAGCAACAATTAAATAAAATATCTCAAATAAATTTAGATGACTTAAATCAGGCATTTGAGATATTAAAAAGATTGAAAATTGACTTTGAATAATAGGATACAACTTAGAAAGTATCAATTGTCTGAT
>CAZHJR010000051.1:0-12667 GCA_964533335.1 uncultured Helicobacter sp. | reverse complement strand
GTAGATGAATTTATGCAAACAAGTGATGAAAATATCTATGCAGTTGGGGAAGCTTGTGAACTCATTTCTAGTAAATTTATAGCTGGTAGAGTAAAAGAGTGTACTAACGAATGTGATGTTGCTATTGCTTCTATTGTAGGGGAAGAGAAGGAGTTTTTAGGTGAAGTTGCCATTGATGCACTCAAAGTTGGCTCATTTTTATTGGCTGACATCACCTCTAAAATGTACGATTCAAACAATATTGATAATGAAAATATCATCATCTCTTCAAAAAAAGAAAATCGTTTTGACCAATATATCATCAACCAAAATAAACTTGTAAAATTTATAGGAATCAATACAAATATCGATATTTTGCATCTTAAATCTTTGATGGAAGAGGAAAAAACAATCGATGCTGGATATTTCTTTGACAATAGACTAGTAAGTGAGAGAGGACGACTTGTGTGTAGTTGTGTCCCTACTCATGAGCTTGATTTAATTGAGATTATTGAAGAAAACTGCATAAGAGAATTTTGTGAGCTAAAAGAGTTTAGCGAAGCTGGAAGGGTGTGTGGAAGATGCAAACAAGATATCTCTAAAATCATCCAAGCCACACCAACAGACCCGATTATTGCCCAACAAAAAAAAGAGGCAAAAGCAAAAGCAAAACTTGAAAAAGAGCATCAATTAGTTGAAAAAAGAATTGAAAAATACAATCAACTTCATGCGACAAATCAAATAGATGCTACAAACCTTGATTCTGCAATGGAGAGTTTTGAGCTTAAAAATGAATACAATAAATGGATTTCTATGATGACCGCTAGTTTAAGACTCCATCCACACTATGAGTCAACTCTTCAAAAAGCGGTAAAAAACTTAAATAAAATTCCAATCATTTGGCTTGAACTCAGTGACTGTACAGGAAATAGTGAAAGCTTTATCAAATCATCCCATCCAACAATTGAAGATTTGATTTTGGATTTTGTTTCCCTTGATTATCACGAACTTTTAATGGCTCCATCTGGAGATGAGAGTGAAAGTGTCCTAGAGGAAACTATCAAACAGAACAAAGGGAAATTTGTTTTACTTGTAGAGGGTGCCGTTCCACTTGGACTTGATGGGAAATTTTTACGAATCGGTCCAAGAGGAGAAACTGGAGTTGCTCTTTTACAAAAATGTGCTGTTGATGCGGCTCTTGTGATAAGTGTAGGAAGTTGTGCTTATGATGGTGGGATAGTTGCTACTGGAGTCAATCCAACTGGAGCTGTTGGAGTTGCGGAGGCACTGGGTCGAGATGATATCATCAATCTTCCAGGTTGCCCAACCAATCCTATCAATATCGTGGGGACTCTTTTACACTATATGATGTTTGAAGAACTTCCAGCACTTGATACAAAAAATCGTCCACTTTGGGCATATTCACATAAAATCCACGATAATTGTGAAAGAAGAGGTCATTATGATGCTGATGAGTTTGTTTTAGAGTGGGGAGATGATGGGGCAAAACAAGGTTGGTGTTTGTTTAAAATGGGATGTAAAGGGCCGTATGCAAATTTGAATTGTTCGTTGGTGAAATTTAATGATTCTACAAGCTGGCCAGTTCAAGTTGGACATGGTTGTTTTGGTTGTGGAGAGGGTAAAATCGCTTTTGACAAATATGCAAATAATAGAGAACTTCTTGCTGAGGAGCAAAAATGAAACCACTAAAAAAAATTATAATAGACCCAATCACAAGAATTGAGGGGCATTTACGGGTAGAAGTTGAAGTTGATGAAAATAATATCATAAGGGAAGCTTGGGCAAGTGGGCAACTTTTTCGTGGACTTGAAATCATCTTAAAAGATAAAGACCCAAGGGATACTCCCCTTTTAGCTCAAAGGATTTGTGGGGTATGTACAAACTCACATTATAGAGCTTCTACAAGAGCAACGGAAGATGCTTATGGTATAGAGATACCAAAAAATGCAAAAATTATTCGAGATTTAATCTCTCTTAGTTTATTTGTGCAAGACCATATCGTTCACTATTATCATCTTCACTCTTTCGATTTTGTCGATGTCACAAGTGCTTTAAATGCAAATGTAGAAATTGCTTCAAAAATAGCATCAAAATTTACAGACAATCCTTACAGAAACTCTGTTTCGCATCTCCAAACTGTAAAAGAAAAGTTAACGAAGTTTGTCCAAGCTGGAAAATTAGGAATATTTGCAAATGGATATTGGGGACATGCAAGTTATAAATTTACCCCTGAAGAGAATCTCCTCCAACTTTCACATTATTTTGAAGCTTTACGAATTCAAAGGGAAATCAGTCAAGCGATAGCTATTTTTGGAGGGAAAACTCCCCATCCTCAATATATGGTGATTGGTGGTGTTACAAGCATTATGGATATGTTAAGTGCTTCACGAATCAATGACTTTTTATCGATTATCAAAGATGTCAATGACTTTATTCAAAGAGCCTATATTCCAGATATAAAGATGCTTTGCAGTGCTTATAAAGAGGATATGAAGTCAGAAAATGGAAAAGCAATGGGGAACTTTATGGCTGTTGGTGGATACAGTTTTTCAAGCGGAGATAGAGTTTTTGAAGATGGGATTATTTATGATTTTGATTTTCTTAATGTTACCCCTTTTGACGAAACTAAAATAACAGAAGAGGCTTATCGTGCTTGGTATGTAAAAGAGGATAAAACAAAACCTTACGAGGGGGAAACGGAAGTTTTTTACACAGATTTGAACGAAGATGGAAGTTTGAAAACGGAAGGAAAATATAGCTGGATAAAATCCCCAAGATACGATGGGAAGGCTATGGAAGTTGGACCATTGGCTCGTATGGTGGTTGGGTATGCAAAAAATTCAAAAGTGATACAACCATACATTGCAAATTTTTTAACTGAACTTGACCTTGAACTTTCTGATTTATGTGGAACAATTGGACGAAATGCAGCAAGGGCTATAGAAGCTCAGATTTGCTGTGAATTTATCTTTGATTTTGTAAATGATTTGGTTGAAAATATCAAATATTATGATGAAAAAGTGTGGACGAAATATGATTTTGATAGTTTGCCAAAAGAAGCTATTGGAAGAGGAATGTTTGAAGTACCAAGGGGAGTTTTAGGGCACTTTATAAAGATACAAAACGGAAAAATAAGCAACTATCAAGCGATAGTTCCAACAACTTGGAACGCTTCACCAAAAGATGAAAATGGAAAACGAGGAGCTTATGAGGAAGCACTTATTGGTTTACGACTAGAAGACACCTCTAAACCTCTTGAAGTTTTGAGGGTAATCCATAGTTTTGACCCTTGTATCGCTTGTGCTGTGCATATTGTGGATACGAAAAAAAGGGAGTTAGGAAAGTTTAAACTTTTGTAACCCAAATCAATTTAGAGTATTTTTGAAACTATCTCGTTCCCCTCTTCTATTTCAGACTTTCTTTTTGAAATCTTTGAAATCAAAATATAAAAAAGTGGTATGAAAACAATCGCTAAAAATGTAGCTGAGAGCATCCCACCAATCACTCCTGTACCTATAGAATGTCTACTTCCAGCTCCAGCTCCTGTGCTAAGAGCTAGTGGTAAAACTCCAAGAGTAAATGCTAGTGAAGTCATAATAATTGGTCTTAGCCTGATTTTTGAAGCTTCGAGTGCTGACTCTATCAAAGTCATCCCCTCTTTTTGTTTTTGAAGAGCAAACTCTACGATTAAAATTGCATTTTTTGCTGCAAGTCCTGCTAAAACTAAAAGTCCGATTTGGAAATAGATATCATTTTCTAATCCTCTAAGCCCTGTTGCTAAAACTGCTCCAAAGATAGCAAACGGGACAGCCATAATAACTGAAATTGGAAGCAACCATCTTCCATATTGAGCTGCTAAAATTAAAAAGAGTAACACAATCCCCAAGATAAAAGCCTGCGTGCTACTACTTGCTACCCTTTTTTCTTGATAAGCTGTTCCTATCCAACTTATCGTATATTGTGGTGGCAATACCTCAGTAGCTACCTCTTCGATTGCTTTTAGGGCATCTCCAGAACTATATCCCATTGCTGGTTGTCCTGAGATTTTTGCTGCTTGAAAAAGGTTAAACCTTTCTACCAAATCAGCCCCAACGGTTTTTTCAATACTCACAAAAGAGTCAATCGGCAAAAGTTCCCCATTTTTATTTTTGACATAGATATATTTTAAATCTTCAACATCTTTTCTAAACTCACTACTTGCTTGGAGATTTACCTTATAAGTTCTTCCATACAAACTAAAATCATTGACATAAAAACTCCCTAGATTTGCATTCAGTGTGGCATAAATATCGGTTAAAGTCACCCCTTTTGCTTTTACTTTTTCTATATCGACTGACATTTTGTACTGAGGAATATTTGCATTGAGTGTTGTTCTTACCCCTTGAAGTTCTGGTCGTTTACTTGCTGTTTCTATCAATAAATCAACATATTTGCTTAAATTTGCAGTCCCACTTCCGCTTCTATCTTGAACATACATCTCAAATCCACCAGCGATACTCATCCCCATAATAGGTGGAGGTAACACACCAAAAGAAAATCCATCACTCGTACCCATCGCTTGCATATTAAGTCTTTGCAAAATCGCACCTGCATGCTGTTCTTTATTTGGTCGCTCATCCCAAGGTTTGAGTTTAACGATAGTAGCTGCAGCGAATGTTCTTTCACTAAATGTAGCAAAATCAAGTCCAGCTAAAGTTATCACATCTGCAACATTTTTATCACTCAATACCATTTTATTTATCTCACTTGTAAGTGCTTCTGTTCGACTAAGAGATGAACCAGGCGGATTGTAGTTAAATAAGAAAATAGTCCCTTGATCCTCTTGGGGTACAAGTCCAGTTTTAAGTGATTTTAACATATCGTATGAAACAAAGATAAGCCCACCAAAAAGTAACATTGTAAGGAAAGCATATTTGATAGTTTGTTTTACAAGATAAGAATACCCTCTTGTTGCAAATTCAAAGAAATTGTTAAACCATACAAAAAATCTCATTGGTTTTGCATGATTATTTTTTAATAATGAAGCACACAGTGATGGTGTGAGTGTCAATGCCACAAATCCTGAAATAACAATCGAAATAACAATCGTAATCGCAAACTGTTTATACATCTCCCCTGTAAGTCCACCCATAAAAGCAACAGGGATAAATACAGCAGATAGTACCAAAACAATAGCAATCAAAGCACTTGAAACTTCACTCATCGCTTTAAATGCTGCATCTTTTGGACTCATCCCCTCACTCATATGCCTTTCAACATTTTCTATAACAATAATCGCATCATCAACAACAATCCCAATAGCAAGAACAAGCCCAAAAAGAGTGAGCAGATTGATACTAAATCCAAATATATACATCCCTGCAAATGCCCCAATAATAGAAACAGGCACAGCTAAAATAGGGATAAGTGTTGCTCTCCAATTTTGTAAAAATAAAAAGATAATGAGCATAACTAAAACAATCGCTTCGATAAATGTTTTAATCACCTCTTTGATAGAAATTTCCACAAATTTAGTGCTATCGTAAGGGATTTTATATGTTAAATCTTGTGGAAAATTTTGACTAGATTTTTCTAAAACTTTTCCTACAGCTTTTGCAGTTTCTAAGGCATTCGCTCCACTTTGTAAAAAGATAGCGATAGGTATAGCAGGGGCATCATTAAGTTTTGTAGTCATATTGTATTTTTGACTTCCAAGTTCAATCGTTGCTACATCTTTTAATCTTAGATTACTCCCATCACTATTTGCTCTAATTATCACTTCCCCAAACTCTTTTACATCAGCAAAGCGACTAGGAGTTTGGATAGTATAAGTAAACATCTGTTTATTTTTTATCGGTTCTTCTGCTATTTTTCCAGCTGCATATTGAGCATTTTGCTCTTTAATAGCACCTATTAAATCTGTGGTAGTTAAACCATATTTAGAGAGTTTGAGAGGATCAATCCATACTCGTATCGCATAATCTTTTGCCCCAAAAATAGTAGCATCTCCAACACCCTTTACCCGTTTGAGATCATCTACGATATTCATCAAAGCATAGTTAGAAAGGTAAGTTACATCGTGGGTTTTCTTTGGAGAATGGAGCATAATAACTTGAAGCATACTTGGAGATCTTTCACTAACTACGACACCTTGTCTTTGCACTTGTTCTGGAAGTTTTGATAGGGCTGCTTGGACTCGATTGTTTACATCTATTTTGGCATCTCTTGCATTTGTCCCCACTTCAAAAAAAACATTGATAATCACCCTACCACTATCTTCAGAGACAGAGTTCATATAAATCATATTTGAAGCTCCATTTATCTGCTCTTCAATAGGAGCTGCAACAGTTTTAGCTAAAGTATCTGCACTTGCCCCTGGGTAGATAGCAGTCACTGTAATTTGTGGTGGAACAACTCTTGGATATTGTTCTATTGGAAGATTGAGCATTGACATCATTCCAGCAAGAACAATAATAATAGAAACAACAGAAGCAAAAACTGGTCGTTTAATAAAAAATGAGGCAAACATTCTACTTCACTTCTTTTGGCTGAGTTTTTTCATTTGGTACAACCATCACTTTTGTATCTGGTCGCACTTTTGCTATATTGCTCACAATCACTTGATCTCCATTTTTCAATCCACTTTTGATAACAATCCCCTCTTGTATTAACATCCCAAGCTCAACAGGTCGCATCGTAGCGATACCATTTTCTACAACCGCTACAAATGTCCCTTTTGGATTTTTCAAAATTGCATTTTCAGGTACAACATTTACCTTTCCAAGATTAATATTTGAAAGTTCTATTTTTGCAAATTCCCCTGCAATAATTTGATGATTTGTATTTTTAAAACTTGCTCGTAAAAGTATTGTATCAGTTGAAGTATCTATTTTTGGTGCTATAAAATCTATTTTCCCATTTGAAAAAGTATGTTCCCCTGAAATCAAATTTATTTTAATTGAACCATTTTTTATTTGATGAATATAGGCTTCAATATCCTCTTTTGGAAGTGAAAATTCTGCAAAAATAGTGTCTGTATTGGTAATAGTTAAAAGATTTGAATTTTCATCATTGAAACCTACAAGCTCACCAATATCATATTTTTTCATACCTGCTATCCCACTAATTGGAGCATAGACTTTTGTATAGTTGTATTGAATTTGAAGATTTTTCAGATTTGATTCGCTACTTTGAAGTTCAACTAAAGCATTTTCATAAAGGTACTCTAAATTGTCATAATTTTGTTCACTAAGTGCTTTTGTGGCTAACAATGCCTTTCCCCTTTCAAAATCTTTTTTTGCTTTTTTAAGATTGACTTTTGCTTTCTCATTTTGTGATATTGCGATTTTAAGATTTGTTTCATACACATCTTGCTCTATTGTATAGAGTAAGCTTCCTTTTTTGACATAACTCCCTTCATTGAAATATTTTTTTTGCAAAAGCCCTTTTACTCTAGCTATAACAGAAACCTCTTCACTAGGTTTAATTAGTGTTGGATAATTTTTTGTAGTTATAGCAACCCCATCGTTTATCACAAAAACTTCTACAGGGAGTGGTGGCATATTTTTTGACATACCAGCCATCTTATCCTCAGGTTTTTTTGTCTTTACTGTATAAACTCCATATCCTAAACCACCAATGATAGCGATTAGAACAGCTCCAAATAATACTTTTTTCATTTTTTAACTTCCTTTTATTGTTCTGTTTTATTTTGATGAGTTATCTTATTGGATAAATTCAATAATCTCTTTATTTGTAAAATAATAATATTTCACATAAGCCACTTGTAGATTATTTAAAGCAATTTTATATTGTGCTTTTGCTTCTGTTTTGACACTCAAAGCATCTAAATAAGCTACATTGTCAACAAGTCCCACTTTATACTTTTGTACAATTGTTTCATAGGCACTTTGTGCTGCATTAAGAGAACTTTTTGCACTTGATATTTGAGCTTTTATCGTTTCAATATTAGATTGAGCTAATTGAAGGTTGATATTTTGTAACTCTTCATTTTGTTCAATTTGTTTCTCTAAAGCTTTTTTCTGTACGATGATAGATTCTTTTTGTTTTGCACTTACATCATTATCAAATAACCGAAGATTTACGCTCAAAAGGATTTTATTTTGATTATCTAGCCCTCTTGGATGAGTTAAATCAGTTCTCCCATACTCATAAAAGCTATAAGTATCCTCTATTTTTACCTGTGGCTGATAGATTGCATCAAGAGTATTTGCAGTATGTTGTAACGATAATGCAGTTTGTTTTAAAGATTCTATATTATCGTTTTTATCACTTTGAAGATTATTTGGAACAATAATCGTAGAGTCATCAAACTGCTCTACTTTTTTCCCTATCTTAAGACTAAATAGCTTTTTGATAGACAAAATTTGATAATTGAGTGCATCAATTTGGTAAATATTTCCACTATATGCAGCTTCTAATCTATCTACATCATCTTTTGTTGTGGTACCAACTTCATAAAACTTTTTGACCCTTTCTATTTCTGCTTGAAGTTGATTTTGTTTCTCTTTTAAAGTTTCAAGAGTTGCTTCAAGATTTTTAATCATATAAAAATCTTGTACTATGAGTAATTGCAACTCTTTTTTATATCCACTTATATCATGAGAAGTTGACTCTAAAAGTGCTTGATTTTGTTTTATAAGATTTGCTTTTTTGTTTCCGTCATACAAATCAAAACTAATTTTTCCATATCCACTATACACTTCACCTGGTATTCCGTTTGATTTATCATCTAGTCTTTGATAATACCCACCAATATCTATTGTTGGATAATAACTATTTTGTACCGATTCTAAATCGAGCCTTTTTGCTTTTTCTGTGAAGCTTTTTGAAGTTACGATATTATTATTTGTCATTGCAAACTCTACTAATGATTTTAAATTATCTGCATAAATCGAGATAGGTACGATTAAAAAGAGCCATTTTTTTCCCATTTTTTTCCTTTTGCACCATAACTATTTTATGGTTTTTTAATTTTGAAGAATATCGCAAATCAACTTAACATTATCTTTCTAGAAAGATATAATTTTGAATATTTTTAATTATTTTTTAGTTACAATAGTGTTATGAATAAAAAATATATAGATAATTTTTACAATAAAGTTCTCCAAGATGAGATATATGAGTCATCTGGATTATCACTTCCTATGACACTCATTCACAAACATATGTTTAATAAAACAGAACTCTTTCTCAAAGAAAAATACAATCTTCTCCACTCTCATATTGATGTGATGGCTGCTTTATATTTTAATGGGAAGGTACTTACACCGACTGAACTATACGATGCACTTGTTTTTTCTTCAGGTGGGATGACAAAGGTTCTAAAAAAACTTGAAGCAGAAAATTATATCGTAAGAGAATTAAGTGGTGATGACAAAAGGAAAGTGTTTGTCAGATTAACACCACTTGGAATAAAAACCATCGAAGAATCACTTAATGAGATACGAAAAAGTAAAGATGATTTTTTTAAAATTTTAGATAAAAAAGAGAAGCAACAACTCAAAAGTATTCTTAAAAAGCTGGTTTATTCACTCTCTTAAACTTTTCTAACTCGCCACAAAGTAAAAGTACAAATTACTTTGCTTGTGGTGGCAAGACAATAGGTGATGCGATAAAACGAGTATCAAAAATCTTTTCATACCCTTTCATCGCTTTGATATTATTTTCATCATACCCATAAATATCATCATAAATCTCTAAATTTCCATTTTTATTGACACCTGCTGTCATATATCTAAAAACAACTGGAATCTCTTTTCTTAAACTCACTGGAACTTCTGCTTTATTTTGTTTATTATAACTACTAAGATTTACATCATCAGCTGTACCCAAAAGAGTGCTAAATAACTTTGTCGGTTGATGTAATCTTACACAACCTGAGCTAAATGCCCTATACGGTTCTGCGAAATACTCCCTTTTGTCTGTATCGTGCATATAAACTGAATACTTATTTGGAAAGGTAAATTTTATTGTCCCTAAAGGATTTCCTTCCCCTGGTTCTGCTCTAAATACAAATGGTATTTTCTTTGCATCTTTATAAACTGTCCAATTGATATCATCAGCATTTATCTCAACTTTTTTATCATTTATAACCCTAAAAAGCTTCATATTATGCTCTTTGAGATATTCAGCCATAGTATCTGCTTTTTTCATCATATCTTCACGTATAACAGTTGGTGGTGCTGTCCAATAAGGGTTAAGAATTGCATAAGATAAACTACCTTCTAAAATAGGAGTTGGTCGTTTTGGTTTTCCTACAATAACTCTCATATCCCAAACTCTTTCACCATTCGCTAAAAGATGCAAAGTAAAAGATGGGATATTTACCATAACAGATTTATCACTCTTATCATATTCACCGATTACCCATCGAAACCTTTCCATATTAAGCAAAATTTTATTTATTTTTGTTTTATTTGGCTTTGATGAACTTCGTAACTCTTTTAAAATTGCAACCAATTTTTTATACTCTTTGATGTCAGGATGAAGTGCCATCAATGAATTATAAATCTCATCATTTTCTAAATGAGTCAATAGTTCTTCTACAGCAATCCTATCTTTTTTCGCTGGTTTTTCCCATTCAAATTTAGGTAATGGCTCATCTTCCAAATCTTCAACTGAAATATTAAGCTCTATAAGTTTCAGCCGTCTTTCCTCTTGAGCTTTAATTGTTGTTTCTTTATTATATTGATACTGAATCTTTTTGTACTTTTTCCAGTCAGTCAAACCATAATAAGAATCATCAAAAAGTGCAATATAAGCATCTGTCAACCTAACATCTAGTTTATTTGCAAGCTCTGTTCTTTTTTCAGCTGTATCTTCTTCTGTAAGTGATTCATATTCTTTAATTTGTTGTTGTAAGCTAGCAAGATGATATTTCTCATGCTCTAGTCCATGTTCATAAGACTCTTCAATGGCTTTCAGTAATTCAAAAGCTGATTGCTTTAAATGTAAATCGGTATCAAACCAACCTAACATAGTAGATTTTTGACAGAATTTTTGATAAAATGCTTTTGTTTTTTCACGATTTAAAAGATTTGGTGTACTCTGATTATTATCTAAAATATCCATTTTATGACAAATAAGGAGATTGTCAAATCTATGTTCATACTTATATTGTTTATAATAATAAGCACCAAGAAGCCCAAACAGAACTATTGCAAGTCCCAAAATAATCTTTTTCATATCAATATTCAAATTAACTATTATCCTCGCCAAGCTCTACTAGGTCCTGCATCCATATGGACGAAACCAGAAGTTGGATAGTATCCTATTCCTCCAGTATGCACTTTATTTACAATACTATGAATCTCCCCTGTTGATATACCTTGCACATATAAATCTACTGCTTTCCCTTTTGTATGAAAACTATCTGTTGATACCCCATTATGTTGCATTGCCATTTTCATATTTGTCTCAATCGAACGATATCCAGAAAGAATAGTGATAGGTTTACTTGTATTCAATTTTGTTTGAACATCATACATACTTTCGATAAGATTTTTATCAATCGCTGCAACTTCACCAGTTCTTCTATCTCCCATAAGTTTATAAATCTCGTTTAGTCCCTCTTTTATATATTTTCCATTTTCAAAATATTCAATATTGATTGTTTTTTTTGAATTCACACTATATAAATGCAATTTTTTTGTCTCATTTTTAAATGCAAAAAGTTTTTCAATATCTATTTTTTTCGCTTGTGCTTGTGTTAAAATTCCACTAACTAAAAAAATAGAAGAAACTTTCAAAAAGTCTCTTCTACTATTTACAGATGGTAAGTGTTTACTTTCTCTATTCATAATATTAGTCCTTATCTTTTATTTTGTTCACTTTTAAAGAAGTTTAGATTTTACCATATTTGATTAAATTTTAACTGAAATATTCGCCTGATTTCTCTTTGAGTCTATTATAAATCTTTTTAAAATCAGTACTATAGACTCTCGTTTCCCCAATAGTAGTGATAAAATTTGTATCCCCTTTCCATCTAGGAACAAGATGTAAATGGATATGTTCAGCTATCCCTGCCCCTGCTACCCATCCAAGATTCATCCCCATATTCACACCCTGAGCATTCAAAGTATCTTTAAGAAGTTTTACCCCTTTTTGAGCAAAAAGAGTCATTTTTGCCCAAGTTTCAGAACTCAATTCTTCAAGTTTATCCGTATGAAAATTTGGAATAATCATAATATGCCCTGGACTATAAGGATATTTATTCATCACAATAAAAAAATCATCTTCTCTCCATAGAACTCCAAGTTCTTCATCTTTTGTAGGGGTATTTACAATATGACAAAAAACACAACCCTCTATCTTTTCGCTATGAGTCGAAACATACTCTGTTCTCCAAGGTGCATACAATCTTTCCATACTATTACTCCACCAATAAAATAAGCTAATTTTAGCCGCATTTTTACCATAAATTTTTATCAGAAATGTATGAAGGCATACATCGTATGTCAATTACATTTCTGGCAAAAAGAATGAGTAAATAATGCGAGCAAATATTATAACCACTAGCTTTCTTGTAAATATTTTCTTCGTTAGAAGTTTTTGCTTACACAAAGGTAAGCTTCAAACTCCTGCCTTGAAAATACTCACAATAAAACTACTAAAATTTAGTTTATTTTATTGGTGGAGTAATAAATCCTATATAAAATTCGGTGCA
>CAZHJR010000050.1:0-13449 GCA_964533335.1 uncultured Helicobacter sp. | reverse complement strand
TAGAAGCAGCAACAGCTGGTGAAGCAGGGAAAGGATTTGCAGTTGTTGCTCAAGAGGTAAGAAACCTTGCAAATAGAAGTGCAGATGCTGCAAGGGAAATTAAAACTTTGGTTGAAAGTGCAGCAAGTAAAGCAAATGAAGGAAAAGATATCTCTACAACAATGATTCATGGATATGAAGTCTTAAACGATAAGATAGCTCAAACAAAACATATGATAGATTTAGTTTCAACTGCAAGTAGAGAACAATCAAGAGGGATAAGTCAAATTAATGCTGCAATTGGAATTATAGATAAAAAAACACAAGAAAGTGCATCAGAAGCAGCTAATATAGATACTCTTTCTGGCGAAGTAAAAATGTTATCTGAAAGATTATTATCAGTTACAAATCACGTAACATATAGAAAAGAAACAAATCAGCAAGTATGTGATATTGAGATGACATACCATATTAATAGATTGCAGTTAGGACACTTAAATTTTAAAGATTCAAATTTTACTAAATTAAATGAAAAAACAGTATTTACTGTAACAAATGAGCATCAATGTGCACTTGGGAAGTGGATGAGTGAAATGGAGAAAGAACAAAGAGACTTTACAAATACAGATGTGTGGAGAGATTTGAAAATGCATCATCAAAAAGTCCATAATGGTGTTCAAACATTTATAGAGATTAATGCAGAAGAGATTACTGATAGTATGGGATTAGTGCCACAGGCTGTTAAAATTGAAGAATCTATAAATAATGTTTTTGGTCTTTTGAATGAAATAAAAATAGAAAATTGTAAAAATAAAGGATAAAAAATGTCACAAAAAACTAAAATACTTATACTTGATGATGAGAGAGATATTCTTAATGTTCTAGAGAGATTTTTAAATAGAAGAGCCATGGTAGAAGTTGTTACTGTTGCAAATCCTATTGAAGCGATTGGAATGATAAAGAATGGTGATTTTAAAATGCTTTTAACAGATATTATGATGCCTGAGATGAATGGTGTTGAAGTATTAAAAGAGGTTGTAAAAACAAGACCTGATGTAAAGGTGATTATGATGACAGCTTATTCAACTATTGATAAAATTTTAGAGTGTGAAAAAATTGGAGCTACTGATTATGTAACGAAGCCATTTATTTCACTGAAAGATATTGAAAGTAAAATTTTAGACCATCTGGGTATCATATAATGTTTAAAGGTATTACAGCACTTTATGTAGAGGATGAAGAAGCAATAAGGAGTGCGATTGGAGGATTACTAAAAACTTTCTTTAAAGATTTTATTGTTGCTACGAATGGAATTGAGGGTCTAACTGCATTTAAAGAAAACCAAGATATTATTGATGTGGTAATTACTGATATTAATATGCCTAAGATGAATGGGCTTGATATGCTTGATAAAATCAAAGAGCTCTCTCCATTTATTCCGATGCTTATTACAACTGCACACAATGATGCTAATTTTCTTCATCGTGCTATTGATATTGGTGTTACTGGATATATAAATAAACCTATTGATGTAAGAAAATTACTTGATGTTATTAAAAAAAATATTCTTCCTATTATTGAGAAGAAGAGATTGGAAGAGGAGATAGAACATCAAAGGGAAAAAGAACTTCAAAATGCAAAATTTTTAGCAATTGGGCAGTTAAGTGCTGGGATTACCCATGAAATTAACACTCCTCTTACTTATATTAAAGCCACCTTTGAAATGATGCAATATGATATTGAAGATATAACAGATGAGACTTTAAGACATCGTATGTTAGATGATTCAAAAACGATCATAGATGGTATTCATAGGATGGAGAATATAATTTCATCAATGAAAGAGATAGCTTCTCAAACAAAAGTGGAAAGAGAGGCTGTAAATGTTTATAAAACAATTATGGTAGCAATTACGATGACACATAATAAGTGTAAGCATATCTCAAATGTTTATCTCAATGGTAAACCATATACTACCCTTATGGAACATGAAGATGTTGTATTTATGGCAAATATTCAAAAACAAAGAATAGAGCAGGTATGGATAGTTATCATTAATAATGCGATGGATGAACTTATTAAAAAAGGGCAGTTCGGAGATAGACAACTTGTAATAACTATTGAAAAGTTAAATAATATGATTGTTGTAAAATTCAAGGATAATGCTGGTGGAATTAATGCTGGAATTGTAGACCATATTTTTGATGCTTTTAAAAGTACAAAAGAATCATCTGGTATGGGAGTTGGACTCAATATTGCTAAAAGAATCGTTGATGAAAATGATGGGGTAATCAAAGCATACAATGAAGATGATGGTGCAGTATTTGAGGTTACCTTACCTTCAATGGACTCTTAGTGTAACTTTTCTAAACATTCTAAAAATCAAAAGAGTAAAAACTACACACTTATCATCAAAATTATCTTTTTTTTGTTACAATTATTCTCTAAAACAATTATACAAAAAAAGGATTTTGAAGATGAGTTTAGTAGCAAACTACAAATCACACACAGAAGAAAGAGCAAAACTTGGTGTTCCACCTTTAGCACTTACAGCAGAACAAACAGCAGAACTTGTTGAGCTTTTAAAAGCTCAAACTATAGTTGAGCAAGACTATTTACTTGACCTATTTGAAAATAAAATCAATGGTGGAGTTGATGACAGTGCTTATGTAAAAGCAGCATTTTTAAATGATGTTGTTCAAGGTAATGTAAAATGTGCAGCAATCAACCCTGTAAAAGCATGTGAAATTTTAGGAAAAATGGGTGGAGGATACAATGTAACACCACTTATTGAAGCTTTAAAACTATCACAAGATATTGCTAGTGAGGCAGCTGAACAACTTAAAAATACACTTTTAGTATATGGTGGATTTGAAGATGTAAATGAATTAGCAAAAGCTGGAAATGAAAAAGCAAAAGAGGTTGTTCTCTCTTGGGCAAATGGTGAGTGGTTTACAAATAGACCTGCACTTGCAAATGAGATTAAATTAACTGTATATAAAATACCAGGTGAGACAAATACTGATGATTTATCTCCTGCATCTGAAGCATTTACAAGAGCAGATATCCCTCTTCATGCAAACTCAATGTTGGGTAGTAGAATGCCACAACCACTTGAAACTATGGCTGAACTTAAAACAAAAGGGAATCCACTTGCTTATGTAGGTGATGTTGTAGGAACTGGATCTTCAAGAAAATCAGGAATCAATTCAGTTCAGTGGCATATGGGTGAAGATATTCCTGGTATTCCTAATAAAAGAACAGGTGGAGTTGTTATTGGTTCAATCATTGCTCCAATTTTCTTTAATACTGCAGAAGATTCAGGTTGTTTACCAATCAAAGCTCCAGTAGAAAACTTAGAAACTGGTGATGTAATCGTTGTAAAACCTTATGATGGTGTTATTGAAAAAGATGGAAAGATTGTAAGTGAGTTTAAACTTTCTCCAAATACTATTACTGATGAGATGAGAGCAGGAGGAAGAATCCCACTTATTATTGGAAAAGGTTTAACTGCAAAAGCAAGAGCAGCTTTAGGTATGGGTGCAAGTGATTTATTTTTAGTGCCAGAAAATCCAGCTGATAACGGTAAAGGGTATACTTTAGCACAAAAAATGGTAGGTAAGGCTTGTGGAGTTGCAGGAATTAAACCAAATGTATATTGTGAGCCAATTGCTACAACAGTAGGAAGTCAAGATACAACTGGACCAATGACAAGAGATGAGATTAAAGAACTTGCGGCTCTAGATTTTGGTGCTGATATGGTTATGCAATCGTTCTGCCACACAGCAGCGTATCCAAAACCAGCTGACATCAAATTACAACACACACTTCCAGCATTCTGGACAAGTAGAAAAGGTGTTATTTTAAGACCAGGTGATGGTGTTATACACTCATGGTTAAATAGACTTTGTTTACCTGATACTGTAGGAACAGGTGGGGATAGCCATACAAGATTCCCAATTGGTATCTCTTTCCCTGCAGGTTCTGGACTTGTTGCATTTGCTGGTGTTACAGGTATGATGCCTTTAACTATGCCTGAATCAGTTCTTGTAAGATTTTCTGGAGAGTTACAACCTGGTATTACTTTAAGAGACCTTGTAAATGCAATCCCTTACTATGCTATTAAAGCTGGACTTTTAACGGTTGAGAAAAAAGGTAAAAAGAATGTATTTGATGGAAGAATCCTTGAAATTGAAGGTTTAGAAGACCTTAAATGTGAGCAAGCATTTGAATTATCTGATGCATCAGCTGAGAGAAGTGCAGCAGCTTGTACAGTAAAATTAAATAAAGAGCCAGTTGCTGAATATTTAGAATCAAATATTGTTTTAATCGAAGAGATGATTAAACAAGGGTATCAAGATGATAAAACTCTTCAAAGAAGAGCTGATAAGATGAAAGAATGGTTAGCGAATCCAACTCTTTTAGAGGCTGATGCTGATGCTGAGTATGCGGCAGTTATTGAGATTGATTTAAATGAGATTACTGAGCCAATCTTAGCTTGTCCAAACGATCCAGATGATGTTAAAACTTTAAGTGAAATCCATGCAGCTGGACTTCAAACAAAAATAGATGAAGTTTTCGTTGGAAGTTGTATGACAAATATTGGATTATTTAGAGCTTTAGGGGAAGTTTTAAGAGGAGAAGGGCAAGTACCTACTAAACTATGGATTTGTCCTCCAACAAAAATGGATGAAAGACAATTAACAGAAGAGGGTTACTACTCTGTATTTGGAAGTAGTGGTGCTAGAACAGAGATTCCAGGATGTTCTTTATGTATGGGTAACCAAGCACAAGTTGGACAAGGATCTTATGTATTCTCAACTTCTACAAGAAACTTTGATAATAGACTAGGAAAAGGTTCTCAAGTGTATCTAGGAAGTGCAGAGCTTGCTGCAGTTACTGCACTTAAAGGACAACTTCCAACAAAAGAGGAATACTTAAGCATTGTTCCAAATAAAATTAAGCCAGATATGAGAGATAATGTTTATAAATATCTCAACTTCAACAAAGTAAAAGGTGAAGATTTAAGTTATATGGTAAGATAGTTTTATCATATACTGAAATAAAAAAAGCCCCATCAATTCGGTGGGGCTTTTTTAATTTATTGTGTTATAGTTTTCAAAAAATTATAGAGGTGCTTAATGACTAAAGAACAATTTTTAGAAGCTATGGAGTTTAGACATGCATGTAAAATATTTGATGAAACAAAAAAAATACCAAAAGTCGATTTAGAATTTATTTTAGAAGTTGGACGACTTTCCCCATCATCATTTGGAATGGAGCCATGGAAGTTTTTGGTAGTACAAAATCAAGAGTTAAAAGAAAAACTAAGACCATATTGCTGGAATCAGCCACAAATTACTACTTGTAGTGATTTAATTGTAATACTTTCTAAAATCGAAGAGCTAAAACCATCCAATGAGTATGTTGCAAAAATGTTTGCGAGGAGAAATCTCTCGCAAGAAAATTTTGAAAAATATCTTAATCTCTATGTAAGTCATCTATCCCATACAATGTCGAGTGATGAAAATATTTTGGCTTGGGGAGCAAGGCAGTGTTATATCGCGATGGGAAATATGATGAGTGCCGCTGCATCTATTGGAATAGATAGTTGTCCAATAGAAGGGTTTGAAAAAGAAAAAATTGAGGAGATTTTAAATATTGATACAAAAAGATATCAATTAGCAGTTATTGTTCCTTTTGGGTATCGCATCAATCCACAAAGTTCTCAACTAAGGCTTGGCATTGATGAAGTTGTGAGATATCTTTAAGTAATTAACCAAGACTGTGATAAAATCATTCATTACTCTACCAATAAACAAAACGAGGTAAATATGGAACAAAGTGTATTAATAGTTGATGATAGTAAAACAATACTCAGTGGTCTTAGAAATACAATAGAGGATAAACTAGGACTCAAAGTATATGGAGCAGCTTCTATGAAAGAGTGTGCTGATTTGATGTTGGCACAAAAAGGTAAGTTTTCCCTTGCGCTGTTAGATTATGGATTACCAGATGCTCCTAATGGAGAGATTATTTCTTTTGTAAAAAAATTCAATATCCCTTCAATAGTTTTAACTGGGACAACTTTAGATAAAAATCATGAAATATTTAAAAATGAAAATTTGATAGATTATATTATTAAAAATGGAAGTTATGCGATTGATCATTGTGTAGATGTTGTGGATAGATTTATCAAAAATTCTAAAATTGAAGTGCTTGTTGTTGATGATTCTAAAACATTTGCAACAAAAATGGGAGCTCTGTGTAAAAAATATAATCTTAATGCTATTGTAAATTTTGGAGCAAAAGAGGCTTTAGATACTTTAAAACAAAGACCAAATATCAAACTTGTGCTTGTGGATTATATGATGCCTGAGATGAATGGGTTAGAGCTTACAATGGAGATAAGAAAAACTTACAAAAAAGATGAACTTGTAGTTATTGCACTTTCTGGTATGAGTGAAAAAGATGTGGTTGCTAGTTTTCTAAAATATGGTGCGAATGATTTTTTATATAAAGATTTCTCAAATGAGGAGTTTTTTGCAAGAATCAATGGAAATTTAGATGTTTTAGAACTCTTTGAATATACTCAAGATAAAGCAAAAAAAGATTTCCTTACAGGTGTATTTAATAAAAATTACCTTTTAAATGTTGGTAGTGAAATTTATGATATTGCTAAGAAAAAAAGGGAATTACTTGCAGTTGTAATGATAGATATCGATAATTTTCAAACAATTAATGAATCATATGGACATGAAATTGGAGATGAGGCGATTGTGTTAGTATCACAATTTTTACTTGAAAATTTAAATAAAGATTCAATTATAGCTCGTATTGGGCAAGATCAATTTTGTATCCTTTTACAAAACCGTCCTTATGCTGAAATATATCAGATTTTTGAAGAATTAAAAGAAAAAATTAAAAATGAATTTGTACAAATTGCAACAGGAAAGGTTACTTTTACTATTTCAGTTGGAGCAACGATTAACAAAAATACTACACTTGTGAAGATGATGGATGATGCAGATGAAGCTTTAGCAAATGCCTCACATAAAGGTGGCGATATGGTAATAATCCATTCTTAAGTGAACAAATGGAGATAAGATTAGATGATATTACCCTGACGGTAATACATAAAAGTGATAAAAAGATAAAACGGATAGGGTTATCTTTGGAAAATAGAGATGAAATTATTATTAGAACACCTCTGAAGTTTAAAGCAAATCAGATTAGAGATATTATTATTCAGCATAAGGATTGGATTTTAAGGTCTTTAAATAAAGTTCCTGCAAAAAATAAATTTGATTTTATATGTGGAGGTAAAATCCCTTTTATGGGAGAGGATTATCCTTTAGAATTGGTGATAGATGATGAGATTACCAATGTAAAAGTAAAATTTCAAAATGATACATTTTATTTTTATCACAATAGTTCTATTGATGTGTCTTGTGAATATGAGCTGTTTGTTGATGGTTTGAAAGCTTTTTATAAAAAGAATGCTATCAAATATATTGACCCTATTTTTGATGAGATGTGTTTTCTAACCAAACTACATCCCCAAAAAATCACTTATCGTTATGCAAAAAGACAGTGGGGAAGTTGCAGTTATAAAAATGATATTTCGATTAATTATATGTTACTTCAATTTCCTATAAATACTATTAGATATGTAGTATTACACGAGCTTTGTCATATAGAGGAGAAAAATCATAGCGGAAGATTTTATAACCTTGTATCTCTTTATATGAGTGAGTATAAAAAAGAGGAAGAGCGATTAAAACACAAAAGTTTTTAAAAAATATGTCAATTTGTTAAGTTTTTAAATTTTGCAAATCTTTTATGATAAGATTTCATCACAAAAAACGATAAGTAATAAAAAACAATTTCTAAAAACGAAGAAAAAAAGGAAAAGAAATGACTGAAGAACAAAGAAAAGCACTTGATTTAGCTATTAAGCAAATGGATAAAGCATTTGGAAAAGGGACACTTGTAAGACTTGGAGATAAAGCTATTGAGCCTGTGGAATCTATTAGTACAGGTTCACTTGGGCTTGATTTAGCTCTTGGAGTTGGTGGGCTTCCTAAAGGAAGGGTTATAGAAATATATGGACCTGAGAGTTCTGGAAAAACAACTTTGACACTCCATGCTGTTGCTGAGTGTCAAAAACAAGGTGGTATTTGTGCCTTTATTGATGCAGAGCATGCACTTGATGTAAAATATGCAAAAGATATTGGAGTTGATACTGAAAACCTCCTTGTATCTCAACCTGATTATGGTGAGCAAGCTTTAGAGATACTTGAAACACTTGTAAGAAGTGGAGCTGTTAATTTAATTGTAGTAGATAGTGTCGCTGCACTTACTCCAAAAGTTGAGATTGATGGAGATATGGATGACCAACAAGTGGGAGTGCAAGCAAGGCTTATGTCAAAAGCTCTTCGAAAAATTACAGCAATTATGAGTAAGATGAATGTAACCGTTATCTTTATCAATCAAATTAGGATGAAAATTGGGATGACAGGATATGGAAGTCCAGAAACAACAACTGGTGGAAATGCACTTAAATTTTATAGTTCAGTGAGACTTGATATTAGAAGAATAGCAACACTTAAACAAGGTGAACAAAGTATAGGAAATAGAACAAAAGTAAAAGTTGTTAAAAATAAAGTAGCTCCTCCTTTTAAAACAGCTGAGTTTGACATTATGTTTGGAGAGGGTATCTCAAAACTTGGAGAACTTATAGATTATGGTGTTAAGTTAGAGATTGTAGATAAAGCTGGAGCTTGGTTTAGTTACAACGATAGTAAAATTGGTCAAGGGAAAGAAAATAGTAAAGTATTTTTAAGAGAACACCCAGAAATTGCAAATGAGATAGAACAAAAAATTTTAAAAGCTATGGGTAATTCAAATATAGCATTATCGAGTGATAATGATGACGAAATAGGTGATGAATAGCTTAAAAAATAGGGGTTGAAATAAACCAATGCTATTTTAAGGAGTTTTTGGATAAACTCCGCCTAATTTGAATCACGATAGAGAAGAAATAAGATGAAATTAGGTCAAGAATTATATATTATTTAGTAACTTTCTATTACAAGGTTCAATGAAACCAAGAGAAAAAAGGAACAATAATTATGGAGTTTAAAGACTTTAATTTTAAAGATGAATTGATGCAAGCCATCAACAAGGCAGGATTTGTAGAACCAAGTCCAATACAAAAAGATGCGATACCTATCGTATTAAGTGGAAAAGATATAGTAGCACAGGCTCAAACTGGGACTGGAAAGACGGCTGCATTTGGTTTACCAATCTTACAAAACCTAAGAAGAGATGGGAGTGTTGAAGCACTTGTAATCGTACCAACAAGAGAACTTGCAATGCAAGTAAGTGATGAATTATTTAAGTTTGGTAAGTTTTTAGATATCAAAACAGCGACTATCTATGGTGGAACATCATACTCAAGACAAATCAAACATACTGAAAATGCTTCAATTGTAATAGCTACTCCAGGAAGACTTCTTGATCTTCTTAAAAATGAGCAAATCAACATTAACCCAAGATTTATTGTCCTTGATGAAGCTGATGAGATGCTCGATATGGGATTTTTAGAAGATATTAAAACAATCTTTAAATTTATGCCAAAAGAGAGACAAACTTTACTTTTTAGTGCAACTATGCCTGAACCAATTAGAGATTTAGCAAAAAGAATTTTGATTGAACCAGCATTTGTAACAGTGACTAAAAAAGATATGACAAATACAAATATTGAGCAATCATACTATGTTGTTGAAGAGTATGAAAGAGACGATGCTCTTATGAGACTTTTTGATTTTAAAAACCCAACAAAATCTATTGTATTTTGTAAAATGAAAAGAGATGTTGATAGACTTGCTACTTATCTTGTCTCTCAAGGGTATAGTGCAAAGGGTCTCCATGGAGATATGGAGCAAAGACAAAGAGAAGAGGTAATTAAAGCATTTAAAGCAAGTACTTTAGAAGTTTTAGTTGCAACAGATGTTGCTGCGAGGGGACTTGATGTAAGTGATGTAAGTCATGTATTTAACTACCAATTACCATTTGATAGTGAGCCATATGTTCATAGAATTGGAAGAACCGGAAGAGGTGGAAAATCAGGTGTTGCTGTTTCTATCGTAACTCCAAGTGAGTTTAGAAGTCTTCAAAAAATTCAATCAAATATCGGTGCAATGATGGAAGCAAAAGTTGTTCCTACTATTGATGATGTAAAAAGTAAAAAACATAGTGGTTTTATGGATAGTATCAAAAATCAAACGATTGATCCAGCGGTATGTGATCTTATTGATACTCTTAAAGAGGAATTTGATCTTTCTACAATTGCATATAAATTGCTCTCAATGTTAACTGCAAAAGATGAAGTAAAAGGAAAAAATAAAATCGGTAAATCACATCAAGATATTGCTGCACTTATTGACAGATTGAAAAATGATAGAGGTGGAAGTGGTTCAAGAGGTCGTTCAAGAAGCAGAAGCCAAAGAGGTGGAAGAGGTGACGATAGAAGAGATGGTGAGAGAAGACCAAGAAATGACAGTGGAGCAAGTAGACCAAGAAGGGATGGGGATGCTAGACCTCCAAGAAGAGATAACGATAGCCGTCCTTCAAGATCAAGAGGTGAAGGTGGTGGTTCAAGAAGGGGATAAGCTCTTTTTGAATGAAACAAACTCTTTACAATGTATGATATAACAATCATTGGAGCGGGAGCTAGTGGGCTTTTTGCCGCTTCAATCTTACAAAAACAAAAAAATCTAAAAATTTGCATTATCGATAAAAACCAAAAAATTGGTGCCAAAATCAAAGTAAGTGGTGGTGGAAAATGCAACATTACAAACAAATATTTAAGTCAAAAATTTTATCTTGGTGATCCAACACTTATTGCAAATAGTTTCCAAGAATTTGATAATAATGCACTTTTAAAATTTCTAAAAATAAATAATCTCCATCCGATACTCAATGAAAAAATAGTAAAAGGGACATACTTTTGTCATTCAAGTGACGAGGTTATCTCTTTATTTTCTAAACTAACAAAGGGATGTGATTTTTTACTAGAAAATGAAGTTTTAGATGTGGACTATATAAATGAAGAGTATTTTATAACAACAAATAAAAAAAAGATAAAATCAAAAAAACTTATCGTCTCAACTGGTGGTCTTTCATATCCAATGTTAGGTGCAACAGATATTGGGTATAAAATAGCTGAAAAATTTGGACATAAGATTATTACACCAAATCCAGCACTTGTTGGTTTTACAGTTCAAAAAGAACAATTTTGGTTTAAAGAACTGAGCGGTCTTTCTATGGATGTTAGAGTTAAAGTTGCAGATAAGACTTTAGAAGGGAGTCTTTTATTTACCCATAAAGGTTGTAGTGGACCAGTTATTTTATCAACATCACTTTATTGGAAAAAAGGGCAGATTTCAATAGATTTTGCCCCTACAAAAGAGAGTTATCTTCCAAAAAGATTTAAACAAGCGATTAAAGATTTGAATATCGATATACATAATTATACTTTTGCCCCTGCTGGCAATTTTGGATATACAAAAGCAGAAGTGACAAAAGGTGGTGTTTGTACCGATGAAATCTCTTCTTCTTTTGAGAGTAAACTCCAAAAAAATCTCTTTTTTATTGGAGAGGTTTTGGATGTGACTGGGGAACTTGGAGGGTATAATTTTCAATGGGCATTTAGCAGTAGCTATGTATGTAGCGATAGATTGCTAAACAAATAAACTACGTATATTAAATAGGGGCATTATCCTTTTTATGTTACTATGGCGAAATTTTTTTGGTAGGTAGTTATGAGAGTTGCATTTATTGGGGATATTATAGGTCGTCCAGGGAGAGTTCATATAAAAAAAGAGCTCAAAAAGATAAGGGAAACCTATGGTATTGATTTTATTATAGCAAATGGGGAAAATGTAAGTCATGGTTTTGGACTTACAAGCGAAAATGCAAATGAACTTTTTAAAGCTGGTGTTGATATCTTAACAGGTGGTAATCATACTTGGGATAAGAAAAAAGATATTTTAGCTCTTCTTCAAAATGCACCTGTACTTCGTCCACACAACTATCCTAATGGTGTTGAGGGAACTGGACTTAAAATCATCGAACTGAATGGGTTTAAAATAGCAATTTTAAATCTTATGGGACTCTATGGGATGCCACAAGTAACAAATCCTTTCATAGTAGCACAAGAGGTTGTTGAACAATTACACAACGATGGGATAAAACATATTTTTGTAGATTTTCATGCAGAAGCAACAGCTGAAAAAAGGGTGATGTTTGAACTTTTAAAAGGGAAAGTAAGTGCTATTTGCGGAACTCATACTCATATTGGAACAGATGATTATGAGGTTGCACAGGGTACATTTTATGTAACTGATATCGGACTTACGGGGTGCAGAGATAATGTAATAGGGATGGATAGTTATGTACCTATTAAAAAAGCACTTACAGGTATTGGAGGACATTTTGATATTCCAAATCATTGTAAAACAATATTTCAATTGGTTGTAGTAGATGTTGATGATGATGGAAAAGCGATTGATGGAATAAAGTTAAAGTTTTTTAGTGATAGAGAACATATTGTATCTCATGCGGTCATCTCAGGTTAAAAAATAGATTATTATCGACTTAATTTTCTTGACATTAGTTATAAATTGTTATACTATTCATTATTGTATTTAGTTAAATAGCTAAATACGAAATAATTTTAAAGGTATCCTATGATTAAATTTTTTATGTCACTTATCCCAAAAGAAACGATGATTGGATTATTTACATATTCTCAAAAAAGTAAAGAGCCAATCGAAAAAATAGTCAATAGATTTGAAGAAGATTGTATTAAGTCTGGTTTTGCTCTGGTTCATCAGTATGCTTATCATGAGGTTGTTGCATCAAAAGGATTTCCAATTGAGCGAAAAGTTTATATTTTTGAAATATGTCAAGCAAAACTTGCATCTATGATGCTTACAACCAATCCATATTTTTCTCCATTTATGCCATGTAGAATTGCTGTTTATGAGGAGAGTGGAGAGAGTGTAATTACTACTCAAAATATGGAGATGATGTTAGACTTAATAAAAAATCAAACAGAATTACATAGTGAAGCTAAGCAACTTTATACAAATTTGAAATCTTTAATGAATACAATTGGGGGATTAAAATGAAAAATCTTTTTATCTTCAATCATCAACCTTATGATGGTACAGATGTCACTTGGAATGGTTTACGACTTATCACAGCACTTCACAAAAAAGGGGAAAATGTCAAAATATTTTTGATGAATGATGCAGTTGATTTGGCACGAGAGAGTACAACAAAACCAGAATTTTATGAGTATGATTTGGTTGAGATTCTCAAAAGTCTCTATTTAGATGGAGTGGAACTCAAAGTTTGTGGTACTTGTATGGCAAGGTGTGGATTGAACAAAAATCAACC
>CAZHJR010000049.1:0-13682 GCA_964533335.1 uncultured Helicobacter sp. | reverse complement strand
AGTTCTTTATTTTTTACATCAAGTTTGAGAATTATTCTTATAATAGCTTTTTTAACAGTTGGTTGTCTAATCGCTCCAACTGAAATACTTTGATTTTGTAGCTCTTTTTGAATCTTTAGAACTTTTTTATTATCATCTATGATTATTGGAAGTATCAAGCTTTTACATTTAATTCCTAAAATATCTTTTACGATTTGTTTCTTTTTAGCTATCTTTTTTTTGAGTTTTGTTTTATTTTTTATAATATATAAAAATGCAATATACCCAAGTGCAATATCAAAAAGTGATGGAGCAGTGGTGTAGATAATTGCTTTTGCTCGATTTTCTAAAAAAGAGATAATATGCTCTGAAGCTAAAATATAAGCTCCATAACTTCCATAGGCTTTTCCAAGGGTTCCCATTTTGATATGATTTGGTGCGATTTTTATATGGTGATAGTCGTACCAACCAAGAAGATTTTCCCCTATAACTCCGCTACTATGAGCTTCATCTACTATTAAAAGTGCATCATATCTCTCTGCAATAGTCGCAAATTCTTTTGGAGCAATATCTCCACCCATCGAGTAAACTCCCTCTATTGCTATGATAAGACGACCTTTTGGGCTATTTTTTTGAGCTTCTTGAATCTTTTTTTCTAAATCGTTAAAATCATTATGGGCAAAAGTAACAACATTTTCAACTAATCTTGAAGCTAACATTCCACTTGCATGGTACTCTTCATCGATAAATAAAATATCTTTTTTTCGCACCAACCCCTCAATAAGTGAAATATTTGCTAAAAATCCACTTCCTATTACAATTCCAGCTTCAAAACCATTGTATTTACAAAGTGTTTCTTCAAATTTTTTATGGATAGGATGATAACCATTGACAAGTAATGATGATTTTGGGGCAAAATTTCCCTCTTTTTTAAGAAGTTTATATGCTTTTTTAAAAAGCTTTTTTTTACCCCCAAGTCCTAAATAATCATTTGAAGCAAGGTCAATAAGATTTGTATCAGATAATTTTCTAGCTCTAAAACGGTTTGATTTGTGGATTGCTTCTAACTCTTTTTCATAGTACATTTTTGTTTCCATTTTCTTTTTCATTATAGTCCTTGAAGGATAATTCCCCATAAGTATTCTATCTCATCTTCGTCAAAATCTATTAAAGTTTTGTTTTCAAACAAGTCACTTATTTTTTTAATATCAAAATCTTTACTATAGCTACAAGCGCTATGTGTAGTTAAAAAACCTCGCACAAGTGAGATATTACTTTCTATTGGCAAATCACATAATAAACAAGTAAAATCATCATGTAACCGTCCTTCGTATTCACAAAGTTTTACATAATTCTCTAAGATAGCTCGTTTTGGATTTTGTTTTGTGATTCTCTCCACCAAGTCATTTAAATGTTCCATATAAAAATCATCAATCTCCTCAACATCTTTGAGATGGTGGTAAAAAAGCTTGATATAAAGTTGCCAATGATAGAGTTTTTTACTATCGAGTAACCAAGGAAAACCTAACTGAATAACATCTTTGAGTCTTGGAATTGTACTTTTTATATTGATTTCAAGTTCAAAATCTATTTTATATCCAATATGGATATTTGAATGCCTTGCACCATAAAACCTGTATGCAGTATGAATATGATTTTCTCCTAAAATAGTGACAATTAAGTCCTCGTCTCTCACTTTATTTACATTTAAAACATATCCTTGCATCTAAAAAAGTGTCTGTTCTTTTCTTTCGTTGAGTTTTAAAATCTCTATAATCTTCTCATTTGTCTGATTCTTTAGATAGACACAATTTGCACTAGTTTGAGAGATAAAGTGAAAAATTTCATCATTATTTTCCCCTATGCAATCAAGTAAGACAATCTTTCCATATTTAAAAATAATATTTATAAAATCAAACTCTATTTTACTTATCTCCTCATTTTGTGAAGTTAATATAAATTTATTTGATTTTCCATACTCAACCATTTGATTTTGTTTATTGACAAAAATTGGGTGCATAAACTTGATGTTTTTTAGTTTATTTGTATCTATTGAGTCAAGATTGAAAACTTTTTTAATAGATAAAAGATGATTAAGATAGATATATGGGATTCTAAGCTTATAAAAATACTCATTTTCATATAAAAAAGATGTTTCAAAAATTGAATGGATAAGGAGATTCTCAAAATGCATATGCTCGATTTTGAGGTTTTCACTTTTTGGATAGATATCATTTAAAAATTTATGGTTTGTAGATATCAATATATCACCATCTTCGATGTCACTTAGAAGTTCATAGCTAGAAAAAATATCATCAACAAAATAGATATTTTTATTGGTTCCAGCTAAAACAGATAAAAACTCATAAGCTATAAAGTCAACACAATAACTTTTAATACTCATATTAGCTAGTTTAAATCGTAAGAGTTTTGTAATTGCACGATTGATATTATCTACTTTTATCCAAGCTATTTCATTATCAAGTGTAGCTACATTAATATCAAAATCACATATAATTCCAAAAGCACCTTTTTTAATAGCCTCTTGTATCTCATCTATGTTTGATGAAATAAAAAGATCACCATCACTTACTTTTTTAAGATTGGTATGTGTTTGGGTAGTAAATGATATAGCGGGAGAATTGAGTAATTTCCCGCCTGTTATATCAACAGTAGAAGATATTTTCACTTTTTTAGCTTCTTAACTAACTTTTGTTCCAGATTTTTTAGGAGCCTCTGGTCTTAAAAGATGAAGTCCATTTTCATCTTTTGCTGCAAGCAACATCCCCTCACTTTCCATTCCCATGAGTTTTGCAGGTTTTAGATTTGCAACAACACATGCTTGTGTCCCTAGTAAAGACTCTGCAGAATAATATTCTTTTATCCCTGCTAAAATTTGTCTGTTTCTCCCCTCTCCAATGTCAACTTGAAGTTTAAGAAGTTTTGCTGATTTTGGTACTTCCTCAGCTTCTACGATTGTTCCAATTTTTAAACTTGTTCCAAAAAATTGATCAATAGTGATAAGATTTGCATCCTCTTGTTTTTCACCTTTTATCTCTTTTTTATTATCTTCACAAGATTTGTTTGCTGTTTCAGTAACTGTTGAACTCGAAACAGCTGTTGCTATAAGTTCCTCTTCAATTCTTGGGAATAGTGCATCTATTTTAGTAATAGTTGTATCACTAATAAGTTCTCTATTTTTGATGAGGCTGATATAACTTTGGGTATTTATAGTTATCCCTAAAGATTTTTCAATCTCTGCTACCTTTGATGGTAATACAGATTTAAGTAAAACAGCAACTTTTGCCATAATATTGGTAATAAGAGCCACTAATGCCATAGCTTCTTCAGTTTTTCCCTCTTTCATCATATTCCAAGGTTCATAATCTCCAATAGCCTTATTGCCTATAGTTAAAACTTTCCAAATCTCCTCTAAAAATCTATTGATTTGTAAGTGATATAAGAATTCTTCACTTCCTGCCAAAATAGTATCTACCTCATTTATCTCTTTTTCGTGATATTTTAGAACATCTTTACTCGTCACTTTGTATTCAGAATATTTACCACTCATCCCAATAATTCTATTTAAAAGATTTCCAAGGTCATTTCCAAGATCAGAGTTGATTCTATCCATTAAAGCTCTTTGTGAAAAATCTCCATCTTGACCAAATGGAACTTCTCGTAAAAGAAAGTATCTAAATGCATCAAGTCCATAAGCATCTGCTATCTCTTTTGGATCCACCACATTTCCTTTTGATTTAGACATCTTTTCTCCATCTCTTGTCCACCAACCATGAGCTGCTATATGTTTTGGCATTGGTAAATCAAGAGACATAAGAAAAGCTGGCCAAAAAATAGCATGAAATCTTAGGATATCTTTTCCAACTAATTGAATATTCGCTGGCCAAAATTCCATATTTTTTTCATCATTTCCATATCCAAGTGCTGTGATATAGTTTAAAAGGGCATCAAGCCAAACATACATAACATGTTTATCATCATTCATAGAAGCTGGAAGCTTGACACCCCAGTCAAAGCTTGTTCTACTGATTGAAAGGTCATTTAATCCACCACTTACAAAGTTTACAATCTCTTTTGCTTTTGCTTTTGGAAGGATAAAAGATGGATTTTCTTCATAAAGTTTTAAAAGTTTATCTTGATATTTTGAAAGGGCGAAAAAGTAACTCTCCTCCTTTACAATTGTAGTAGGTCGTCCACAATCAGGACATCCTCCATTGTCAAGTAGTTGAGCATCTGTAAAAAATGTCTCACAACTTACACAATAATTCCCTTCATAGTTTCCTTTATAGATATCACCTTTATCAAACATTTTTTGAAATGCATGTTGGACACCTGTTTTATGCTCTTCATCGGTTGTTCGTATAAATTTATCATAAGTGATACCAAAATCATCCCATAAGGCTCTAAATTTTCCACTTACTTCATCTGCATACTCTTTTGGAGATTTCCCCCTTGCAGCTGCACTTGTTTCGATTTTTTGCCCATGTTCATCTGTCCCTGTTAAAAAGAAAGTTTTATTTCCTGTGAGTCTTGCATATCTTGCTAGTGTATCAGCTATGATAGTTGTATAAGCATGACCAATATGTGCTACATCATTTACATAATAGATTGGAGTTGTTATATAGATTGTATTGTCTTTTTGTGACATTTCATTTCCCTTGTTCTTTAATATTTTGAGAGGATACCAAAAAGTTGGTTTAGAAGTGATAAAAGAATTTGAAAATATTTTTCTTTTAACTATCGATAAAATAATATAAAGGTAATCGATTAAAATTTATATGGGGAAGAGTTTATTGATTGAAAGCTTGAATTAAAGTGGTACGCCCAGAAGGATTCGAACCCTCAACCACCGGGGCCGAAACCCAGTGCTATATCCAGTTAAGCCATGGACGCATCTTTTTAGAAATGGGATTGTAGCTTATAAACTTTAAAATAAAATAATAAAATAACTTTTTGTTTATAAACAAGATAAAAACAGTTTTTGAGTAAAATCCTAAAAAATTAGAATAAAAATGAAGGACTATGACTATGGTATTTACAAAAGAAGAATTTAGTGCAAAAGTAAAAGAGATACAAGAACAAAGTTGGTACAAAAATCCAATTGGATTTGGAATAGCAAGAATAGATAGAGGGCAATTAAATAGTGACAAAACACTTCAAGCGACATTTCCAGTAATAAACTGGAATGAAAATTTTGGTTCAGCTGCTGTTTTTATGAATGCTTTAAAAGAAGCGGGAGAGGAGATAGATACTTCAAAAAGTGAAGTGGTTTATCCTGTAAGTGATACATTTTTAACATCTTGTATCGAAACATTTAGACCATTTATCCCAGAGGCTCGTGGTGAAGCACATAAAAATGTTCAGTTAGTTTCTCAGCTTTCAACACTTCCAAGAGAACTTGGGCTTGGGGCAGATGATTTTAAAGTTGTATTTATCTTTGAAGATACAAATCCTCAAACAGTTGAGGGTGTATATCTAAAACTGTATGCTTTAAGTACAGGAAAAGCAGCTCTTAGAAGTTTAAATCTAAATGGAGCATTTGGAAAACTTTCAAATGTAGCTTGGAGTGGAAACACACCAATCGAACTTGATTGGCTACGAGCAAATGAGCTTCCCTTAAAACTAAGCGGAAAATACCCTGTAATAGACTTCGTTGATAAATTTCCACGATTTTTAGGACATATCATCCCTGCAGATAATACAAGAATTTTGGACTCAAGTAAAGTTAGATTTGGAGCTCAATTAGCTGCTGGTACGACTGTAATGCCAGGTGCTAGTTATATCAACTTCAATGCTGGAACATTGGGTGCTGTGATGGTAGAAGGACGAATCTCAAGTTCGGCAATCGTAGGTGCTGGAAGTGATGTTGGTGGTGGAGCTTCAATTTTAGGAGTTTTAAGTGGAACAGATGGAAATCCTATCTCAATTGGTGAAAATACACTTCTTGGTGCAAATTCAACAACTGGAATCCCACTTGGTGATGGTTGTATCGTTGATGGTGGTTTAGCTGTATTTGCTGGGACAAAAGTCTATTTGAGTGATGAGCAAATTGTTAAAATCAGTGCTGTAAATCCGCAAGCAAAACTCACAAATCTTATGAAAGCAAGTGAATTAGCTGGATTAAATGGACTTCATTTTAGACAAAATTCACAAAATGGACAATATATTGTGACAAGAAGTACTAGGGAAGTGAAACTTAATAGTGAGTTACACTAATCAATTTGAAAAATTTTATTTTACAAAATGAAAATGCCATCTATTATGAGTGTGGATATAGCTGTGATAATGCTATCTATCTCTCTTTGGGAAGTGAAACTTTTTTTATTACCGATGGGAGATACGCCGTAGATGTCAAAGAAAATATCAAAAACAAAAGTGAGATAATCATCACAAATGACCTTGCAAAAGAGGCGAGAAAAGTTTTAAAAAAAAGCAACATAAAAAAACTACACTTTGATTCAAATGATTTTAGTGTAGCTGCATTTTCCACATTATCCTCAAAACTAGAGTTACAATTTATCCAAAAACAGAACTTTTCAAAACATAAAAGAGTTATCAAATCAGAGGGTGAAATTGAGCTTATCAAAACAGCGATGGAGTTGGCTCGTGGTGGATTTGTAAAGTTTGCATCCTATTTATCAAACGAAGGGTATGGAAAAACAGAGCAACATTTAGCTTTTATGGCGAAAACTTTTTTAAGCCAGAGTGGAAAATATGATTTGAGTTTTGAGCCAATTATCGCTATCAATGAAAATGGGGCTAAACCTCATGCAAACCCGAGTGAAAAAATCTATCAAAGTGGCGATTTGCTCCTTTTTGATGGTGGGATACAATTTAAGAGGTATTGTAGTGATAGAACTGTTACTTTTGGAGAGGATTTTTCTAAACTTGATCTGTTTCAAAGGGAGCAAATATTTTCAAATAAAGAAAGACAAAAAGTCTATGATAT
The DNA here is from genome assembly GCA_964533335.1 of uncultured Helicobacter sp. Classification (GTDB taxonomy): domain Bacteria; phylum Campylobacterota; class Campylobacteria; order Campylobacterales; family Arcobacteraceae; genus CAIJNA01. The sequence continues at coordinate 6,733 of CAZHJR010000049.1, read as the reverse complement.
AGTTTTAAAAGCTCAACAAACACAAATAAAAGCGGCAAAAGTAGGTATGAAAGCCTCTAAATTAGATAAAATCGGACGAGAGATAATTGAAAAAGCTGGATATGGAAAATATTTTGTCCATAGCACTGGGCATGGAGTAGGGCTTGATATTCATGAATATCCAAATATCTCATCAAGAAGTGATTTTATTTTGGAAGAAAATATGGTTTTTACAATTGAACCTGGGATTTATTTACCAAATGAATTTGGTGTGAGAATCGAAGATACGGTTGTTTTAAAAAAAGAGGGATGTGTAATTCTTTAGATAAGCTTGTGATAAAGAAAGGATTTTTTTATGAGTATTGATAACCAAAAATTTATTATTTATATTTTAAAAGATTATTTGAAAAAAATTAATTTTTACTACACTAGGATTTTGGATAAAGAATTTACCGATGAAGATTTGCATCAATTTCGCATCAATATCAGAAGAAGTAGAGCTATTTTAAATATTTTTTATATCTTTTTTAAGAGAAAAAGTTATAAAAAAATAAATAAAGAACTTGCTAATATCACACAATTAACCAATAAAATTAGAGATATAAGTGTTTTCTTTGATGCTTGTAATAATACTGCTTTAGTCTCAAATAGTGATGAATTTCCAAGATATTTTTATAATGCCTTATTATCAGACTTCCAAAAAGAAAAAAAGAAACTCCATAAATTTTTAAAGAATAAAAAAAATCAAAAGATTATTATGCGTTATCAATCATTTTTGGATAAAAAAATAGACAAAAACTCTCTTCATGTAGATGCTTCACTCCATTTAAATAAAATGATTATTCAGTATTTTAAAGAAATAGATAGATTGTATAAAAGTTATCAGTTGGATAAAAATGAAAAAACTTTGCATAAAATTCGTATTTATTTAAGGCAGATCTACTATCTTTTTGACTCTTTTGAAACCTATAAGATGGATATGAAAAATGAAATTCTTTTTCAAGAATCGAAAATCATACAAAAAAAATTGGGTAGGTTTAATGATTTACGAATTTGGACAGGATTTCTTGACACTAATATAAAGAGTGATGGTGAAAATGCAAGCATCACCCTTTTTAAAGAGGGTATAAAAATAGAAAAAGGGTTTATTGTTGAAGATATTGCTGTTTTATTGCCAAATTTACTCTCTTCCAAACTTTAATATTTGTATCTTTTGCTATCAGCTATAGCTTCATCCAAGCTTTCTTGAAATTTGACAACTGATTTATATCCGATAGATTGATCAAAATAATCTTCAGTATGTGGATTGAGAAATAGCACAGTTGGAATATATTGTGGGAAAAATTGCTTTGGATAGCTATCTTCATCTTTATCAAGTGCAAGTGGGATAAAGTTCTCTTGAATTTGTTTATTGATTGTTGGATTTTTTAAAGTTTGGTTCTCCATCTTTCTGCACCATGGACAAGTTGTTGAACTCAAAACCAACATAATTGGTTTTTTCTCATTTTTAGCTTTTTTAATAGCTTCATCATAATTTGTTTCATATTTCATAGCTGTAGTAAACTCTAAAGATTTCCCATACAGTCCACTAAACAATCCAACAAACACTACCAATCCAAAGAAAAAATTAACTTTTTTCATATAAAAAATCCTTATAAAAAAATATCGCAAAATGTTAGCTAGATTTTATTAAAAATATCTTTTTTATCGAAGCTAAAGTACAATATAAAAAAGAAAGAAATGGAAGAGTATGAGCAGTTTTAAAAAAGTAGTAATCAATAAAGAATCGAAAGAAAAATTAGAAAAATTTTATACTTGGGTATATAAAAATGAGATAGTGAATGATGTAGCACATATCAATAGTGGGGAACTTGTCCAGCTAAAAGACCAAAATGGTGGATTTATGGGGATAGGATACTTTAACTACAATAGTGAGATAACGATTAGGGTACTTAGTTTTCAAGATGAGCCTATCAATGAAGCTTTTTTTGAAAAAAGGATTGTAAAAGCGATAGCTAAGAGGGAACATCTTAAAAGTAAATCAAATGCATATAGACTCATTCATAGTGAAGCTGATTTGCTTCCTGCACTTATCGTCGATTTTTATAATGGCTATTTGGGGGTGCAATTTAATAGTTTTGGGATTGAACAATATAGAGAGATGATTCTGAAAATTTTGATAAGACATCTAAGTCCAATTGGCATTTTTGATAAGTCTGAAAGTAAGGTGCGAAAAATTGAGGGGCTAGAGACTAAAAATGAGGTTATTTTTGGCGAAGTGGCGGAGATTATAGATATTGTAGAAAATGGTATCAAATTTTCAATGAGCTTGATTGAGGGGCAAAAAACAGGTTTTTATTTAGATCAGAGAAAAAATAGAGAGATTGTTGGAACTTATATCAAAGCTGGTGACGATGTTTTAGATGTGTTTTGTAATGCTGGTGGATTTGGACTTTATGGGCTTAAAAATGGAGCTAACCTCCATTTTGTAGATATCTCACCAAATGCGATAACACAAGTCAATCACAATATCACTTTAAATAATTTCAAAGCTAAAGTTACAAAACAAGATGCTTTTGATTTTATTACAAATGAAGTAACTACATCAAATCTTTATAATGTTGTTGTGCTTGACCCGCCACCATTTGCAAAAACAAAAAAAGAATCATTTGGGGCAATAAAAGGGATGAAATTTCTCCTTTCAAGTGGGCTGAAGCTCTTAAAAGAGGATGGAATCGTAGCGATATTTTCATGTTCTCATCATATTGGAATAAATGAACTTTTAGATATTTCACTAGAATCTTCAAAAAATAGTGCTAAAATGGTGGAGATTTTGGAGATTTTAAGAGCTGATAGTGATCATCCGTACATCGTAAATATTCCAAATTCAAATTATTTAAGTGGTCTAGTTTTAAAAGTACAATAGGTAAATTTTACAAAAGGAGAAATATGGCAAATAGATATCTGTATCAAGGATTTATGCTTCTTTTAGCATATATAGTTTTTAGTAGTGGTGATTATAAAATCATTATCGGAGGGATAGCAATATTTCTTATTGGAATGATTTTTATGGATGATGGATTTAAAATCTTTAGTGGTGGGGTTTTAGAAAAGGTATTGGGCAAAGCAACACAAACACTCCCAAGATCTATTGCAACAGGTTTTGTAGCAACATCAATAATGCAGAGTTCATCATTAGTTTCTGTAATTATTATCTCTTTTTTAAGTGCTGGACTGATGAGTCTTAGTGGGGCTGTTGGAGTTATTTTTGGATCAAACATCGGGACAACAACAACCGCTTGGATAGTTTCCTCTTTGGGTGTAAAAATAGATATTGCAGCATATGCAATGCCTATGATTATTTTTGGTGTTGGTTTTAAGTTTGCAGATAAAAATGTTCTCAAAGGGTTCGGAAATGTTTTGATTGGGCTTGGATTTATCTTTTTGGGAATAGATTATATGAAAGATGGTTTTGAGACACTGAAAAATGGACTGGATCTCTCACAATTTCAAATAGATGGGTATCTTGGTGCATTGGTGTATGTTTTACTTGGAATTGTTGCAACGGTTATTATTCAATCAAGTAGTGCGACGATGGCTATTATCATCACTGCTCTTGTTGCTGGACAAATCATCTATATTAATGCAATTGAACTTGCTATTGGGGCAAATATAGGGACGACAATCACTGCTGTAATGGGGGCAATGACTTCTAATTCAAATGGAAAAAGATTGGCTTTAGCCCATTTTATTTTTAATATCATCACTGGAATTGTGGCGATTATTTTCCTCTATCAACTTGCAGATTTGACTACGTTTGTTGCACTTGAAATAGGTATAAGAGCTGATGATTATGGGATGCAATTAGCACTTTTCCATACAATCTTTAATATTTTAGGGGTTTTGATAATATCTCCATTTACCACCAAACTTGTAGCTTATTTGGAAACAAAATTTGTTGTAAAAGAGGATGAGGATATCCTTAAACCACTCTATCTTGATAATCTTGTTTTAACTGTCCCTGATGCTTCTTTAAATTGCATCAAAAAAGAGACGATACACCTTTATAATAATGCTGTTGAGATTATTGTTCACTCTATCTTTTTACACAGGTATCAATTACAAAATCCAAAAGAGATTGAGGAAGCTGTATTACACTCAGATATTGATGAACTTCAAGATATAAACAAATTTTATGAAAGTAAAATAAAATTTATTTATGGAGAGCTTATCAAATTTGCAACACTTGCACAGGAATATATGGATGAAATTGACAAAGATAAAGCATATGATTTAAAATTGGCTTCACGAAACATTGTAGAATCTGTAAAAGATATGAGAGATTTACAAAAAAATATGTTTTTTTATCTTAAATCAAATAATGAATTTATCAAAGAGGAATATAATCATCTTAGAATTTTTATTGCTGAAGCTATTAAAGAGATTGAGGATGTAAAATCAGGTGATGATATCGATACAATAGCTCAATTAGAATTCTTAAAAGGGAGAGTAAAACAGTTAAAAAGTATGAAAAATAATAAAATAGATTCACTTATAAGGGATAACAAAATTGATACAAAGATGGCAACCTCTTTAATTAATGATAGTTTACTTACTTATGAGGTTATCAAGCATCTTATTGCATCAGCTGCTATTATTTGGATAAACAATAAAGAGATAAGAGAATTAGGAGAAAAATATGAAGATAAGCAAAATATATGAAGAATTAAAAGAGATTGTTTTGGGTAAAAACAAGAGTGACAAGAAAAAAGAAAAGCTTGATAATGAGATAACTCATAAAATTTCAAAAACAAAAATGAAAATCAATGAAGCGAAAAATGATGAGGAAGTAAAAAAACTTAAAGCAAAACTGGTAATTTTGGAAAAACTAAACAGACTCTCTTCCGCTGAGTAGTAAGAATCGGATAGCTTAGTTTTTATAGCTCTAAGCTATCCTATAAAAATTATTGAAGCTCTCTAAATTCCATACTTTCAGAGTCGAAATATTTAATGTTTCCGCTTTGCAATTCATAATACCAACCGTGGAGTGTGAGATCTCCTTCCTCAACTCTTCTTTTTACAGCAGGGTAGGTAATGAGATTTTCCAATTGAAAGATAACAGATATTTTTTCAGTTATTCTTAACTTTTCGCTAAACTGATATCCGTTAAAATTTCGTTCAACAAATGTTTTTGTTACATTTCCAAGTTCTAACCATTTTCTTACGTGAACTAAATCATCACCTTCTGGTAAAACTTTGTATAACGATTCACAAGCTCCACAATGTGAATGTCCACAAACAATAATATGCTTTACCTCTAAAACAGAAACAGCATACTCTATCGCCGCAGCAGTACCATGAAAATCATTATCTTTTTTAAATGGAGGGACAAAATTCCCAATATTTCTTAAGATAAATAAATCACCTGGTTTACTTCCAGTAATCAGATCAGGGACAACCCTGCTATCACTACACCCTATAAATAATATTTCAGGAGATTGCCCTTTCTCAACAAGTTCGTCAAACTCAAATTCAAACTTTTTAAAATGTAAGTTTTGAAACTCTTTGTGCCCTTTTATTAATTGTTCTATTTTTTTCATAAGCCAGTTTATCCTTTAAAAATTAAAATCTTGTTGAGTGGTAAGAGTTAGTTGTCTTGATGTTGCTTTGGTTTTGTTTTTTCATATGGTGTAAAACCATCCATATCATCCTCTTCGAAGTCATCATCATCCGCGAACACTTTTTCGTATCCCATCTTCATGAGTAATTTATCGCAATCTGCTATTGTAAAATTTTTTTCTTTTTTTAATTTTTCAGCGAAAACTTTTAAGTCCTCTTCACTAACTCCGTGTTGGTCTAAAATATACAAAATCGAATCTTTTTGCATTTTGGGTTGCCTGTATCCTTTGTTAAAATTTTTATGATTTTATCTTTTAATCTTTTAAATTTTGTTTACCAATATCAATCAAAAATCTATTTTGTAAAAAATCTGTAACAAAGATTGTTAACATATAAAAGATAAATAAGCTAAAATACGAAAAAATTAAGACAAAGGATATACAGTGAATAAAACAACAGCTACAAATTTACTATCAATACTAATTGCACTACTAGGGGTTGTTACTGAAAATCAACTTTTAATAATGGGGGGACTTTTTGCTTTTAGTGGAGCGATTACAAATCATCTAGCTATTCATATGCTTTTTCATAAAGTGCCATTTTTATATGGAAGCGGTGTTGTTGAAGCAAGGTTTGAGGAGTTTAAAATTTCAATCCATAAACTCATTATGGAACAGTTCTTTACAAAAGAAAATCTGGATAAATTTTTAAAAAATGAATTTTCAAATAAAAATAAACATTTCGATTTTAGTGCTTTAATTGAAAGTACTGATTTTAGTATCGCATTTGAAAGTCTCAAAAGTGCTGTGATGGAATCAAGCTTTGGTGGAATGCTTGGAATGTTTGGAGGTGCTAAAATGCTTGAACCTCTTAAAAATCCATTTGAAGATAAAATGAAAAAAGCTATCAATGAGATAGTTCATACAAAAAGTTTTCAACAAACACTTTTTCAAACTTTAGAAAAAAGTGATATTAGTGAAGATATGGAATCAAAAATTAATATAGTTATCATTGAAAGACTAAATGAACTCAATCCAAAAATGGTAAAAGATATAGTTGAAAATATGATGAAAGAGCATCTAGGGTGGCTTGTTGTTTGGGGTGGAGTTTTTGGTGGACTTATTGGAATAGTAAG
>CAZHJR010000048.1:0-13878 GCA_964533335.1 uncultured Helicobacter sp. | reverse complement strand
GAATTGATTTATCGACTACTTATTTTTCTTGTGTCAATATTTTTTTTGTAATAAAGTTACTAGTAATATGATTTTCGACAATAATATTTTGAATGTTCAAACTGTGAATAATTTCACTTTCATTTTCATTATGGACTTTTACTATAATCTTATCAGTAGAAACAATTTGTTGAATAATATCACATACTTGATAGAGTTTTTTTGGATTATCGATGGCAACAATGATATATTTTGCAGTTTTAAGATTAACAGTTTTAAGAATATCCTTATTTGTTGCATTCCCAAAAACGACATTATAACCACTTCTAAGTGATCTATAAAAGCTATCAATATTATTTTCTATAGCTACATAGGGTTCTCCACAATTACTAAGTTCATTAGCAATATTTCGCCCAAATTCTCCGAGCCCTAAAATAATTGTATGATTTGAAAGTGATGATTGTATCGTTTGTTCTACTATTGGTTCTTTTTCTTTAATGAATAAATCGGCAAGAGTTGAGAGGTTTTTTAAAATAAGTGGAGTGATAATCATTGATAAAACAATCGTAACAATCATAATCTGTCCATAGAGTGATGGGATGATACCACCAGTTCTAGCTAATTCTAAAAGAGCAAGAGAAAACTCACCAATCTGCACTAAACTTAGAGCTGTTTTGATGCTGATTCGTTTATTTTCGTTTATCCGTATAATTGCAAAAATTACACCAAATTTAAGAACCATTACAGAGACTAACAATCCTAAAATAATATGAATATATGAAAAAATAATTTCAAAGCTTAATTGCATTCCAACGGTAACAAAAAATATCCCTAAAAGCAAATCTCGAAAAGGGACAAGATCAGCTTCAGCTTGATGTTTATATCTTGTTTCAGCTATAAGCATACCTGCTATAAATGCTCCCAAAGAATAAGAAAATCCAAGTTGATGTGCTAAATAAGAAGCTCCAATAGCTAAAAAGAGAATTGTTCCTACAAAAAGTTCATCAGAGTGTGTTTTTGAGATAGCTCTAAAAAATGGATTGAGCATATATTTTCCAATCAAAAAAAGAAGAGCCAATAATATAATACCTTCCAATAGCATTTCACTAAGGACAGAAGATATACTTTCATTTGAAGCAGTGGTCATAAAACCAATAGCTAAAAGTATAGGGATTACTGCTATATCTTGCATAATTAAAATACCAAGACTTCTCTGTCCATATCGTTTATTTATCTCTCCACTTTCATTGAATGTTTTTAAAACAATAGCAGTTGAAGATAAGGAGATAGCAAGTGCCATAATAAAAGAGATATTTTGTTCAATCCTTAAAATATAATGACTTATTCCATAAACAATTGTGGCGGTGATAAGAATTTGAAGGGTTCCTGTAATAAAAACCTCATGTTTCATCTTTTTAAGATGTTCAATTGAAAACTCTAATCCAATTGTAAACATCAAAAATACTACACCAAACTCAGCAATCTCTTTTAATATATGGTTATTAACAGCATCATGCAATCCAAATCCATAAGCAATAATAGTACCTGTGAAGATATAGCCTATAATTGTTGGAAGATGAATTTTCTTAAGAAAAACATTAATAACAAGTGCTAAGAAGAGTGTTGTAACGATAATGCCAAGCATTGCTAAAATCCCCAATTAAATTGTTTATGGTCGATTTTATAGAAAGATTGCTTAATTTTTAGATTCTAATGTATAGTATAAATGGTTGTACTGATTGATTTTTTTCTTTTTTTCAGGAAAGAGTACGGAGATGTTTGATACTATGATGTTTAGAATTTTAATTAAATTTGATTTAGATAAGGATTGTTAGTGAGTAATAGATTTAAAAAATTAAGATTTGTGGTTTTGTTTGCTTTAGTTATTCTATACTCTGGATGTGAGCTTAATTATGAAGAACAACAAAAGGCTTACAAAGAAGAGATTCAAAAGAAAAATAGTAACCAAGAACATTTTCAAGCAACAAATAAAAAACTTGATGAAACATTAGAGAGAAAGAGCTTTTATCTTCCTGTGTATTCACATATGTATATTTCGTCAGAGAATTATATGAAATTGAATATATCATTGAGTATCAGAAATACTGATTTATCAGAAGACTTATATATAGAAAGTATCGATTATTATAATACAGAGGGTAAACTTGTAAAAAATTACATTTCACAACCACATATTTTAAAACCAATGGGAACGGTTGATTTTCTTGTTGAGTTAGATGATATGAGTGGTGGGAATGGAGCAAAGTTTTTAGTTAAATTTGTTAATAAAAGTAATGTTTCAAAGCCGATTATTCAGGGAATTATGTCTAATATTGTGGGGAATAATCAGGTTGTGTTTATTACAGATGGACAACTTCTCTAACAATTCAAGTCTTTTATAAAAGGTATGATTTTTTCTACACAAAGTCCCATTGCAGTTGATTCATATCCTTTTACACTTTTGATATAAGGCTTACAAAACCCTTCAACCATAATAGCTCCAGCTTTCCCCATACATTCACCACTATCAATATACCTATCAATCGCATCTTTTGGAAAGGAAGCAAATTGGTATGTTGTTTTGGAAATATCAAAGATATAACTCTCTTTGGATTTGAAAATCATACAGGTGACAACAGAGGTTTGATTACCACTTTGTAACCCAATCATTCTTCTTGCATCCTCTTTATCTTTTGCTTTTCTAAGAAGTTTTCCTTCACATACAACAACACTATCAGCAACTAAAAGGGGCATTTCGTCACAACCAAATTTTGCAAAAAGTTCCTCAAATTTTCCCTTGGTTGCGATTTTTACAAACTCTATTGGATCAGTTGTCGTGATGCTATCTTCATCAAAACTTCCACCATTTTGGATAAAAGGGATATTGTGTGATTGCAAAATCAAAGCACGAGTAGGGGAGTTTGAACCAAGTCGTATCATTTAAAATCCAAAAAATTCTGGGAAAATAATAATCCCAATAAGCACAAGCAACTGTAATGCAATAAAAGGAACAACCCCTTTGTAAATATCAATTGTACTAATATTTTTTGCTACCCCTTTAAGATAAAAAAGAGAAAATCCAAAAGGTGGAGTTAAAAAGGAAGTTTGTAAATTCATAGCAATAAGAATCGCAAACCAAAGAGGGTTAAGTCCAAGAATCTCAGAAATAGGGAGTAAAATAGGGACAACAATATAACTAATCTCAATAAAATCAATAAAAAAACCAAGGATAAAAATAGCTAGCATACTAAGGATGATAAAACCCCATTTTTCCCCTGGAAGATTTGTCATAAATTCTTCAACTATCCCATCAGCACCAGTATAGATAAATACCATAGAAAAAGCAGTTGCTCCAATCAAAATCGCAAATACCATTGCCGTTATTTTTACACTCTCTTTTGCACTCTCCATCATCAGTTGCAAGCTAAATTCTTTATAAAGAGCAGCAAGAACAAGTGATCCAACAGCACCAATTGAAGCTGATTCTGTTGGAGTTGCAATACCTGCAAATATAGAGCCAAGCACTATAAACACAAGTCCAAGTGGGGGAAGAATAGCTTTAAGGGCATTGATGATTTGTCTTTTTTTTGAGATATCATCAATAGGAGGCATCGCTGGAGCTAGAGTTGGATTAAGATAGGAAACTACCAAAATATAGATGATGTAGGCACAAACCAAAAAAACTGATGGGATAATCGCAGCTTGAAAGAGATCCCCAACAGGAAGTTTAAAAACATCAGCTAAGATGATTAAAATAATAGAAGGTGGGATGATTTGTCCTAAGGTTCCACTTGCACAAATAGTTCCGCAAGCAAGTGGTTTATTGTAGCCATATTTTAACATTACAGGAAGGGAAATTACACCCATAGCAACAACACTAGCACCAACAACACCAGTAGAAGATGCTAAAAGAACTCCTACCAAGATAGTGCTTATCGCTATTCCACCTCGCACTTGTCCAAAAAGTGTCCCCATCGCTTCAAGAAGCTTCAAAGCAAGTTTTGATTTTTCTAAAACTATCCCCATGAAGATAAACAAAGGGATAGCCATAAGCATTGTATTTGTCATAATAGAATAGATTCTAAGAGGCATCATTGAAAACATTGAATTAAATTCGCTAGCAAAGTTAGCCATATCTAAGCCGTACGGAATAATCTCTATAAAAGCAGCGATTGAGCCAAAAATAAGAGCAGCTGCCGCAAATGAAAAAGCGACAGGATAGCCAATAGCAAGAAGCCCCAATGAAGCGAAAAACATATAAATACCTATCATTTTTCACCTCTTATTGTTTGTAAATTTTTGAAGATATAACTAATACCTGAGAGAAAAAGGATAAAAAACGAAAGTGGTATCATCGCTTTTATTATCCATCTGTGTGTAAGTCCCCCTGGATTTTCACTGATTTCAGCTACATCATAAGCATCAAACACAAATTCATAACTTCCATAGATAATAAACAATGCAAAAGGGATAAGAAATAGAATTGTTCCAATTATATTGATAAGTGCTTTTCTTTTATTACTAAATCTATCATAGATAAAATCAACTCTTACATGAGCTTCATCTTGTAAGGCATAGCTTATTCCAAGGAGAAACATTACAGAAAATAGATGCCATTCCATCTCTTGCATTGCGATACTTCCATAACTGAAAAAATATCGTAAAATAACATTAAGAAGGATATTAAACATCATCAGCAATAAAAGAATCGCTGTGATATTTCCTAAAAATTTATTGAATTTGATAAACATTTGAGAAACCAAATTATTTTACCATCTCTGATGTTGTGATATAGTCATATTCAGATATTTTTGTCCATACTCTTGCTTTTTTCATAAACTCTTGTTGAGAAGTTAAAATCTCTTTAAAGAGTGGGTCTTTTGATGCATAATCATTTAAAACTTTATCGGTTGAACTTTTCATAGCTTTTAAAACATCTTTTGGAAATGTTTTTACTTTAATATTTGGGTACTCTTTTTGCATCTGTTCCCAAGCAACAGAACTTTTTGCAAAATTATCATACATCATATCAGCAGCAGTTGCTTTTATTGCTGTTTGAAGGATAGTTTGATATTTTTTTGGAAGTTTTGCAAACTCTTTTTGATTTACTAAAAAATGCATCTCACTTGCTGGTTCATGCCATCCAGTGTAATAATATGGGGCAATTTTATGAAACCCCATACCAATATCCATTCCAGGTCCAACCCATTCGAGTGCATCAATTGTTCCACGATCAAGTGAAGTATAGAGATCAGCAGGGGCAATATTTGTAACAACAACACCAAGATTAGAAAGCACCTCTCCAGCTACACCTGGTATCCTCATTTTAAGCCCTTTTAAGTCATTAAGAGAATTAATCTCTTTTTTAAACCATCCACCCATTTGTACTCCAGTATTTCCCCCTGGATAACAATCAACTTTAAAAGGGTCATAGACTTTTTTAGTAAGGGCTTCACCGCCACCATAATAATACCAAGCATATTGTTCGCTACTATTCATCCCAAAAGGGACAGTTGTAAGGAGTGCAGTTGAGATTGATTTCCCTTTAAAATAATACGATGAAGTGTGACCCATTTGAAATTGGTCATTTTTTACCATATCAAGAATTTCAAGTGGAGCTTTGTGTTTTTCGGCTCCTTGCACTTCAATAATAAATTTTCCATTACTCATCTCTTCAACCAATTTTGCTAATTTTGCAGGAGGAGTTGAGAGAGGCTCTAGTGTTGTTGGCCAACTCATTGCAAGCTTCCATTTTATCGTTTTGTGTGTATCTTCATTAGAAACACTTTTTTCACTTTTTTCACCACAGCCAGTTAAAAATAAGAGTGATGCAATAGCAACACCAAGTGATATCTTTAATGTACTTTTCATAGATTCCCCTTTTGTTTGGTTACAAATTTTTAAAAGTAGATATTATCTAAAATAGGATTAATTAATTTTAGATAGAATTGAAGAATGAAAAATAATACAACTATAGTTACAAATTTACCAAGTCCGTCGTATGTCTGTGAGGAGAGACTCCTCTTAAATAATCTTAGGTTACTCAAAAGAGTTCAAGATGAAGCTGATGTAAGTATCCTCTTAGCACTCAAGGGATTTTCTTTGAAAAGTTCATTTGATTTGTGCAGACAATATCTTAAAGGGTGTTGTGCAAGTGGGCTTAATGAAGCATTGCTGGCTTATGAAGAGTTCAAAGGGGAGGTACATACTTATAGTCCAGCTTTTAAACCAAATGAATTTCCAAAAATTACAGAGATTTCAAATCATATCGTTTTTAACTCATTTGCTCAACTTGACCTCTATAAAGATAATGTCAAACCTCATAACTCTTTGGGTCTTAGAATTAACCCTGAGTATAGTAGTGTTGAAGTTGACCTTTATAACCCATGTGGTGTTTATAGTAGGTTGGGGATTACAAAAGAGGAGTTTTTAAAAGGGGTAGAAAAATATCCAGATAGTCTAAAGCTTATTAGTGGATTTCATTTTCATGCATTATGTGAACAAAACTTTGATGTTTTAGAAGCTGTTTTTACAAAATTTGAAGAGAATTTTGGTGAGTATTTTGCTAATTTGAAGTGGCTTAATTTTGGAGGAGGGCATCATATTACAAGAAAAGATTACGATGTTGCTGGATTAATTCGCTTTTTAAAAAAGATAAGAGTACAATATCCGCACCTTAAAATTTATCTTGAACCAGGGGAAGCTGTAGGTTGGCAGACGGGATATTTAGAGGGTACTGTTTTGGATATTGTTCATAATGGTATCGATATAGCTATCCTTGATACAAGTGCTGAGTGCCATATGCCAGATACTTTAGCGATGCCTTATAAAGCAGAAGTAAGAGGTGCTTCTAAAGACCCAAGTGAAAAGCCATATACTTATAGGTTAGGTGGAAATACTTGTTTGGCTGGAGATATTATTGGCGATTACAGTTTTGATAAACCTTTAGAAGTAGGGGATAAGATAATTTTTGAAGATATGATTCACTATACGATGGTTAAAACTACAACATTTAATGGGGTAAATCTTCCATCTATAGTGATAAAAAGAGAAGATGACAGTTATGATGTAATAACTAACTTTGGATATAGTGATTTCAAAAGTAGAATTTAAAGGAGATACAATGGGTGAACATAAAACAATAATGAATAGAAAGTTAATTTCTGATGAGTTTAAAGATAGGGAAGAGATTGATACATCAGAGAATATAAAACATGATTCAGAACATAAAGATAGACCAAGAGAAAAGATGAAAGAGAAAAATGGAAAAGTTCAAATTTGGGTCAAAAAAGAGACACTTGAGTATGAGAGACAACTTACAGTTCTGCAAATTGAGCTTTTAAAGCTACAAAACAGTATCAAAGAGACAGGTGAAAAGATCTTGATGATATTTGAGGGAAGAGATGCTGCTGGAAAGGGTGGAACAATTAAACGAATAACTGAACACCTAAATCCTAGGGGTGCAAGGGTAGTTGCTTTAGAAAAACCAAGTGATACTCAAAGAACTCAATGGTATTTTCAAAGATATATTCAACACCTTCCAAGTGCTGGTGAGATAGTGATATTTGATAGGAGTTGGTACAATAGAGGTGGGGTTGAGCCTGTTATGGGATTTTGTACATCTGAAGAGCACCATGAATTCTTAAGAGAGGTACCAGAGTTTGAGAAAATGCTTGTAAAATCAGGGATAAAGCTTTTTAAATTTTATTTTAGTGTTTCTAAAAAAGAGCAAGAGAGAAGATTTGAAGAGAGAAAGCTTGATCCATTAAAACAATATAAGTTAAGTCCAGTTGATGAGTTGGCTCAAACTATGTGGGATAAATATACAGTTGCAAAATTTTCAATGCTCATGGCTTCTCACACTGATGATACCCCTTGGACAATAGTAAGAAGTGATAATAAGAAAAAAGCTAGAATAGAAACTATGAAATATATATTAAAAAAACTAGATTACAACAAAAAAAATAAAGATTTAGATTTTAAAAGAGATAAAAAAATAATCATCAATGGAGCGGATGAAATTGTTTTAATGGAACAAGAAAATACTTTTAAGAAAGGGAATTAACTAGATGAATTTAAAAGATTTTGATAAGACAGAAGTAGCGGGACTTTATATATCAAAAGAGGAGCATCCGTCTTATGGAAAAAAGTATGTCGCTAGATTTCAACAAGACACAAAAAGATATGTAAAAGTTTTGGGATATACGAAAATAGATCATCTTGATGACAAAAAAGCATCAAAATTATTAGAGAACTATAAAAAAGATATAGAATCAGGTAAAGGTGTTGCTGTACGAGAGTTAAAAGTTACACCAAGAAAAAAGGTTACGAAAAAAACAGTTCAAAAAGAGGTTGAAGAAAAAAAATCTGAACCAAAAATTACAATTGCAAAATCTCATTTAGATGAATACAAACTACTTAAAAATCTTGTTGGGG
The DNA here is from genome assembly GCA_964533335.1 of uncultured Helicobacter sp. GTDB lineage: Bacteria > Campylobacterota > Campylobacteria > Campylobacterales > Arcobacteraceae > CAIJNA01. The sequence goes on along the minus strand of CAZHJR010000048.1, from coordinate 5,463 downwards.
ATTATAAAAAGATAGATCCATTTGTTTTGGAAAAAGGGATTCAAAAGATTTATGATTATGAAGAGATGAAAGAGTATCAGGTTGAACTTATCAAGCTTCAAAAACATCTTGAAAAAACAAAAAAGAAGATGATTATCCTTTTTGAAGGGAGAGATGCTAGTGGAAAAGGTGGAGCAATAAGACGAATCACAAGATATATGAATAGCCGTCATTATCGTGTTGTTGCACTTGGAAAACCAACAGACACCCAAAGAAGTCAATGGTTTTTCCAAAAATATATTGAGCATTTTCCAACAGGTGGAGAGATAGTTTTATTTGATAGAAGTTGGTACAATAGGGCGATGGTTGAGCCTGTTTTTGGTTTTTGTACACCAGAACAGTATGAGATTTTTATGGAAGATGTTGTGAATTTTGAACATGATTTGGTAAGACAAGATGTTATTTTAATCAAACTTTATTTTAGTGTCTCAAAAGCAGAACAACTTGCAAGATTTCAAAGTAGAAAAGAGGATCCATTAAAACAGTGGAAACTGAGTGAAGTTGATCTTCAAGCTCAAGATTTATGGGATGAGTTTAGTGAAAAAAAATATGAGATGTTAAGACGAACAAACTCAAAATCTGCCCCTTGGCATATCGTTAGAAGTGATAATAAACATAGGGCGAGAATTGAAGCGGTTAAAATTATTTTAAATAGTATCGATTATGATAAAAAGAATTATGCACTTAATTTTGAAGCAGATGAAGAGTTCAATATCAGTGTCGCAAAAGAACTTGCAAGGATGAGAAAAAATAATGATTATTAGAAATTTTTTTCTATAAAATTTCAAAAGCTAGGTGAAAGCCTAGCTTTTTTTATTAGTAAAAGTTATTTTCTCCATTGTTTTTCCATAGTTATAGTGTATAGTTTGGGTTACTATTTTAAAATTTAGGATATATCACAGTGATACACTATAATCTAAATTATTTTTTACAAAAAGAACACAAAAAGATTCTATTTACTAGTAATGATTTGAAGGAAATTTTCAAATTTTCAAATTCTTTTATGGATAACCATTATATCCAAACTACTTTTTTCTTTTTTATTATTGAACATTTTACTAACAAACAATTTGGTGCAATAGATGAAAACATTATAGTTTCAAAATATATTTAGAAAAGGGGAATATATTTATCAATTAGGTTTTATTGGGTGCTGTTAAAAGTTTAAAATTAGATTTTAGGAGGGTTAGATAATGGGATTAAATCAAGAAACAATACTTGATGAGTATGCATTTTTGGTAAGTGAAACAGATGAATTAGGGGTGATAGTATTTGCAAATGATTATTTTTGCGAAGTAGCTGAGTATCCATTAGAGGAGCTTTTAGATAAGAATCACAATATAGTCAGGCATCCAGATATGCCAAAGGTTGCTTTTAAAGATCTATGGGATACGATTAGAAAGGGAGAAGTTTGGACTGGATATGTTAAAAATAGGACAAAAAGTGGTGGATACTATTGGGTCTATGCAACAGTGTATCCTTTTGAAAGTTGTGGTGGGAAAAAAGGATATTTAAGTTGTAGAAGAAAAGCAAATAATGAAGAGATAAAGAAGCATGAAGAGTTATACAAAGAGCTTATAAAACAAGAAAAAAGGGGATAATAAGATGGTATTTTTTGATCAAATGACAACAAAACAAAAACTGTTTGCAAATATGTTGTTATCTCAAATAGGTTTTGGAATCATAAGTGCTGTGGCTATATTAAGCCATTCTGCTATTGTTGCTATTATTGCAGTAAATCTTATTTTTGCAATTATTGTTGCTTATACAAACTGGGCGGCGATGATACGAATTACAAAAGGGATAGAAAATTTTAAAACTTATATTGATGAAATTATAAATTTTACTTTTATGAGAACAAATAAAATCAATAAAGTGGCTCACAACTGCAACGATGAGATAGGGCTTGTAATACAAGAACTCCATAAAAAAGTGGACCAGATAGATAAACTTAGAAAAGAGGATATGCAAGTTTTAGGTGAGGTGGTTCTTGTAATGGATAAAATCTCACAAGGAATTTATAGATGTAGAGTTAAAAGTAACTCTAAAAACTTTATGATAAATGCTCTAAGAAAATCTGTTAATACAATGCTTGATAATACAAGTGAAAATATCTATTCCCTTAAAAATACTTTGGAGTATTATGCAAAAGATAATTACACTGAAAAAATAAATATCAATCCAAGAATTAAAGAGGATATGCTTTTGGTGATGGGTTCAATCAATTCACTTGGGGAAGTGTTACGAAAAAATGGACAAAGAGATTTAGAAAATGGACAAACTCTTGAGATAAATGCAACTAATATGACACAATCTGTTTCAAATGTAGCTTATAGAGCTAATAAACAAGCTACTTCTTTGCAAGAAACCGCTGTAGCTGTTGAAAAGATTACAAAAATCACAAGAGATAATACTCAAAATGCAATCACTATGGCACAACTTGGAAATACGGTTAAGGATTCTGTATCAAAAGGGCAAAATCTAGCTACAAAAACAGCTCAAGCGATGGAAAATATCAACACTCAAGTAAGTAATATAAACGAAGCGATAAGTATCATTGATCAGATTGCATTTCAAACAAACATCCTCTCTTTAAATGCTGCAGTTGAAGCTGCAACCGCAGGTGAGGCTGGGAAAGGATTTGCAGTAGTGGCTCAGGAGGTTCGAAACTTAGCCAATAGAAGTAGTGATGCTGCAAAACAAATTCAAGATTTGGTTGTCAATGCGACAACTACAGCAAATGAAGGGAAAAGTATCTCTGATGAGATGATGCGAGGATATATTGAACTCAATGGACATATTGCACAAACTATCACGATTATAGAAAATGTTAGTAGTGCTTCTAAAGAGCAGATGAGGGGGATTGAACAGATAAATAGTACGATATCTACCCTTGAAACAGTGACTCAATCAAATGCAAGTGAAGCAGATAATGTAGCACATATAGCAAATCAAACAATGGATATAGCTAAAAAACTTGTAGAAGATGCTAGAGGGAAAAAATTTTAATTATCAATTTTTATGATTTGTCATTCTAAACGCAATTAAAAAAATAGTTGTGGTTTGGATTGTTAAATATAGGGCATTACTTGTTATAATACCTCAAAAAATAGGATAAGATTTGGTGGAAATTATTTCAAGGGAAAATGTACTCAATGTAGAAACACTCAAAAGTATTTTTGAAATCATAAGTTGCGGGATTGTTGTATTATCAAGTGAAAATGGGGAGAGTTTTTTTATTGAGGATGCGAATCGTTCTTTTTTGGAGTTAGAGAATCTTCAAAAATCAGATATCATCAATCAAAATATTAAAAACATTTTACCCAAGATAGAAGAGATGGGACTTTTTGAAGTGTTACAAAGAGTCTATAAAAGTGGGGCAAAAGAGGATTTTTCTATCCATTTTTATAAAAAGCAAAAGCTTTGTGGTACAAGGGAAAACCGTATATTTAAGATCTCTCCTACATCTATCATAGTTATCTATGATGATAATACAATTAAGCAAGAGGTTATCTCAAAGAGTTATAAAACTCCAAATTATATCCACAATCTTTCAGAAGAGAATGTAACACAAAATAAATCACACTTTTTTAATCTTTTTGATGAGATACCAATTGGTATCGCGATTTTAGGTAAAAATAGTGATATCACTTATATCAATAAAACACTTCAAAAAATTATAGGATACGATACTCTTGATATCCCATCTCTCTCTTTTTGGTGGGAAAAAGCCTATCCAGATCCAAAATATAGGGAATGGGTAATAAATAATTGGAACACCTCTATCGATTTAGCACAAGAAAAAAATGGGACAATTTTACCTTGTGAATATCATATAATCACCAAAAATGAGGAGATAAAAAATCTTGAAATCGCTGGAATTGTATTTGGGAACGATATTTTAGTAACATTTCTTGATTTAACAGATAGAAAACACTATCAAAAAGAGCTAGAAAATGCAAAAATAGCAGCTGATAGTGCAAATAGGGCAAAAAGTATGTTTTTGGCTAATATGAGTCATGAGATACGGACCCCTATGAATGCTATTTTGGGACTTAGTTCTTTGTTACTAGATACAAATTTAAGTGATAAGCAAAGAGATTATCTTGAAAAAATCACTTATTCCTCAAAGGCACTTTTACAGATTTTAAATGATATTTTGGATTATTCAAAAATAGAAGCACAAAAGTTAGAATTGGTAGAGAATAGTTTTGATATTGGTGATGTGATAGATCATATTTCAAATCTTTATCGTCCACAAATAGAGCAAAAAGGGTTAGAGCTAAAAATCGATTTTGGTAACGATATCCCTATAGCTTTTATAGGAGATGATTTACGAATTACCCAAGTGTTAAGTAATCTTTTAAGTAATGCTATCAAATTTACTCACAAAGGAAAAATCGAGATTTTTATCTATTGTAGAACATCTTTAAGTGGGAAGTATAAACTCCAATTTGATGTCAAAGATAGTGGAATAGGGATGAAAAAAGATGATTTAAAAAAACTTTTTCGACCATTTTCCCAAGCGGATGATACAATCACTAGAAAATATGGTGGTACAGGATTGGGGCTTAGCATCTCTAGGGAGTTGGTTGAACTTATGGGTGGGGAGATAACTGCTCAAAGTGAATTTGGCAAAGGGAGTATTTTTTCATTTTTTATAGAGATAGAGGCAAAAAGTGATTTTGGGAACTTCAAAACAACACTTTTACCAAATAAAAAGCCAAGAGATATCGATAAAACTATTTTACAAAATAGAAAGATTTTGATAGTAGAGGATAATGAACTGAACCAAGAGGTAGCTAAAGGGATTTTAGAAAAATATGGTGCCATAACTACAATTGCAAATGATGGATTGGAATCTCTTGAAATTTTACAAAATAACGATTTTGATTTGATTTTGATGGATATCCATATGCCAAATATGGATGGTTTTGAAGCGACAAGAATTATCAAAAGCAAAAAAAATACAAAGTCAAATATTCCAATTTTAGCTATGACAGCAGGTGTAGCAAAAGGTGATATTGATATGTGTTTGAGTGTCGGGATGGACGATTTTATAAAAAAACCAATCATTATTGAAGATATTATAAGTAAAGTAGAGAAATATACAAAACATAAAAAAGAGAGTACAGCAGAGCTTCCAGCTCATATTTCTCACTATATCCCAATACTTATGGAGCATTTTGATATAGAAAAAGAGATTGCTATCAAATATTTAGAGATTTTTATCAAATCAAGTAGTCATTTTGAAGAGGATTTAACACATGATGTTCTTTTAAAAGATTTTAAAACTACTATAGAACTTATCCATAAGATGAAAAATTCGATTGGAAATATAGAAAAGGGGGAGCTTTATAATATGGCAAATCATATAGAAAAAGAGCTCAAAAATGGGGTTTTGGATGAAAATGAAATTGAACA
>CAZHJR010000047.1:1941-13985 GCA_964533335.1 uncultured Helicobacter sp. | reverse complement strand
CTGTAAACACCTCTTCTAATACCTCAGCACTTTCAAATTCAAAGGCAGCATTTTGGTAAATTGGTGCTCTTAGTGCTCCGTAAGTATCCTCTTTTGGATATGGTGAATGTAAAGCTTTTGTTGTGTATCTCATAAATCTTTCTCTTTTTTATTTTGTTTTACTATTTTTAGTAATTTTTTGGAAGTTTATCAAATATTTTTATAGAGCAGTTTAAGTTATAAGAAAATCTTTTTAGGATTTAGTGGGTTTTAAGATTAAAAAACTTTGATGGAAAATAGTTTCTCTATACTAAATCAACTTTTACTAAAAATTACTTTATACACCAAAACTATTCCCACTTAGATTTTCTATTATAAAGTTTTTTCATAAAATTAACTCAACAAGACAAAGCAAGTCTATTAAAAATTGATACTATAACTTTTAAGAATTATCGAAAAGAGAAGCCATACTTATATGAAATTATAGAACAAGGCTTCGTATTTGAAAAAATAGTCGATGCTTTAAACGAATCTTACAAAAAATTTAAAAGAAATGTTTGAGTTAAATAAATTTATTTGCACACTCTTAAAATTTTATTGTTAAATTATTTCTTATGAAATTTATTATTTTATTCAATTTAATCCCATTCTTTTCTGTAATTCTTTTTGTTTTGATTGATTTCTTTCAATCCTTCTAGAGATAGTTTTTTCTACCTCTTCAAAGATTTTAACTATTTTTATATCATTAGTATCTTTTAAAATATTAATATTTTTCACTAATTTTTCGTAATTTTTTTGAATATCTTTTGTCTCAGTTGCTAATATTAGAGCTTCTTTATTAAATGGTTTAATAAGTTCTTTTCCTAATAAATTTATTATTATAAAGGTTATTACCCCTGCTATTAAACTATATATCTCAAAATGCATAACACTATACAAAACAATAAAAGTAATTATAAAAGGTAAATGAATATTTAAAAATCTAAATGAAGTTAAATAAATAGCCAAAGAAAAAAATTTATATATACCACCTTTTTTATTAGAAAGTTGTTTTAATATATCTTTGTTTTCTAAAACAATTATTTCATTTATATGAGAAACATAATGTGATACAAATAAAAATATGTAATAAAGCCATACTATTTCAAATAATGTATTGAAATTACTTATAATATATTCTTCTTTTAAAATAAATTTAATATCCAACAGTTTAAATTCTGAAATTGTTGTATTTGTATAAAATAGTAAAAAAATAAAACAATCCATAATTAAGACTTTATTTTTTATACTTTGTAGCTCTCCCATATGAATTATAACCTCTCACAATAAAATTTTATTATACTATAAAGACATAATAATCACATCTATTCATTGCCTCAACATAAATTTTTAGTATCATCTATTAAAACAGAAATGATACCAATGTTGAAAACAAATACCTCTTATAATAAAATTCATCATCTACGATGATATTAGAACTCGATTGTATTTTTATATTTGGCTCGTATAGTTAAATTTTACAAACTATAGAAAAAGAATTTAAACAGCTTTAAAAATATGACCATTTACAATATAAAATAAAAAAGCCCCACCAAAAAAGTGGAGCTTTCAATTGTCCCCAAGGGACGAGCAAAGAGAAAATCTCCAGCCCAAATACTTACAATATTATACGAAAAAAAACTAAAACATCACACAAACCCAATCTTTTTAGTTCCCTCTTTTGCTTCATTCTACATCTTCAATCATACATTCTTTAGCAAATCATTGACCGATATATTCATTTTATTGACCGCAAATACTTTGTTCCCCAAATCCTTGAAACTAGCTCCAGAGTGATATACAGTTTCATCACAAATGAGAAATCTATCATGAAAATTTTTAGTGATTTTTACTTCAAGATTGCGATATTGCTTATTGTATTTTTTAATATCAAGTTGTAGTTCTTTAGATATATTTTGAGTATAAATAACAAATCTTACATTTTGATTTTTTGAAAATAAACTTAAAATTGATTCATCAATATAATTATCAATCAAAATAAGTGAAACTTTTGCACTTTTTATTAAATCGCTTAAAAGTGCATATGCATCGAATATTTGTCCATTAAAAAATATTCCATGTTTGATTTCTATTGTATTATTTTTTATATAAGATTTGATATTAGCCATATCATTTTCAAGAAGAGATAATCTTTGTTCTGTGATTTTATGAGTATTGATAGCATATCCATTTTGCATATAATTTTTAAGTACAGATGTAGCCCATTGTCTAAATTTTGTAGCTTTTAAAGAACTTACTCTATACCCTACAGAGATAATTGCATCTAAATTATAGTGTTTTATGTTTCTCTTAACACTTCTGCCACCCTCTTGTCGAACTACCGAGAAATCCTCGGTAGTTGAATTTTCATTTAGCTCTTGTTCTTTATAAATATTTTTCAAGTGCAGACTAATATTATCTGTACTTGTTGTAAACAATTCAGATATTTGAACTTGACTTAACCAAATATTTTCTTCATTGAGTGAAATTTTTAGCTCCAATTCCCCATCACTATAAACTACTATATCAGACATAAGTTCTCCTAAAAATATTTTATATAACTATAACACAAAATATTTTTTCAACTTAAAAACATTACAATCTGACATATTGTTAAATAAAAATGAAGTAGAAGAAAATAGTGATGTGCAAAAAATGCACTTTGCAAACTCTATTTTTAGAGGCATATTTAATGTATAAAGATTGGCTAGGTTTTATTCCTAACCAATATATTTTTTTGTTTTACTATTTTCCCATTTTACAGTTTGTTTTTTTAAGTTCATTTAATATATCAAAGATTGTCGATATATCATTTTCTATCTGATTTGAGTATTTACTTAAAACTGTATTTGGCTCATTCTTTGCATTTTTATCTAGATAATCTTGGATACTATGATGATATCTATCGTGTATTTTTTTGAGATTTGCCCAACTTGGAGTTTTTGTGTATTTTACACCATTTCTCTCTTGTTCTGCTATCCACTTTCCTATTTTACACTCTGTTGGTTTTTGTACACTCCAAGTTGTTTTTGTATCTAACTTTGAAAAATGCTCATTTTTAAAAATCACATGGTCAAAGAAAAGTTCATTTACTCTATACACCAGCCCAATATCACAAATTTGATTTTTCGTATTTTGGTCAAACTTTGCATTAGATGAAACTTCTGTTAATTGATTTGAAAGGGTTTTTACACCTTGTGCAAGTTCAGAGATAGAAGCAGCATTGGAAGCATTTTGTTGTGTTTGTCTATCAAGTTGAGTAATCGAATCGTTGATTTGGATAATCCCTATCTCTTGCTCTTTTGATGCACTTGTAACATTGTCTACAATTTGTTTTGTTTGGTTGATAATGTTATTGAGAGACTGATATCCAGCAATCATATCGTGAGCTATGGTTTTCCCTTCATTTGCTTTTGTTGTAGCATTTTGCACTAAAGTTTTGATATCTTTTGCAGCTTCAGCACTTCTTGAAGCAAGATTTCTCACTTCTTGAGCAACAACTGCAAATCCTTTCCCTGCTTCTCCTGCTGTTGCTGCCTCTACTGCAGCATTGAGTGAAAGGATATTTGTTTGAAATGCAATTTGGTCAATAATAGAGATAGCTTCATTGATAGCATTGACCTCTTTATCTATTTGAGTCATAGATTCTACTGTTTTGGTTGCAAGTCCTTCACCATAGTTTGCTGATGATGTAAGATTATTTGCAATATATGACATTTTTGTAATATTTTCACTGTTATTTTTGATACTACTTGTGATTTGCTCAAGTGCTGCTGCTGTTTCTTCTAAAGCTGCTGCTTGTTTGTTTGATGAAGTAGAGAGTTCTGTTGAAGCATTTGAAAGATGCACTATATCTTCACTCAGTTCATCACCACTTTTTTTAATCATCGCAAAAACTTCAGAGACATTATTTCCTATCGCTTTTGTTTGAATCACAACTGTTCCAATCTCTCCACTTACATTATCAATAACCAATTTATGAGAAAAATTCGCTTTTCCAAATTCCATTAAAGCATTGTTTATTGTTTGAAGTTGTACTTGAATTGTACTTATCATATTATTTAAAACATTTTTTAAATCATTGATACTTCTATTGTTTGCATTTTGTTTTACAGAATAATTAAAAAACCCACTTCCTACTCTTGAAACAACCTCTTTTATCTCATCTATAACTTTTTGGTCTTCCACCAAACCTTTTTCAATAGAATCCATATATTTATTGAACAACATAGAAGCTTCACCAATCTCATCATTATAATGAATATGCAATCTTGTCGTGATATCATTTGAATGAAGCAATTTTTTAAATCCATCCGTCAAAGAATCCAAAGGTGATATCACAGCTTTAACAATAGCAAAATAGAGTGTCACTAATACAACAGCCAATAAAAGCATACTAATTAAGATAAAACTCCATAGTAAAGATGTCACATTTTCATCAGCTAATTTTTTCATATTTGCCACTTCATTTTCTATATCATCAACATAGACTCCCGTCCCAATTATCCAATCCCACTCTTTAAAATATAAAACATAAGAGATTTTATTTTGAGGTTTTTCAAAATTTGGTTTTGCCCATTGATAATCAACATATCCTTCTCCACTAGCTTTAACAACTTTCACCATCTCTACGAACAGTTGTTTGCCATTTGGGTCTTTTGATTCAGATAAATCTTTCCCATTGAGTTCAGGTTTGATTGGGTGCATCACCATTTTTGGAGTGGTGTCATTGATCCAAAAATAATTGTCTTTTGACTTCCCAAATCGCATTTGCTCAACAGCTTTCATAGCCTCTTTTTGCATCTCATCTTTGTTGGTTTCATTACTCTTATGATAAAAATACTCTACCGTTTTTAGAACAACTTCCACATTTGACTTTAGCTCATCTTTTTTTGCACCATAAGCTTTTTCTTCGAACAATTCTATATCTTTTGCAGATGTTTTTTTCATATCGTAGATACTTAGTGAAACCAAAATAGCTGACATAATAAATACAATAATCGCAATCGCAATCGATAACTTCCATTTAATTGATATGTTATGCATAACAACTCCTTATAAATTTTGGAGATACTACAATGTTTAAATAGCATATCTGTAGCATTTAATAACCACAAAATCCTAACCATTAACTATTTGTTTTATCACATTTATGGAATAGATTTTGCATAAAAACTATAAATAAACCACAAGGGGTATTTATGGCAATTATCAACGATACTACTCTAAGAGATGGCGAACAAGCTCCGTATGTATCTTTCACCCTAAAAGAAAAACTCAAAATTGCTACTTTACTCTATGAAGCTGGTGTAGATGAGCTTGAAGTTGGGATTCCTGCTATGGGGAAAAAAGAGCGAGAGGAGCTTCAAGAGATTTTAAACCTTGAGTTACCCTTACAAATAATGAGTTGGAATCGTGCGACGATGAGTGACCTTGAAGCAAGTCTTAGTTGTGGTGTAAAAGCTGTTGATTTATCTATCCCTGTATCAAAACTTTTGATTGATTTGAAACTCAAAGGTGGAGTTGATGAACTTTATAGAAACCTTGAAAACACTATCAACTTAGCAAAAAGAGAGGGTCTTTTTGTATGTGTTGGTGCTGAAGATGCAAGTAGAAGTGACAATCTTTTTTTAGCTGATATTATGCATTTTGCTAAAGATTTGGGTGCTGATAGATTTCGGTATTGTGATACTATTGGGATACTCACTCCAAACATTACTTTTCAAAATATCTCCTATCTTTCAAGTCTTAATCTTCTCCCAATTGAGATGCACACCCACAATGACTTTGGGATGGCAACGGCGAACAGTATCGCAGGAATTGAAGCTGGGGCTTATAGTGTTAATACTACAGTTATTGGGCTAGGTGAAAGAGCTGGAAATGCTTCGTTTGAGCAAGTTTTGATGAGTTTAACCCACCAATTTGGTGAAAAAAGAGTTATCCACAGTGATAGACTTCAAAAACTTGTGGGCACTGTAAGTGAAGCTTCCAATAAACCAATCGATAAAAATTCCCCAATAGTTGGAGAATATATCTTCTCTCACGAATCTGGAATTCATATGAATGGGATGCTTAAAAATGATAGTGCTTATGAAGCGTTTAGTCCACTTGAAGTTGGGCTTCATCGCTATTTTCCAATTGGAAAACATAGTGGAAGTTCAACGATTTTATACCATCTAAATGCACTAGGTATCACTCCAAACAATGCAAAAATAGACGAGATACTCCCAAAAATAAGAGCAATCGTCACTTCAAGAAAAAAAGTGATGGAACCACTTGAACTAAAAGAGTTGTATTTATGTTCGTAGGTTGGATAAGAAAAGATAGCTTAGAAAAAGATCTTGACACTCTTTTATTGCAAGTATTAATTGACAAATCAAGTATCCTAAAAGCTTTTGAGGAAGATAAAAGTCTTTGCTATGGAATCTATGATGGTGATAAATTATCTGGCATATTAACAGCAGTAAATTTAGAAAAAACTATTATCATAAATAATTTTGCCTACCTTTCAAATATAAATAAAACTCTAAGAGAGAGAATTATTACCCTATTTTTTAAAAATATCACAACAACTAAAACAATCCTTTTCTTAGCAAAAAGTGATGAAATTGAACTTTTTAACAATTTTGGATTTGTAGAGTATGGAAAGTTTTTAAAAGCTACTTACAAAGGTGGTGCTATTTTTAATTTTACCAATGCAATGGGGAAATATATCTCAAATGAAAATTATCTTCATACAATAAAACAAGTTGATTTTTTGGCATTTAATGAAGATAGAATAGACTATATCACCAAACTTTCAAAACAATCCTCTTTGATGCTTTCTACTAAATTTGGCTATCAACACTCTTACAGCATTGACAAAGCTATCATCAAAATCTCCCCTTGGATTATGGATGATGGTGCATTTGATGATGCTGAAAAACTCCTTCGTGGAGTGATTTATCATAGAGGTTTGAAGATTTTGATAGCTTTTATCCCAGCAGATATTTTGGAGATAAAAGAGTTGTATGAAAGCTACAACTTCAAATTTGAAAGTGGTTATAAGTTGCTTTACAAAAATGAAAAGCCTAATATCAATTTGGAGATGATTTATGGGTTTTAAAATATTGTGAAATATACCTTTGCTCAACGGCTTCACTTTGGGTACCCCCAAAATCAAAGATTTTTTGCTTCGCAACAGCAAGCTAAGGACCCTAAAGTTGCAGGGGTTTCACAAAAGTATATTTCACAATATTAATAAACATAAAAGAAGGAGAATTTGATGGAAATAGATGAAAAAGAACTTAAAAAAGAGTATGCAGGATTTAAGCGAAAAGTAACAGAGATTGCTGGTGAGATTCACGATATTGTAGAAGATAGCATTTGGACTGATTATGTAAGGTTAGCTGGACTTAGTAGCAAAATCGAAGAGGCTATGAAGCCTGTCAATGAGATGAAACAAAAATATGATTTTCTAAAATAAAACTACACTAGGAGCACCTTATGGAAGATTTAGGTAAAAAAATAATTTGCCTTTGTGGGCAAAAGTCAATTAATGAAGCAATTGAGATATTTAAAGAAACCGATCTTCCCTATAAAAAAGCAAAAAAATTAGTCACAGGATGCAATCGAGTATGTTGTAGAAGACCACTAACGGCACTTTTTAATATGCTAGAGTTCGGTGCAGTTGACTTTGAAGAGATAGATTTGATGATAGACCAAATGAATGAAAGGATGACTACAGAATGAAACAATTAGAAAAATTAGAGGAATTTGCACAATGGATGCAATCGAATAGTTTTTTCCCAAATGATATGGAAAAACTAACCAACCTTTCTGTTCTTGACCTTAGTAAAAAGAAGATTAGAGAGCTCCCCTCTTCTATTGAAGCTTTAGAAAATTTGCAAGTTTTAAAACTTTCAAGTAATAGGCTTAAAAGCTTACCAAACGAGATAGGCAATCTCAAAAGTCTCAAAAATCTCCAATGTGAAAACAATCTTTTAGAAGTTTTACCCCAAACAATTGGAAATCTAAATTCTCTTTTGATACTCAATCTTAACGGTAATAGGCTCACCAATTTGCCGCAAGAATTAGGAAATCTCAAAAAACTTACAAGGCTCACCATAGCAGCAAACTTTTTACAAGAACTTCCACAAAGTTTAGAAAAACTTACTAAACTTTTGTATCTTTCCCTTGATACTAATGATTTAGAGGAGTTACCTGAAATTTTTGCACCTATGCATTCTTTGTATTATCTCGACTTATCGTACAATAAGCTCAAACATCTTCCACAATCTCTAGGGATGATATGTGAATTAGAAACTTTGCTTTTAGAGGGCAATGAGATACAAGATTTACCATCTTTAGAGGCTCATGATATGCTTATGCGGCTTAATCTCAATGATAATAATCTAAGTGAACTTGACTTTGATATTAGCTTGATGGAGGATCTACAAATTCTTACACTTGATAATAACAGTTTAGAGTATCTTCCTGAATCTATTTGCAAACTCAAACGACTCAATCATTTAAGTGTATCAGCAAATAACCTCCAAGAATTGCCTCTTTGTTTTGGGGAGTTGGAAAATTTAATTGAACTTGATATTGAAGAAAATGAGATAAGGGAATTGCCACTTAGTTTTTCAAATCTAAAAAGGCTGAAAGTTTTTTATAAAGATGATAATATCACTTTGAATGGAACACTTTTAAAAGCACCAGAAAAAATTAACTGAGTAGTTTTTATTGATTGAGTGAAGTAATAAAAAATTGTGATATTTTTGTAGAGCTATTGAGAATTTTAAGCAATAGTTTTGAGAAAGATTATAAAAATCTTCCTCATACTTTATTTCGTTTTTGCTTCTTTTATTATTGAAAATAGAAGGTTGTATTGTGCATTCATTGCTTTATCCAAATCTGATTCCAAGGCTTTTGGATCAGGTGTTAGATGGAAAAGATAACTATCTGCTTTTGTAAGTCCACCATAAGTAGCTTCAGCTTCTATCCAAGGAAATGCACCATATTTAGGAGTTCCGAAGATTGGTTTTGAAATAGGCATTACAGAAAAACCATCAAAGTTCATACCAACAAAGTTAGTTCCTCCAGTCATACCAACAGCCATCATAAGAGCATCACCATTTTCTGGCATTATTTTACAAGCAAGAAGACGAGTTCGTAAAACAGGAGCCACTTCAACTACAAGTTTTTTATCCCATAATTTTGATTCCATATGAGCATCCATTTTATCTAATTGGATTTCGTATCCAACAGTTACAATACCAACTCCGAGTTTTTTTGCAATTTTAATTGTACTAGGGTGGAGATTTGGTCGTTCTGCTATTCTCATAAGACTTTGACCTGGGACATTTCCTTCCATCATACCACTAAACAAAAAGTTGTTGTATTTAGATGGATAATGAATCGCCCATGGATAGAAAAATGAATCTTTTTTCTTTTTTTCAATTTCAGTTTCTCTACCGCTAAGAGTGATAAGTTCTTCTACTGTACCACTCTCTGGAACTTCTGCGATAGCTTTTTGTACTTCGGGAAGATTTTTGTAGTCATTGATATCTAGGACTTCGATTCCTTCTGCTTTTAATCTTGCAACAAACTGAGTATAAAGTTTTTTTGTAAGTTTTTCTCTTACTTCATTTGGAAGTTTTAATTCCACTCCAGCACTAATTGACCCATAACTATAGGTGTCACTATGATTCTTTTTGGCATCATTTTTCATACTAAAACGAACTTGAAAAACAGGAATAATCACTTTTTTCAACCCTTTAATAGACTCTGTTTCATGATAATTGAAATAATCTTTTGACATCTCTAGTGGTGCAGAGGATGCTTTTCCATAATCAAATGGTGTAGCCAAAAGTGCATATTCATCCTTCCCTCCTCCAAATAACCCTCCAAATGCCGTAGTTGTTGTAAACATTAACCCTATACCAAATAAAATGGTTTGGTGCCATTTTTTATTAATCCTCATTGTTGCTCCTTTATAATTAAATTTAATCAAACTCTATCACTCTTAAAATTAAAAATCAATTTTAAGAATTTTTCATAATTATGCAAAAAATGTACCTTTATGATCTTTATCCTAATTTATTAACCAATCAAAATTCAAAGGAACACTTTTTGTATTGTTATAAAAAAAATTAAAGGATATGAGATGACAGTAGTAGAATTTATGAAAGCAAACGATTTAGCATGGCAACCATCTTTTAGTGGAGAGCTTAGTGGCGGGCTTTATGGGTATAGAGGAGCGATGATTGTTGAAGAGGGAAAACAAATCTCTCCTGATAGAAAACTTCCTCCAAAAATACAAGCAAAACAAGTTGTGATGATTAATAAAGAGGAAAAGATTATATTTTTTGCTTGTGAGTTAGAGAGTATTGAGCACTTTACACCAATGTTTACAAAATACAAAGAGTTTTTTAGCCCTGAAGGATTAAACCTTTTATATGTTACTGACTTAAATAAAAGTGGAACATTTACCTATGAAGGTGTTACATTCACAGCATTTGTCCTTGATGAGAGTTCTGTTTGGAATGAGCTTTTAGATTTGGGAGATTTGGACAAAGGCGAACTTAAAAAAATGAGTAGTGAAGAGAAAATTGAAGCTATCTACGATGAACTTTTAACTAAAGATTATAAAGAGCAAGAAAGAAGCTTTGAGGAGATGTTAGCATTAAAAGGTGAAAGCTCTAAAAAGCTTATGGGTGCTGTGTAAGACTAAAAAGGATATTCATTGGAAATTATTGTTAATGATAGAAAAGTACTTTTACAAAAAAAAGAGCGATTTATTGGTGGTGAAGCTCCCGCTGTTTTAGTCAAAATGTTAGATGGTGAATCTAAAGTTATTGGGATGATGGCAGATAAAGTTCAAGTGATGATAACACTTCCATTTTCAAATAGACTTAGTGAGAAACTAGTGACGATTTTAAAAAAATATGAAGAAAAAGCACTTATCTATCTCATAAGTTCAGAACATTTAGAAAATAGTTTCAATAAAGAAACTAGCTCTATAGATTTTTATGAATTTTCTTTAAAATTTGGTGTCAATGTAGATAAAACATTGTGTGCAAAATCAATTTTTATCATCAATAAAGATGGAGAGTTTGTCTATAAAGAGATAGTTCCTAACTTAGTTGATGAATTTGAATTAGCCAACTTTGATGATGCTTTAGATAAAGCTATAAAGTTTCGAAAAAAAGGGCATGTTCATGAAAATTGGATGGGTGTATAACACTATCCTATTTTCAAGCTATTTTCCAAAATTTTAGAAATCATATTTTTAAAAATAAAATAGTGAATCGGGATGAGGCTATACCAATAGATTCTTCCCCAAATCCCTTTTGGATAAAAATAAGCCGATTGAATCAATTTATCCCCCTCAATTTTAAATTCAAGCCAAGCACTTCCAGGGATTTTCATCTGAGCAAATAAAAGAAGTCTGCTTTCCTCTTGTATATCTTCAACTCTCCAAAAATCCAAACACTCCCCAAGTCTTAGGTCACAACTATCTCGTCGTCCACGATTTAAACCAACTCCACCTAAAGCTTTGTCGATAATCCCTCGTATCTCCCATAAAAAATCATAATCAAACCAGCCATTATCCCCACCAATAGATTTAATAGCTTGAAACACTTTTTTCTTATCATAAGAGCTGATATCAGCCTCTTTTCTATCGACAAAAATAGCATCATTTATCTCTTTTGTGTGTTGTTTATCCCAAGTTGCTCCATCAGCATCACTCCATCTACTTATCACTTGATTGTGTTTTATCTCATCAACTGCTTTTTTTACAGCTTCGATATAGCTTATCGGCTTAATATTTGGGAAAAATTCACGAGCATTTTCATTTTGGATAGTCACTTCAGATTTAAGCCCCTCGATTAATGCTTTTGCAACAGTAAAAGGGACTGGGGTGAAGAGATTGAGCCAATATGACGAGATATTTATACTCATAAATGGCACTGGTATAAGAACTCTTTTCAACCCCAAAGCAGTAGCAGTTTGAAGCATCATCTCTTTGTATTGCATCTTTT
>CAZHJR010000047.1:0-1841 GCA_964533335.1 uncultured Helicobacter sp. | reverse complement strand
GTTTCAAGACGACTTAAAAGATGGTGACTCGTGTTTTCATTTTTTACACCCAAACCACCCAGATAAATAACCCTTTTCACTTTGCACAATTCTGCAATTTCTATAAAATTTTGAGCTGATAATTTATCTAAATCTTGATAGTTTTCTTTGTTTAAAGAGTGGATAAGATAGTAAGCTACATCCACTCCATCTAATGCTTTTTCTAAAGCCTCTTTATCAAAACTATCCCCTTCAACTACTTCATATTTTTCTAAAATAGCACGAGAGAGGCTTTTTTTATTTCGTACAAATATTCGCAAATCTACATTTTCTAGCTCTGTTAAAACTTTTTTAAGTCGTCTCCCTATGTACCCATTTGCCCCTGTTAATAATACTTTCATATAAACTCCTTTGTGAGTTATCTTCTCTGTACTATAGTATCATAAAATTATTATTAACTATTAATTTTATACACTTTTTTTCTCTCTTTTGAAGATGGAATATCAAGAAGTTTCCTATATTTTGTGATTGTTCTTCGCACCATATTCATATTGTATCTTTTCATCACAAGCTCTATAATCTCTTCATCTGTTAAGGGATTTTCATGGTCTTCATTTTCTATCAAACTTTTCATAAAGTTTTTGATTTCAGATGAAGAGAGATTTTTTGAAACAGCATTTGTAAAAAATGATTTGAGTGAAAATATACCCCTCTCACATTGGATATATTTGTTTGAAACAGCTCTGCTTATTGTAGATTCTTCAAATCCAAGCTCATCTGCAACTTGTGCCATCGTTAGAGGTTTCAGTTCACTTCCTACAAAAAATCCTATCTGTTTTTCAACTATTATCAAAATAAGTTTATATAAAGTTGCTTTTCGCAAATCAAGAAGATTGACTAAATCTCTTGCTTCTTTGAGTTTCTCTTTGAGTTCACTATTTTTTGTTTTAAATGGGTCTGATACAGTGATATCAGGATAATAGCTATTGTTGATTTTGATATTAATATCATCCCCTATTTCTACAAAAAAATCAGGGATAATATAGGGTTGTTCACTTATATAAGCAATTGCAGGAGGAGAATTAAATCTATGAATTAAATCTTTTGCATCTTCAAATCTATGATGTTTGTGGTATTTATCTATATTTTTAAGATTTTGTATCAGTTTTGTTGTAAAACTATTTAACTCATCATCAATATCAAGTTGAGAGAGCTGAAATAAAAATGACTCTTCCAAATCAACAGCCCCAATCCCAGCAGGTTCAAGATAAGCAAATCTTTTTCGAACACTCTGTACAAATTCATTTGTAACATTACATTTTATAGCAATAACCTCTATATCACCCTCAAAATAGCCTTCATTGTTGATATAAAACAATATCTCCTTTGCCACTTTTTGAGAATTTGGAGTTGGGAAAAGATGTCCATAAATTTGATTATCGACAAAATCATACAAGGATTCTTCATACAAACTCATATTTTCTATAAAGTTTCTTTTATCAAACTCCCCATCACTTCCATAACTTCCACCTGCACTCATTCCAAAATCTGATTCAAAAGAGGATTTACACTCTAAAAATGGATTTTCATAACTATATTCTTTAAAAATCGTTTCTAAATCTTGGATAGGTGCTTGAAGAAGGGGGAGCCACATTTTTAGTGAAAGTTGTAGATTTTGTTTTTGTTTGAGTCCTAGATTCAATGCCATATTCAACTCCTTGATATATGACATTTTATCAAATCCGAAATAGTAAATATACAATAAGACTGTATCTTTTTTATACAATCTTATTATATTAATGAAATTTAATTAAAAACTCGCCCACTCATCGTCATCATCATTTGATGCTACGATTGGTTTA
>CAZHJR010000046.1:5046-14063 GCA_964533335.1 uncultured Helicobacter sp. | reverse complement strand
AGTGTGAAATATGCTAGCTAATGAAATTAGCTCTGTTTATTGGGGGAGTAATAGTTCCTGCACGAGCCGCATATTCCCACTCCTCTTCTGTTGGAAGACGATATTTATTTGTATCCTCTTTTTGATTAAGTCTGCTGATAAACTCTTTTGCATCATCAAAGCGTACTTGCTCTACTGGCATATTTGGATCACCTGTTTTAAATTTTGCAGGATTATTTCCCATCACTTCATACCATTGCCCTTGGGTCACTTCGGTTTCGGCTAGATAAAAGCTGCTCAAGCTTACTCTATGGGCTGGTGTTTCATCTTTACTGATACTTCCAAGACACTCATCAAATTCATTTATTTCTGTAAATGGATTGTCTTTTGGACAGTTTGGAGTGGGTGTCCCCATCACAAATGAGCCTGATGGAATATCTTTGAATTTCATTCCTATGGAGTTGGTGTAATCGCTTCCAAATGAGAGGGTAGCTAGTAGCGAGGTTGATAGAACTATTTTTTTCATTTTGGGTTTCCTTTTCGATTATATTTTAAATATTGTAGCGAATAATTTATGATTTCCTCGTTCCCACTCTCCTGAGTGGGAATGCATATATCCACATATCAATACCATACACCACAAACAAAAACTAAAGCAAAACTACAATAAACTACCAAATGGGTAGAAGCAGATACAAAATATACGAACCAACACATCCACATTTTATAACTTGTACAATACTCCATTGGATACCAATATTTACAAGAACTCAAACGACTGATATAATCTTTGAGTGCTTCAAGTATCTCCAACAAAATGATAACTTTCAGATTTATGCTTATGTGATACTAGAAAATCATCTTCATTTGGTAGCAAGTAGTGATGATATAGGAAAAAGTATGACAAAATTCAAAAAATATACCGCAAGACAAATTATAGATTTACTTAAGACAAAGAATGTCAAAACAATACTTGACCAACTAGAGTTTTATAAAAAAGCTCATAAAAAAGATAGAGATTTTCAACTATGGCAAGAGGGAATTCAACCTAAACTTATCACAACTGAAAAGATGATGATAGAAAAGATAAACTATATTCATCAAAATCCAGTTAAAAGAGGTTATGTCGATGAGGCTAAATATTGGCGATATAGTAGTGCTAGGGATTATGAAGGTGTTGATGGTTTGATTGAGATTGAAAAGATGTGGTAAATCTTGGAGATATGCATTCCCACTCGGGAGAGTGGGAACGAGAGGAAGATGTAGGATGAAGAAAGCTACTAAATAGCCTCTTCGTTCTCTTCACCTGTTCTGATTCTTATGATTTTCTCAATTGGAGAGACAAATATTTTACCATCTCCGATTTTTCCTGTTCTTGCTGATTTAATGATAAGATCCGTTACCATATCTACATCTTTTTCATCAACGACAAGGTCAAGTTTGATTTTTGGTAAAAAATCTACAACATATTCTGCACCTCTGTAAAGTTCACTATGACCTTGTTGTCTTCCGTATCCTTTTACATCAGATACAGTCATCCCTGTGATTCCAGCTTCGCTTAATGCATCTTTTACATCTTCAAGTTTAAATGGTTTGATAATTGCTTCTATTCTTTTCACGGTAAATCCTTTTTGTTAAAAATTAAAATGCTCGTTTAAATTCTGGATATGCTTCCACACCACACTCGTTGACATCAAGTCCTTCGAGTTCTACATCATTTTGTGCTCTAAGAGGGATGATTTTGTTGAGTAGAAATAATACAATATAACTACTTACAAAAGCAAAAACACCAACTACGACTACACCTTTGAATTGATCCATCAACAGTTTATCAGTAAATATTCCAACTGCAAGTGTTCCCCAGATACCATTTACAAGGTGAACAGACAATGCCCCAACAGGATCATCAAGTTTGAGTTTATCAAAAAATGGAACAGCAAATACAACCAAGATTCCACCCATAGCTCCGACTAAGATTGGTTGGTATATATTATACAAATCTGGTCCAGCAGTAATCGCTACAAGTCCACCTAAAGCACCATTTAAAATCATAGTGATATCAAGTTTTTTATATTTTAAAAGCATCAATCCACCTGCAACAATTGCACCTGCAAGTCCAGCTGTATTTGTATTTAAAATAGTAAGAGCAACGGCATCTGCTCCCTCTTTTGAAGCGATATTTCCTACACTTCCACCATTAAATCCAAACCAACCAATCCAAAGTAAAAACCCACCAAGTGTAAGAAGAGGTATGTTTGAAGCAGGAATAACCCTAACTCCACCTTCTTTTGGGTATCTTCCTTTTCTAGCACCTATGATTAAGATAGCTGCTAATAATGCCCAACCTCCAGTTGAATGGATAACTGTACTACCTGCAAGGTCATACATATTGAGGTCTAAAATACTATCTTTTAGCATATCTGCACCCCAAGTCCAGTTCACAACTAAAGGATACATAATTGTAGCCATAATCACTGTAAAAACTGTAAGTGGAACAATTTTAGCTCTTTCACTCACTCCCCCACTCATAATGTTTACTACTTTTCCAACAAAAGCCATTTGAAAGAGGAGAAAAGCCCATTTGCTCATAGTTTCACTTCCAAAATCTCCAAAAGCTATATGGTATCCAACAAGTAAAAATCCCATCGATGCAAAAGCATAAATCATAGTATTCATAGTTAAAACAGCAGTCACATTTTTAGTTCTGACTATCCCAGCTTCAAGCATTGCAAATCCTGGAACCATAAAAATAATCAACACAAACGAAAAAAGTATATAGAGTGTATTGATTATATAAGAAACATCTCCAGCCATAAAACTCTCCTTAATTTTACTAAATTTGAATATTATAGTATTTTGAAGAGGATTTTTGGAACTAAAATTGGTTATTTTTTATACAATAAGTGGCAGTTCTAGTTTGATTATATTATTTTTATGCAAAAGTTGCATAAGTTCATTTTTGTTTGTTTTATTTGTCAATGGATAAAATTCCACTTTTTCTTTTGCGATAAAATCAATAGCAATAATTTTATATTTTTTATTGTTTATCACTTCATATTCACCCGTTTTGATATACACTTTAAGGGTAATATTTTGTTGATTTTTAAGTTGTTCAAAAATATTATTGATACAGAGTAAGAAATCATTGACACCTAGTTTAATAAGTGGAATCGAGACATCATATATCTCTTCAATTATAAGGTTACACCCAAGCAATGTTGTACTTTTTGAAAGTTCAATAAGTGTGAAAAGATTTGTTTCTTTTAGATTATTATCATCTAGTTTTGTTATTTTTGTACTACTAACCTCTTTGTAAAGTCGTAGTATTATCTCATCATCACTCATATACCCAACCAAAATAGCATAAAAGGATTGTTTTTCGTAAGTTATATTGATAAACTCTCTTCTAAAACCAAAAGTTTTACTTGCATAAGAAACTGTTAAATCAAAAAGCTCTTTTGGTGAAACAAAATTGAGTAAAAATTCTGCTTCTTTATTGAAGTTTTTTATCTTCCCATCTCCATCAAATAAGAGGAAAGGATTTAAATCATGTTCAAGTAACTCTTCATATAGTGTCATTATAGTTCTCCAAAATATTGGTGTATTTTTTTTCGTAAAGTAATTCTGTTTATCTCTAGTTTATCAGCCATCTGTAGTTGTGATTTATAAACTTTTTTTGCTGCTTTTAGGAGTGGAATTTCAAAAATTTCTATCAAATCTCTGTATGTTGCACCAGCTTCTAATTTTTTAGTGAGATAGTTTTCCATAGTGTGGAGCATATCTTTTGTATTCATCGATTGCAAAAGAATAGATTTATAGATAGATTGTTTTAAACTTATTCCATTTTCGCTAAGGTCAATGTCCAAATTTTTTATAGAAACATTTGTATTATAGATACTCATTGCTTCTTTTTTATAAATTTCAATAATCTCTTCTAAGTCTTCTGGTCTCTCTTTAAGTGGTGGAATTTCTATTTTAATTGCAAAATATTGATTGAATTTGTCATTTTTATCAGTATTTGTTCCTACGATTTTGATATTTTTAAGATGTTGGAAAAATTCCTCAATATTTAAAATATCATCTATGTTTTCAATAATGATAGCTTGATATGCTGCCAAATCTATTTGTTTAGAAATGATGAGTTTTTCTAATTCTCCACCATTTATTATAAATGCATTGGGCAATATCTCATGTGCTAAAAGTTTTTTTCCAACACCAATTTGCCCATAAATAAGGGTATTGATTGGTAAATCAGCTGAAAGTTTTGCTGATTTTAAAATTTGCTGTGATATTTGTGATGTCGCTATAAATCTTTCCATCTATTTTTCTCTTTCCATAAAAATTTTTGCTCGATATTTTAATTCTTTTAGATTAGTATTGGTTATTTTTGTAGCATCCCCAAAAGGAAGCTGTTTCCCACCAAGTTTTCCATAAAAAATAAATTCATCATCCTCTTTTGATATTCTTTTTGCATAAGTATCATAAGATGAGTTAAATCGGTATTTTGTTTCATTAAAGAAAATAATAGGCCATTTTTTGTAAAAATCACTTGAATAGTCTAAAAATGAGCTAAAATCGTACCCATTTCCACTTCCAAAGAGGCGAAGTTCTTCAAAAAGATATTTTTGAATGAAAAACTTGTACCCTTCAAAAAGCTTTCCATCACTCCCAAGTATTGTTCGACTATCCCCTTTAACTTCACTATTAAGTGAGAGTGGATTGAAAAAATCTTCAGCCAAAAGTTTATATCGCTTTGTTTTGTTGTTGTGAAAAAGAGCTGTAAAGAGTGTTGTATGAGGGGAATATTGAAAATCTTGCACATTCTTTAAAATATTTTTTAATCCTAAGTTATCGTTAATTTTGATATTTCCCCAAAAATCATTCAGTGTAAATCGCTTTGAAAACTCTACAATTTGCCAAAGTTCGCTCATACTTTCTCCATAAGGAACTATCTGCTGTTTTCTTAAGGTAAGTTCCCTTTGAGAATTTTCAAATCCTACATGTTTTTCAAAAAAAGAAGCAGTTGGTAAAACTAAATCAGCATCAAGAACAAAATCATCATAATAGGTGTTGGAATAGACTATAAAACCATTTTCAACATCCAATAGATGATGACGGTAAGAGTTTAAATCATCGCTATTGCAACCCATAATCCATAATATTTTTGTTATTTTGTTCTTAAATTTTTCAAAGGTTCCATAGATGTTATTTGAAGCGATACTATTGAGTGTATGAGTTGGAATATTCCAAATAGCTTCCGCTCTTTCTCTATGTTGTTTGTATTTAGTAAACATTCCACAAGGGAGCCTTTGTGAACTATTTCCACAGCCAAGTGAACTTGTTGCTGTTAATTTAGAATTATGAAGGTACATAACCCCGCAACCTATTTTTCCAAATCTCTTTCCTAAAAGATGTAAAGAGTGTAGTAAAAGGTTGTGACTTATAGATTCTGAATCTTTTTTAGAATCTACATAAGAAAGAGTTTTTGCCCCTTGTTTTGTATAAGCAAGTGTTAATAAAGAGAGTTTAAAATGAAACAATGAAGCACCCTCTTCATCTATTTTGATTTTATCTACAACATAATCAAAGGTAAATTTTTCGTAATATTTTTTAAAAGTTGTGTATGAAACTTCCCACTGAAGTAGTTTGTCATCATCTACTATTGTGTCACTATCAAAAGCTCCAAAAATAACCTTATTTTGTAAAAAATCATAATCTTCTTTCGTGACTGAAGCTAAAGTTTGGTTGATAAGATAGCCTAGTAAAAATTTTTCACTATTGGGCTGTATGAAAAAATTGAAATCCGCTTCTTCTATACTATATTTTGGGTTAGATATAACATTTATAAAAGTGAAATTATCGTGCTCTATATATTTTTGCTTTATAAGCTTTTGAAGAATAATTTTAAAATCTTTATTAAAATTTATACCATAAGAGACAAAATAGTCACTTTTGAATATATCATCAAAAGTTCCATTTGAACCATCTATTCCAAAGTTTTGTATCAGTGAAAATCCATTTTGTTCAATTTCATAATCTATATTTTGAATATTATTTGAACGAAAACCAGCTTTAAAAAGTTTTGATGCAGCATACGATTCGAAAATTCCTAAAGATTCGCTTGTAGCTAAACCAATCCCATCTACACCATTTTCTTTAACTGCTTGCTTTGTTCTTTGTTCCATAATCTCAAATGCTTTTTCCCAAGAAATTGGGGTTAAAGTACCATTTTTAGAATACTCACCGTTTTCCATTTTAAGCAAGGGAGTTTCAATTCTAGGATTATTTGAATCATATTTAAAGTGTAAATTATCTATTTTTTCACAAAGTTCACCATGATTATGAGAAGAGTTTTCATCACCCATAATGGCTATGATACTAATATTATTTTCTGTAGCCTCTTTTTCTATGACAGTATGACAACCAATAGAACAAAATGGACAAATTGATTTATCAAAAAAATGAATTTTTTTTATTTTTTCAACTTTTTTTTCTGGTAAAACTTCACCCCAAAGGAGATTGAAAGCTGGTAATGTAGAGATAAGAGATGCTTGTTTTAAAAAATTTCTTCGATTTATCATAGTTTTGATTATAGCAAGTAAGAACTTTATTTAGAGGGAAATTTAAAAAATAAATATCGTTTTATCAAAAAACAACATTAAAATTTAAGGCTAACTAAGATACAATCTTCCACAAAATTATATACAAGGGTAGGCAAGTTGATGAAAAAATTTCAAGAATTTGAATTAGCTGAAGACGAGAACTTCGCAGAATTATTTGAGGAGAGTGAAAAACAAACAGAAACAAACACAGTTGTTGATGGAGTTATTGTTGAGATGAACAGTGACAGTTTATTGGTAGATGTTGGACAAAAAAGTGAAGGTAAACTGAATATTTCTGAGGTTACTGTAAATGGTAAAGTTGCTTATAAAGTAGGAGATACTATAAAAGTAATGATTACAAGCTCAAGAGGGGAAAGACCTTCTATTTCACACAAAAAAGTTTTACAAAAGTTAAAATTTAATGAGTTTTTTGAAAAATATGGTGAAGATCCAGAAAATGTTGTTGTTGAAGGTGTTATCACTTCAATTAAACCAAGAGCTGGTTTTATAGTAGAAAGTGCTGATGGTTTAGAATTTTTTATGCCTATGGCTCAAGGGTATATCAAAGCGATTGGTGCAATTGGTAAAAAAATTAAAGCTGTAGTGATAAAAGCAAAAAAAGATTCAAATAGCATCGTTATTTCAAGAAAAAAACTAATTGAAGATTTCCAAAAAAATAAAGATGAGCAAATAGCAAAACTTATGGGTTCAACTGAAGTAAAAGAGGGAGTTGTTAAAAAAATTACAAGTTATGGAATGTTTGTAGATATGGGTGGAATTGATGGACTTGTAAACTATAATGAAATTTCATACAAAGGTCCTGTAAATCCTGCTCAATACTATAAAGAAGGGGATAAAGTTGAAGTTATCGTAAAAGCTTACGATAAAGAGAAAGGACATCTTTCATTATCAATCAAAGATGCTATGCCAAACCCTTGGGAAGAGATAAGAGAGCAACTTGAAATGGGAGATACAATCACTGTAACTGTTTCAAATTTTGAAACTTATGGAGCATTTGTTGATCTTGGAAACGATATAGAAGGTTTATTACATATCTCTGAAATTTCATGGAATAAAAATGTAAAAAATCCAAAAGACTACCTAAATATTGGTGATGAAATCAATGTTGAAGTTATTGATCTTGATTGTGATAAAAGAAAATTAAGAGTAAGTCTTAAATCTTTACAACCAAAACCATTCAAAAAATTCTTAGAAGAGCACAAAGTTGGTGACGTACTTCAAGGTACTGTTGCTACTATCACTGAATTTGGAGCATTTATCTCTATTGGTGAAGTTGATGGATTATTACATAATGAAGAAGCTAGTTGGGAATCAAATGTAAAATGTAAAGACCTTTTCAAAAAAGGGGATTCTGTAGAAGTTAAAATTATTAAAGTTGATAAAGAAAAAGAAAATATCTCTTTAAGTATTAAATCTCTTGCTGAGTCACCTGCTGATAAATTTGCTTCAAAATATGCAAATGGAGACATCATAAAATCAACTATCAAAGATATTAAAGATTTTGGTGTTTTTGTTAAGTTAGAAAATAATCTTGATGGGCTTATTAGAAAAGAAGATCTTTTAACTGTAAGTGAAGAGAATCCAGAATTAAAAATTGGTGATGAAGTTGAAGCGGTTGTTGTAAATATTGACAAACAAAACAATAGAGTAAGACTTTCTATGAAAAGATTAGAATCTCAAAAAAATAGAGAAGTTTTAAAATCAGTTAGTGATGATAGTGCAATGACTTTAGGTGATGCATTAGCTGGACAATTAAGAAAATAAATAGGATAAATTGGAGAAATTATGAGTAGCAAACCTACAGTTGTAGTATGTGATCATATCCACGAAAGTGGGTTAGAGATACTTAAAGACACTAATGATATAAATTATGTTTTTGCAGCAGATATCGATAAAGTTGCTTTACTTGATGTTATTAAAGATGCTCAAGTAGCAATTACTCGAAGTTCAACAGATGTTGATGAAGCTTTTTTAAATGCTGCAGTTAATCTTAAAGCAGTTGTAAGGGCTGGGGTTGGTGTTGATAATGTAGATATAAATGGATGTAGTCAAAGAGGAATAATCGCTATGAATGTTCCAACTGCAAATACAATAGCTGCAACAGAACTTACAATGACTCATATCTTATCATGTTTAAGAAAAATGCCTTATGCTCATGCTCAACTTAAAGATCAAAGAGTTTGGAAAAGAGAAGATTGGTATGGACAAGAGCTTTATGGAAAAAGAGTAGGAGTTATAGGTTTTGGTAATATTGGTCATAGAGTAGCACTTAGATGTAAATCTTTTGAATGTGAGGTTGTAACTTATGACCCATATATCACTCCTAAAAAAGCACTTGATTTAGGGATAGAATACACTACTAATTTTGATGATATTTTAGCATGTGATATTATCACAATCCATACACCAAAAAAT
>CAZHJR010000046.1:0-4946 GCA_964533335.1 uncultured Helicobacter sp. | reverse complement strand
TAATTTTGATGATATTTTAGCATGTGATATTATCACAATCCATACACCAAAAAATAGTGAAACTATTAATATGATTACTCAAAAAGAGATTGATAAGATGAAAGATGGTGTGATTCTTATCAATTGTGCTAGAGGTGGATTGTATAATGAAGATGATTTATATAACAACCTAAAATCTGGAAAAATTGCTATGGCTGGGATTGATGTATTTAACAAAGAGCCAGCTACAAGTAATAAGCTTTTAGATTTAAATAATATTATTGTAACTGCTCATCTTGGAGCTAATACAGTAGAATCTCAATATAAGATAGCAACTCAAGCGGCAGAAAATGCAATAGAAGCAGCTAGAGGAATCGGATATCCGCATGCTCTTAATCTTCCAATTGATGAAACTAAGATACCATCTTTTGTAAAACCATATCTTGAGCTTACGCAAAAAATGGCATTTACAATTGCTCAAATGGATAAAACTGCTATTGTTTCTATTAAAGTAGAAGCGGAAGGTGAAATAGCTAATTATTTAGAGAGTCTTATCACTTTTGCTACAGTAGGAGCATTAACTCCATCTATTGGTACAGAAAAAATTAATTATGTAAATGCAACATTTGTAGCTAATGAAAAAAATATCAAGTTAGAAACATTAGAAAATCCAAATAATAGTGTTTATAAAAATAAGGTTACTATTAAGGTTGAAGCTGCAAATGGAATTAATAAAATCAGTGGGACAATTTTTGATGAAGATGTTCAAAGAATAGTTGATATAAATGATTATATTGTCGATGTTATCCCTGATGGGAAGATGATTTTATTTAAAAATTCTGATGTTCCAGGTGTTATTGGGGATGTTGGTAAAATTTTAGGTGATAATAATATCAATATTGCAGACTTTAGACTTGGAAGAAATAAAAAAGGTGCATTGGCTGTAATTATTGTTGATGATAATATAAATGAAACAATCTTAGAAAAACTAAGAAATTTACCAGCTGCTAAAGCTGTTTATTTTGTAAATATGTAATTAAATAAGGGGAGAAACTAATTATGGCAATTGGTATGAGTGAATTAAAAAAAGGTTTAAAAATTGAAGTTGATGGAATTCCATATAGAATTACTGAATACCAACATGTAAAACCAGGAAAAGGTGCAGCATTCGTAAGATGTAAAATTAAAAATTTTATCAATGGAAAAACGATTGAAAAAACTTTCCATGCTGGTGATAAGTGTGAGGTACCTGATTTACAACCAAAAACTATGCAATTTTTATACGATGATGGTGAGATGATGCAATTTATGGATAATGAAACATATGAACAAATTGCACTTACTTATGATCAAGTTGGTGAAACTGCAAAATGGATTTTAGATGGTATGAATGTTGATATGATGTTTTTCAAAGGTGAAGCTATCACTGTTGAAGCACCAATGTTTGTTGAACTAAAAATTGTAGAAACTCCACCAAATTTCAAAGGTGATTCACAAGGTGGTAAAAAACCTGCAACTTTAGAAAGTGGTGCGGTTGTTCAAATCCCTTTCCATATAGTTGAAGGCGATATCATCAAATGTGATACAAGAACTGGTGAATATTTAGAAAAAGTTAAATAACTTTTTCTTTTTTGAAAGTCAAGTTTCAAAGCTTGACTTTTTTTATTTTAAATATCTATATTTTTACTTATTTTTAGCTTTTTTTACTCAAATTTCTAGATTAACCATCAAACTTTATATTAAAAACTATTGACATCAAATATAGATTTATATATAATTCTAGCACTCAATTCAAATGAGTGCTAATTTAATACAAATATATTTATAAAAAGGGGTCAAAATGAATTTTCAACCATTAGGAAATAGAATACTAGCTAAAATTCCTGAGGAAAAAACACAAACACAAAGTGGTATTTTTTTACCAGATACTGCTTCAAAAGAGAAACCAACTCAAGCAGAAGTTGTTGCGGTTAGTACAACGACGCAAAATATTAAAGTTGGTGATACAGTAGTTTATAAAAAATATGCAGGGACTGCTCTTACACTTGATGATGTTGAATATTTAGTGTTAGATACTGAAGAAGATATCTTAGGTGTTATTACAAAATAATTGAAATAATAAAAATTTAGAAAAATATTAAAGGATATAATGATGGCAAAAGAGATTTATTTTAGTGATGATGCAAGAAATAGACTGTACAAAGGGGTAAAAAAATTATCAGATGCAGTTCAAGTAACTATGGGACCAAGAGGAAGAAATGTACTTTTACAAAAATCATATGGTTCACCACATATTACAAAAGATGGTGTGAGTGTAGCTAGAGAGATTGAACTACCAGATGCAATTGAAAATATGGGAGCTCAACTTGTAAAAGAGGTTGCGAGTAAAACTAATGATGAAGCTGGAGATGGAACAACAACAGCTACAGTTTTAGCTCATAGTATCTTTAAAGAGGGACTTAGAAATGTAACTGCTGGAGCAAATCCTGTACAACTTAAAAGAGGAATGGATAAAGCAAGTGAACAAATTTTAGAGGAACTTAAAAAAATCTCTAAAGTAGTTGATACAAAAGAGCAAATTGCTCAAGTTGCTACAATTTCAGCTAATAGTGATACAGCAATTGGTGATATGATAGCTGAAGCTATGGATAAAGTAGGAAAAGATGGAGTTATAACTGTTGAAGAAGCAAAAGGAATCAATGATGAGCTTGATGTTGTTGAGGGGATGCAGTTTGATAGAGGATATTTAAGTCCATATTTTGTTACAAATCCTGAAAAAATGATTGTTCAATATGAAAATCCTTTTATTTTATTAAGTGAGAAAAAAATCACAAGCTTAAAAGAACTTTTACCAATTTTAGAGCAAGTAAATCAAACACAAAGACCACTTCTAATTATTGCTGAAGATATTGAAGGGGAGGCACTTTCAACTTTAGTTGTCAATAGAATTAGAGGTGCTTTAAATGTTGTTGCAGTAAAAGCTCCAGGATTTGGTGATAGAAGAAAAGCGATGCTTCAAGATATCGCTATCCTTACAAAAGGGACAGTAGTTTCTGAAGAACTTGGTATGAAACTCGAAAGTTGTGGTATGGAAGTTCTTGGTATGGCTTCTAAAATCTCTATTGATAAGGACAATACAACAATTGTAAATGGTGCAGGATCAAAAGAAGATGTACAGGCTAGAATTGGTCAAATAAGAAGTGAAATCGCAAATACTACAAGTGATTATGATAAAGAAAAACTTCAAGAAAGACTTGCAAAACTCAGTGGTGGTGTTGCTGTTATTAAAGTTGGTGCTCCAACAGAAACAGAAATGAAAGAGAAAAAAGATAGAGTTGATGATGCTCTTAGTGCTACACGAGCTGCTGTTGAAGAGGGTATTGTTATTGGTGGTGGAGCTGCACTTATAAAAGCTGCTGCAAAAGTTTGTTTAAAACTTGAAGGAGATGAGCAAATTGGTGCAGATATTATTATTAGAGCAGTTGCAGCACCTTTAAAACAAATTGCTTTAAATGCAGGATATGACGCTGGTGTCGTTGCAAATGAGGTATCAAAATCTACAAATCCAAATATTGGATTTAATGCAGCTACTGGTGAGTATGTAGATATGTTTGAAGCTGGTATTGTAGATCCAACAAAAGTAGAGAGAGTTGCGATGCAAAATGCTGTATCTGTTGCATCACTTCTACTTACAACTGAAGCAACTGTTTCAGATTTAAAAGCTGATAAAGCTACAGTTTCTCATGCACCTGATATGGGTGGAATGGGTGGCTTAGGTGGAATGGGAATGTAATTTCCATTCTCCTTTATAAACCCCACATCTTAGGGGTTTATGACATTTTTTATAAAACTTTCCTAATTATTTTCTAACCAAATACTTTTTATTGATTTTGTTAATACTTGAATGACTTTCACATAGTTAGATTATTTCTTATCTTACAATTTTGTATAAAAGATATACAAAATTGTAAATATTATTGTTTAAAAATATATATAATATCAATATAAAAATTAAAAGGTAGGATATGAATAATCAAATAATTAATTATAAAGGGATAGAGGTAAAATCTGAGTTACTTCAATATTTTAAACATATGGATTTAGTAGATGAGTATAGGGAAGAATTAGTTTCATTATCAAAAAGCTGGGATAATTTATCTTTATTAAGTCATTTTGGTAATAATAGTACAAATATAAATGAGACTAAAAATAACTTTTCTAAGCTAACTTCAAAGCTTTTAAATCATTTATCGAATGAATTATTGGAAAAAACAATAAGACAAATGAATTTTAAATCACAAATTTCTATTGATATTCTAATTAGAAATTTATTTGAAAGAACTGCAGATATTGGCTTTTTGTCAACAGATAATGATATTAGAGAATTTATAGAAAATAATAAAAATAGATATGACGATAATTTTCTAAATAATACAAAAATATTAAGAGATAGATTTTTGGAGTATACACAAAAATACAGTGTTTATTATGACATTGTATTGATGAATACAAAAGGAAAAGTCTTAGTCCAATTGGATACAAACCAAAAACTTTTTAAATCAGAGGATGATATTATAAGTTTGGCTTTAAATTCTAATGACTATATTGAATCATTTAAATATCATGATTTTATACCCAATAGAAAAAAGAGTTTAGTTTATGCTTCAAAAGTTACAAAAACAAATGATCCAAATTCAGAAGCTATAGGAGTTTTATGTTTATGTTTTAGATTTCAAGATGAGATGAAGGCTATTTTTAATAATTTAAAAGATACTAAAAATAAAGAGTGTTTAACAATTTTAGATAAAGATGGTGTTGTAATAGCAAGCAGTGATAAATATCATGTAAATTTAGGAACAATTTTGGAGTTTAATCCAAATAATAAATTTTCACTTATTTCATATGCAGGAAGAGATTATTTAACAAAAACTTGTGAAACAACAGGATATCAAGGATATTATGGGCAA
>CAZHJR010000045.1:0-14183 GCA_964533335.1 uncultured Helicobacter sp. | reverse complement strand
AAAAAGAAGAATAACTTATTCACACCTATGATGTTTTAAGAGTTTTGTGCATTTAATGGGTATCTTAAAACATCATGGGTCTAGATAAAAATTGATAATCACATACTATTTAATTAAAAAATTATGAAACCCTTTGTGCTGTAATTAAAATCTCATTTTCTAAACTTTTTCGCTGCTCAACAAGATACATCAAATTTTTCTTCAATAACTCTTTATCTTTATAAGACTCAATGATAAATTCATACAATTTTGGACGATTTTTCTTCCAATTATGCAATGTAGTTTTATTTATTTCTAAATCATTTTCTAGTTTTCGTAAACTTGGTGCGGATACTGACATGGACAAACCTTCTAAATTTTATGCCGTATTGTACAAATATTTGGAACATTTGTCAAGAGTTATATCTATATTTGTTCCATTATTTTGTACAAAGAAGATAAAAAGTATACCTTTTGTATAATTTTTTATACTTAAGAGACAAAAGGGATACCTAATGACAAGACAAGAACAAAATAAAATTCTTCAAAATCTTTATTTGCAAAAAAGTTTTGGATATCAATATGTAGAGCCCTTGAGTTTTAAAAAAATAGACAAAAAAGATTCTTTTATGTCCAAAAATACAATAGAGCACTGTGCTTTATGTGATGCTTCAAAGATTTCTAAAAATAAAATATTTGATAAAGGTGATATAAATTCACCAATTATGTTCCTCTCTCTCGTTCCATCATTTGATGAGGCTGCAAATGAAATGTTTGTTAAAATGGTGGAAAATGTCCTTGGTTTACCAATTGAGTCAATTTATTTTACAAGTATTATCAAGTGTGATATAAGTGAAAAAAGTCCACAAATAGATACTTATGCAACAAAATGTCAAGGATACATTACAAATCAGATAGAAAATGCTCAAGCCAAAATAATTGTTACGATTGGGGAAAGCTACAATTATCTACTTCATAATCAAACAGAATTAAATCTTATTAGAGGAATGGTGATACCATACGGCAATAAAAATATTGTTCCTATTTACCATCCAAATTATCTTTTAAGAAACCCCTCTTTAAAAAAAGAAACTTTTGAAGATTTGAAAAAAATAAAATTACTCATGGAGCAATTATGAAAAGAACAATCCATTCCCTTATAGTATCGATATTTTTTATTGGATTTGCTACACATCTATTTGCTGCTAGCCAAGTTTCTATCAGTCAAATTAAAGAACCAAAAATAATTTTTGACGAGCCAAAAAAAGAGCCAAAAGCTCAACCTCTTAATAATGAATCAACTATAAAACAGGTAGAAAAAACACAAGCCACTAAAGAGACTGAACCACCAAAAGAACTTCCTAAAAATCTTATCGTAGAACAAAAAGAAACTACTGAAAAACAGATAGAACAAAAACCTTCTGCTCCTATTCTTGATCCACAGAGCGAGCAAAACCAAAATATTGAACTTCTAAAACAAAAAAAAGAGGAGATAAAAGCTGAAGTACCAAAAAAAACGATTTCAAATAATAAAAATCTTAAAATCGAACCAATAGCTTTAGTGTTCGCTTCTAGTACCATTGGAAAATATGGAGTTGAATCTTCCAATGTTGCTATGACTTACCTTGTAAATAAAAACAGTCAATTTCAACTTGAAGTACTTGATATTGGGCTTGAAACAAAAGAGAATATCACAAAAGCACTCGATATTATCAGTGAAAAAGGGATAAAAAGGATTATTTTTTTAGTTACAAGCAATAATCTATGGGGAGTAAATAGTTATCCAGAGGTTGCTAAATTTGACATATATTTTCCCCTTATCAATAAATCTACAGTAGCAAATCCAAAACCAAACTATCTTTTTGGAGGGATGGATTATAAAAAACAATTTCAATTTTTAACTTCAAAAGCATCTTCACATATTGTTGAAATATATGACGAAAGTGCTATAAGTAAAAATTTGCATGATGAGTTAGTAAAATTAAATCTTCCAAATATCAAATATGTGCAACTTGTAGGGAAAAATCCAAACTACAATCCACTTTTTTTAAGATCAAATAAAATCAAAAATGCAACTGTTATCCTCAATACTTCAATAGTCAAAAGTGCCATAATATTATCTTTATTAAGAGGAAATGATGTGAATCCAAAAGAGACATTTGCAACACAACTAAACTACTCTCCAGTTATTTTTAATCTTACACAACCAGAAGATAGAAATAACCTTTTTACTGCAAATTCAATAGAGTTGCTTCCAAGAGATTTAGAAGAATTAATCTCCTTTTTTGGGGAAGATGTAGTCTATAACTGGGTCAATTATGCAACAATTTTAGGTTTAGAATATTTCATGACAAATAATAAAAAACTCTTTGGAAATATTGAAATCAAAGAAAATCAAGTAAATTATCCTATAAAACTTTTTGGATTTGAAGGGACAAAATTTGTTGAATCAAAGCGATAAATCAAAAGGCTCTATTGCTATTATTGGAGCTGGAGCTTCAGGTTTATTAGCTTCGATTATTCTTAGAAAGAGAAATTTCGATGTAACTGTTTTTGAAAAAAACTCAAAAGCTGGTAAAAAACTCCTAGCCACTGGAAATGGCAAATGCAACATCACAAATAAAAATCTCAACTTAGATCATTTTTTTTCATCCAATCCAAACTTTATAAAGTATCCCATTGAAACCTTTGGATTTTATGAATTTGTTAAATTTTGTGAAGAGATAGGATTAAACCTTACAACAAATGAAAATGGAAAAACATACCCAGCATCACTTCAAGCTTCAAGTGTTGTAGATGTTTTGTATCATGAAGCACTCTTTTATGGTGTAAAGTTTTATTTTAATAGTATGGTGAGTGATATTGCTTTTAAAGAGAAAGCTCATATTATAAATGAGGGGAAAACTTATAAGTTTGACAAGGTTATTCTAGCAACAGGAAGTAGAGCTATGGAGAAACTTGGTGGCTGTGATAGCGGTTATAATTTTGCAAAAAAATTTACCCATACAATCATTACTCCCCTCCCTTCTCTTGTGCAACTTACTTCAAATGATAAAGAAATTTATCATCTCAATGGAGTCAAAACAGAAGCAAATGTCACTTTACATATCAATAATAAACCACAAAAAACACTTTTAGCAGATATATTATTTACTAACTATGGTGTTTCTGGAAATGCAATTTTAGACCTTAGTCGTGAAGCAAATATGGCACTATCTCATGGGATGAAAGTTGATATTACAGTAGATATTTTTCCCAATCATGACAAAAACAAACTCCTATCAATTTTAGAAAAAAAGAAAAAAAATCTACCAAAAAGAAACAAAGAATTTTTGCTTCTTAGTTTAATTAATCATAAACTTATCAACTTTATTTTTGCAAAAGCAAAAATTGCTTCCAACAAACACACTATTGATGATTTGGATAAAAAAGACCTACTCAACATTGTATATTCACTCAAATCAATTAAGATACCGATTGATGGTTCAAAAGGATTTGAAAGTGCTGAAGTTGTCGCTGGTGGAATATGTGTCGATGAAGTTGATACAAAAACTATGCAATCGAAAAAACAAAAAGGGCTTTATTTTTGTGGTGAAGTTCTTGATGTAGATGGTGCTTGTGGTGGGTATAATCTCCACTGGGCTTGGGCAAGTGCTTTTGTCCTAGCAACTCATATGACTGATACCAAATAAAAAGCAAACTCATATTCTAAACAAAACCAAGTTTCCTTGAAAAAGAAACTTTGTTTATTTGTAATTTGGCATTAACACAATAATGATACTAATTTTCATTTATAAGTTTTACATCAAACTATGGTATTAAAATTTCAGTATAGATGATGTAATCATTTTGTAAGAATATTTAAAATTAGTAGTTGAGGTTAGAGTATGGAATTGGATAAAAATTTTGGGGCATTAAAAAAAAATGTAAAGTTTTATGAGTTACACATAAATGAGATTGTAGATTTATGGTTAAGTTATCCCCATGTAGAAGTTGTTTTTTCAAAATATTCTATAGATAAAACCTATTTTAAAAATGAGTATGCCCTTCAAATTGTAAATTATTATATCAGTATCATAAACAATCCTCTCTTGGTTGGAAGTTGCCCTGTTGTAAATAATTTTTTACTTGAAATCAAAGATAAAGATATCCATCCAGATGAACTCTACACTATATGTACCCACTTAAGAAAAGCTATTGTTATGATTAGCTTTAATACAGAAATTATGAATAAAACAGTTTTTGATGAAATTAGTTATATTGTTGACCGCAATATTGAAGGTGTTATGCAACGATACAAAGCAATCACAGAAGAAAAAAATGAAATCATACAAAATCAACAATTATCACTACAACAATACAAAGATGCAATTGATGCTGGAACCATAGTTTCAAAGACAAATCCAAAAGGAAGAATAACTTATGTTAATGATAAATTTGTAGAAATTTACGGCTATTCAAGAGAAGAACTTATAGGAAAACCGCATAGTATCGTAAGACATCCTGATATGCCAAAGTCATTCTTTTTTGAGATGTGGGAAACATTAAATGCTAAAAAAATATGGAGTGGAGTTATTCAAAATAAAACTAAAAATGGAGACAACAATTATGTCAATGAAACCATTTTCCCTATTTTAAACTCTCAAGGTGAGATTGTTGAATTTGTTGGTATTAAACAAGATTTAACAGAAGTGATAACGCTTCACCAAGAACTCGAAAATACTCAAAAAGAGATAATCTATAAGATGGGTGAAGTATGTGAAATGAGATCAAAAGAGACAGGTAATCATGTAAAAAGGGTTGCTTTATATTCAAAATTATTAGCCTTAAAATATGGACTAAGTGAAGAGGAAGCAAATCTACTCCATTCAGCTTCCCCGATGCACGATATTGGAAAAGTTGGTATTCCAGATGAAATACTCAAAAAGCCTGGGAAACTAACCGATGAAGAGTGGGTAGTTATGAAAACCCATGCTAAGATTGGATATGAAATTTTAAAATCATCAGAACGACCAATCTTAAAAGCTGCTTCTGTTGTATCCTATGAGCATCATGAAAAATATGATGGTTCAGGTTATCCAAGAGGACTAAGAGGAGAAGATATCCATATTTATGGAAGGATTACGGCACTTGCAGATGTTTTTGATGCACTAGGAAGTGATAGAGTCTATAAAAAAGCTTGGGAACTTGACAAAATTATCACTCTTGTACAAGAGGAATCTGGCAAACATTTTGACCCACATCTTGTAAAAATATTTTTGGATAATTTAGATGAATTTTTAGAAATACGAGATTCTTTACAAGATATTGATTCACAGTAAATTTTTATACTCCTATATTGAAATAATTTTAGTCCCTATTTTTCAGTTAATTTGAGATTATTTAGCTAAAATACCAAAATTTTATACTAGGAACTATACAAATGAAACATATTTTATCTTTTTTACTTTTATCATCTCTTGCATTGGGACAAGAATTTTATAGTATGATAAATCCAATCAAAACATTTGCAGTAAAATCAGCAGTAAGTGGAGAGGTTCTCTTTGTCAATAAAAGTGCTGAGAAAAGTCATCTTCAAAAATCTACAATAGTGAAACTTGATGATTCTCTTGACCTAATCAACTTAGAACAAACAAAAGTTAAACTAGCTAATCAAAAAGAGACATATGCAATAGAAAGTGGGATACTTGATAGTTACAATCAAGTATCATCAAAAACAAAAATTGAAAAAGATGCACAAAAAATCAAAGTTCTCAATATTAGCAGCACTATTGCTGATATGGAGATCCAAATAGCAAATTTACAAAACAATATAAAGAAAAAAACTATAGTAGGCTCAAATATTTATCTTTCATCGGTTGAAGTTGAAGTTGGAGATTTTGTGAATGCTGGTGGATTACTTTATAAAGGATACGATTTAAGTAGTGGAAAATTAGAAGTTTTTTTACCAATCAACGAAATAGAAAGTTTTAAAAGAAAAACAATCTATCTTGATGGGAAACAAACTGGACTCAAAATCAACAAAATCTCTAAAGTAGCTGATGAAAAAAATATCTCATCTTATAAAGCAGAGATTATCATCAAAAATCCAAAAACATTCTCAAAGCTAGTAAAGGTAGAGTTTAAATAAACTTGAGCTATAAAGAACTCTTTTTAAACCATAAAGTTGTAAGGCAACTTGCAACTATTCAATTTTTAGCCTATTTTGGAACTTGGTTTTCCAATGTAGCTATTTATAGTATGCTGATTGAATTTCAAGCAAGTCCGATTCTTATATCGGTAGTTGTTGCAATGCACTTTATCCCTGGTATTTTACTTTCCCCTTTTAGTGGCTCGATAGTTGATAGAATTGAAGCAAAAAAGCTTATGGGGATTTTGATACTTACCGAATTTAGTATGACAATGTGTTTTTTATTTATCGAAAATATTGACGATATTTGGCTCTTGCTTATCTTTATCTTTATACGAATGAGTGCCTCTTCTATGTTTTTTACAACAGAGATGACACTTATGCCAAAACTTCTTTCAAATGACATTTTGAGTAAAGTAAATGAGATTCACTCAATAATTTGGTCTTTTACATTTACCGCTGGAATGGCAATAGGTGGATTTATAGTCAATATTTATGGGACAACTACAGCTTTTATCATTGATGGGATATTCTTTCTCTTAGCTTTTGTATCGCTTTTAAATGCTCAGTTTTTTTATCATCAAGAATCGCATCATGAAAAAATTTGGCTCTCGATTAAAAGTGGAATAAGATATCTCAAAGAGAATAAACATCTTTTCCATTTTATCCTTTTGCATAGTGTAGTTGGTGTTACTTCGTTTGATACGATTGTCACTTTACTTGCTGATTATCACTACAAATATGTGATAGCAGTTCCTCTTGCTATTGGATTTTCCAATGCTATGAGGTCATTTGCACTTATGATTGGACCACTTTTTATAAGTCGCTATCTGACCAAAGAGAGATTATTTACTATCTTTTTGCTCCAAGGTATTGGAATCATTATCTGGGCATTGCTACAAAAAGATTTTTATTTTGGACTTATTGGATTGTTTGTAACAGGATTTTGGACAACAACACTTTGGTCATACACCTATGCACTTTTACAAGAGAGAGTTGAACAAAAATATTTAGGAAGAGTGCTAGCATATAATGAGATGTTTTTTATGCTTATAAATGCAGGAACGACACTTTTTATAGGTTTTATGGCTCTTTATTTTGAGCTTTCTTTTGTCACAATACTTCTAGGACTTATTTTTATAGCTGTAGCTTTTTACTATAAAAATATTATTTTAAAATTATAAAAGGAACAAAAAATGGACTTTAAAGATAATATCGAACTAAGAGTTTTATTACTAGCAATCTATAAAAAGCAAGAGGATGAGAATTTTAAAGATGTCCTTAAAATGATGGATAATAGTCGAGTTTTTGATTTAAAAACTGGTAAAAAATACCTCAAAGAACTCAAAAACTTAGGATTTATTACAGAAGATTCACTTACTTTTATAGGGATAGAAGAGGCTAAAAAAGTGGAATTAGAGTTTAAACTCTAACTTTTTTAAGAGCAGAGATGTTACAAATATTTTTCCCAATTGCTATGATTTTTGTGATGGGAGTTGTCCATCTCTTTTTTTACAAAAGGGTTGCCAAAAGGCTCCATCTTGGAGTTCAAACACTTAAAATATTAAGATGGTTAGTGCTTCTCAACCTCCTTGGAATCATAGGATATTTAGCTGGAAGATATTTTATAGGTATCCCAAATTTTCTTTATTTTCTATTTTCTCTCTCATTAGGGATAGGATTTTGTTTTTTTATCCTTGCTCTTTTATACGAACTTATCCATTTTCTTATACATACTATCCCATTTGATCCAAAAAAACGAACTTTTATTAAAAAAACAAGTGACCTTACAGTTGTTACACTTGGTGGAGCTTATCTTGGAACTTCTATTTATGAAGGGGGGAAAGAGCCACAAATCCTCCCTATAACCATTAACCAAAATCTTTTTACACAACCTTATCGCTTGATACAAATAAGTGATATGCATATCGGAGGGCTTATTGATGAGGCATTTGTTCAAAAAACGGTTGAAAAGATAAATGCACTTGAAGTTGATTTTATCACGATAACTGGCGATTTAACAGATGCACCAATAGGACAAATCAAACAAAGTGTAGCTCATCTTAAAAATCTCAAAAGTAGATTTGGAACATTTTATGTTGTTGGAAATCATGAGTATTTTCACGGGCTAGAAGATACTATAGCATATATCAAAACATTGGGGATTACCGTCTTAGAAAATAGTTCAATGATAATTGGGAGGGAAGATAATCTCTTTAATATCGCTGGACTCTATGATTATTTTGGGTATAGAAAAGGTGATTTTATCCCAGATATAAGAAAAGTTCTCGCTCAAATCGATTCAAATTTCCCAACACTTCTCCTTGCTCATCAACCAAAACAAACTGAAAAATTAGATAATCTCAAACCAAATCTTATCCTCAGCGGACACACTCATGGTGGGCAAATCTTCCCATTTCAGTATTTAGTAAAACTGCAGCAACCCTACCTAAAAGGGCTATATGAAATATCAAAAAACCAAGCGATTTATGTCAATAGTGGAATAGGTTTTTGGGGACCAAAAATGAGGCTGGGTTCAAGTGCAGAGATAACACTTATCACTTGGAGTTAAGTGTTATTTGAGAGTTTAAATATGGTGTAAAATCTCTCGTAAATCTTTTGTATCAATAATGATATTTGCCTCTTTTTTCAAAATCTCTCTTCCACAAAAAGCTATTTTTTTACTAGCATATGGGAACATACTTCTATCATTTGCACCATCTCCACACACAAGAGTATTTTCAACAGTTGCTCCAAGAAGTGCTTGAACTCTTTGAATCATATCCCCTTTAGAGCTATCAAACATCATATCTCCACCAACAAGTCCACTTAAAATCCCATCTTTATGGTGTAGAATATTTGCAAAATCTGCATCAAGTCCTAGTTTAGCTTTTGCTGGAGTTGTTCCTGTTCTAAATCCACCACTAAAACAAATCACCTTGTATCCTTGTTTTTTAAGCTCCGCTACTGTTTCAATAGCACCATTCATCAAAGGTAAATTATTACAAATCTCCACAACTTTTTGATATGGCAAACCTTTTAAAAGGGCTACCCTTGTAGTCAAACTCTCAAAAAAATCAAGTCTTCCACTCATAGCTTCCTCTGTAATCTTTGCGACTTGCTCACCAATTCCAAGCTCATCAGCTAAAAAATCTATCGTCTCCCCATCCATAAGTGTACTATCAAAATCAAACACCGCTAGTTTCATCATAACCCTTTTGTTTTTAAAATTTCGTGATTATAACCAATTTCTTTTAACACCTTTGTTATATAATATTCGACTAAAAAATATAAATTGGATATGTTATGAATACAAATAAAAAAGTGATGCTTATTGTTATTTTGATGTTAGGTGCATTGTCAATCTCTACAATTCTCAATGTTTGGATAAATTTTCGTGATTTTGGGAAAAAAACAGCTACTGATAAAGCCCATTCGATAGCAGAAAGTGTCAGAGATGGACTTACCGCTCATATGGTCACGGGGACAATGGATAAAAGAGATCTATTTTTAGAAAATATGAAGATGCACCAAAATGTTGATACATTAAGAGTTATAAGATCTCAAAAACTTATTGAAGAATTTGGTGCTGGAACAACTGATATCTATAAATATGATGATATAGAAAAAAATGTTCTCCAAACAGGAAAGGCACAAAGTACCATAAAAGAAACCTCAACAGAAGTTATTTTGAGAGTTACGATACCTTATATCGCTACGAAATACGAAAATCCAAATTGTTTAAATTGTCATATAGTCAATAAAGAGGGTGATGTTTTAGGGGCAATCACGATGGAGATGAATATTAATGACTTACGACAGTTAGGGATGGAAGCCATAGCAAAAACTGTTGCTATTTTAATACTCTTTTTTATTATCGCCATCATTGTTACTAGACACTATATCAAGCCATATATGAAACTTTTTGATGATTTAGAAGATGGAATTAGTCGAGCCTACAAAGGAGACTTCTCTTATCATGTAGAAACTTCACTTTCAAATGAAGCGGGAAAAGTTGCTAAAAGATTAAATGATTTATCAGAAATTTTTAGATTCAAAAAAACTATTGAACTGGATGATTCTAGAGAAGTTATCTATGAAAGAATCTCCTATATTCTT
The DNA here is from genome assembly GCA_964533335.1 of uncultured Helicobacter sp. Taxonomy (GTDB): domain Bacteria; phylum Campylobacterota; class Campylobacteria; order Campylobacterales; family Arcobacteraceae; genus CAIJNA01. Next base: position 3,955 of record CAZHJR010000045.1, on the reverse strand, counting down.
AAAAATACTTTTGAAATCAAATCTTTTGCCCTTTTTGAAAATCATTCTGATACAAATAAAAGAAAAGTTGTAGAACATAGTGATGATTTAATACATAGCCCTATTTTTGATGAAACTAACTTAGCAAAATGTAGAGCACATCGAACAGGACTTGTCGTCAATTCTTTAGAATTTCACCAAATTTGTAAAACTTGCTATATGGAAAAAAGAGAGTACTTATGCCTTCCTTTTAACATCTCATCTGAATATTCGCTGACACTTCTTATTTATGCTAATAATAAAGAGGAACTACTCAAATACAAAGAGATGGTTCCAATTATCTCAAATTATTTTGAACTAGCAGAACCAGTCCTTGAAGCAAAATTCTTGATGCATAAACTTGAAGAAAGATCACTCAAAGATGGACTGACAGGGCTTTACAATAGAAGATTTTTAGATCAATTTGTAGAGGTAAATCTCACAGAAGATAGAGAATTTTCTGTAATGATGATTGATATAGATTTCTTCAAACAAGTCAATGACACCTATGGACATGATGTTGGTGATACCGTTATCAAAGAACTTTCTGGGGTACTACAAAATAATATCAAGGGTTCTGATTTAGCTATTAGATATGGTGGAGAAGAGTTCTTGGTGATTATTTTTAGTGCAAACTTTAGTGTTGTAGAGAAAATTGCAACCTCTATTAAAGTTGAGTTTTCTAAAAAAAGTTTTAAAGCAAATGATAAGGTTTTTAGTAAAACACTCAGTATTGGAATTGCCCTTTATCCAGAGGATGCTCAAAGGGTATGGCAAGCTATCAAATTTGCTGATGTTGCTTTATACCAAGCAAAAGAAACAGGAAGAAATAAAATTGTACGATTTGAAAATAAAATGTACACAGAAGAGGAATTTTAACCCTCTTCTTATTACTTAAAATCCACTAATCATAAAATTGTTTTTTGATTTGTATTTGTATATACATCAAATTGAGGCATTAAAAACTCCTAACTGTATCGCTAAAAGTTCCCAATCGTTGAACATTTTGATTATAAATCTCTAAAGATATCTTGTTTTCCTCTTCCCATCGCATTTTTTCTTTTTCTAAAAGTATAGCTTCCAAACTTTTTTCCAAAGTTGCAGAAAGGTTAATATTATTTTGTTTTGCTTTTTCAAGTAACTCACTATTTATGCTTACATTTGTCGCTTTTTTCTTGAGTGATTTGTCATATAACATTGTCATGTGGATGCCTTATGTGGATAGTATATGTAAAGGTTTAACATAAAATCTATTTTATTTAAAATAACCTTTTTTATCCAATCAAATACAACCAGCCAGCAACAGCCAAAGGTCCGATGATAGCTGAAGTTATTCCAATTATTAAAAAATCCTTACTTTTGATCTTATTGCTACTATACACTATCGCATTTGGTGGGGTTGAAACCACTAAACTCATAGCAAATGAAGCACTGAGAGCAACAGCAACTGCGACCATAGTAGTAGCACTAGCACTTATCGTAGAAGCCACTGCGATTACGATAGGAAGCATAATATTAGTAGCAGCCGTATTACTCATAAAATTTGAGATAACAACGACAACATAAGAGAAAATAAGCATAATCCAAAGAGCAGACATTCCATCTGTTGGTATAAGTGTAGCGATATACACATCAAGCCCAGTTTTTGATACTGCAAGTCCTAAAGATAGCCCCCCAATAATCAAAATAATTACATCCCATCGTATTTTTGTAATATCATCTGCATCGATGATTCCAAAAAGTGTAAAGCCGATAATTGGAATAAAGGAAACAACAGTAGTTGGGATATGATGCAATGGACTTGTAAGCCACAACAATACTGTGATTGCAAAAATTGCTATTGTTATCTGTTTTTTCCAGCTTGGAATTGTTGGCATTTTAGTAAAAGCATGTGTTGAATCATCAAAATGCTCTACATCTTTGATTGTTTGTAAATCGATAAAATCTTCAGTTGATGGGTAGAGTTTAAGTATCATAAATCGTAAAACTATCACTACAAATAAAGCAGGTGGTAAAGCTAAAACCATCCAATCCAAAAAAGAAGGTGCATTATCCCCTAAGGCACCAACAGCAATAGCATTTGGAGGTGTCCCTATAATAGTACCCATCCCCCCTAAATTTGCCCCAATAACGACTGCTAAAAGAATAGCTACACCAAAAGGATTCTCTTTTTTAATTTGATTTAAAAGTGGTAAAACTATTGTCATCATCATCACAGCCGTTGCTGTATTTGAAACAAACATTGAGAGGAAAAATGTGATTGCAATGATACCTGTAAGGATATTATGTGGTTTTCCACCAACGATAAAAAGAACTTTTTTTGCTATCCAAATATCAAGCTTTGTTTTTGAAGCTGCTTCAGCCATGATAAATCCAGCCAAAAAAAGAAAAATAAGTGGGGATGACCAAGGGGAAAGATAATACTCCCAAGCTTTACTTCCACTAGCAAAATCAAAATCTTTAAATCCAAGTAATACAATTTCAAGAGCAATAACCAAAAGGGAAACTGCAAAAGCTGGAATAGCCTCAGTTATCCAAAGTCCAGCTGCAAAAAGGAGGATAAATAAAGTTAGATTTGCTTCATAACTCATATCGTAATTTGGGAGAAAAGAAACACACAGAGCAACTAGCAAAGAAAGTGTAAAAGCGGTAAAAATAAAGCTTAGGGAAACTTTGTAAGCTTTATTGAAAAAAAGCCTTAAATGTCGTCTTGTATCTAGCATTGGAACTCCATATTTTTTCGTGATTTTAGCAAAAATTGTTTACAGAATGATTACTCGTAAAAGAACTGAAATTTTAAGGAATTATATAGGTTAAAGTTATACAATTCTCTCCAATTTAATATAAGGAAAAAAAATGAAAAATAAACTTTTTAGAAGTTTTATCGTTGCTCTATTTGTAATGTTTGGAACTTTTTGTACCGCACAAGCTGAAATGAAATGTCCTACTGAAAAGTGTGATATGAAGATGCAAAAAGAGGTTAAAAATGCAAAATGTGATATGAATGCAAGTTGCCCAAATAGTGCTAAGTGCACACCAAAAATGAAAGAAAAATGTGCTTCTGGAAAATGTGATATGAAAATGAAAGAAAAATGCACTCCAAAAATGAAACAAAAATGTGCTGATGGGAAATGCCCTATTCAAGAACCAGCTAAAAAATAATTAGCTTCTCTTTTCACTTCAAGCCTAGAATTTTCTAGGCTTTTTTTATTTATCCTTCAATCTCCATAATTATAGTTTTTACATTTGCTTTTTGTTGTATCTCCAAAAGGGTAAGATTGTCAAATTTAAAATTCATAAGTTCAGCAAAACTTCCTATTTTATGGAGTGCGATTTGTTTGACAAGTTCCCCTCGATAATGTTTTGCAAAATGACTTACAACTTTCCCACCTTTTAAAAATTTGTATGTAACCACATTTGCAGAGGGTTTATAAAACTTCAAATAATACCCAGCACTCAAATCAAGTACCTCATCACCCAAAAACTCATCAAGTTTAATTTTTAGATTTTTAGCAAAATATTTTTCAGTGTTGAGATTTGGCAAAAGGGAGCCTTGCTTAAATTTATACTCAGGAATAAGGTCACTTGCACGAACAATCCCAAATAAATTGGAGTAAATCATCACATTTTCATCTATAAATTTTTGAGATAATGGGTCAATATTTTCATAATCAATAGCCTCATAAGCGACACCTGTGTATCTTTCTATCGCTTTTTTTGTGGGCTTTTGCAAAATTGACTCTTTGTATTTTTGACACTCTTCTAAGTTTTTCAGTCCAAACCACTCTGAGAGTTCCTCAACCGAACTATTTTTAAGATACTCTTCGTAAGCATCTATAACCTCATCACTGTAAAAAAAGAGATTGTTTTCCTCTGATAGAGAGGGGAATGTTCCCCCTTGCGATTTTGTTTCACTTGGTGCTAGTAGGATTTTCAT
>CAZHJR010000044.1:0-14302 GCA_964533335.1 uncultured Helicobacter sp. | reverse complement strand
TCTAAAGTATCAATATCTTGGACAAGATATCTAGGGAGAATGATGGGAATACTTTGCTCTGCAAATGGGATAGTAGTGAGTTTATTAGAGAGATTTTCCCAGTAAAATTGTCCTGCATCTTGGTAAGCATCCTCTAAATCCTGACTTCGTTTCATAAAGTTTTCTGGCCAAAACATTTTACATCTTCCGTTTTTTGTAATTTTAAAAGTTCTTTGGATTGGAAAAGGCATAGAAGTTACACTAAAAGCTAAAGAAGCATCACTATTTTGAAGTTTTTCTAATCCTTCTTTAATGTATTTGGTTTGAAGAAGTGGTGCAGTTGCATAGATAGTACAAAGAAAATCGTATTTTTCTCCTTTATCTTCTAAAAATTTTATCGCATGAGCGATTACGGCACCTGTTCCTGTAAAATCATCACTCAGCTCTTTTGGACGAATAAAGGGAATTTCAGCCCCATATTTTTTAGCAACATCTGCTATCTCTTCATCATCAGTTGTAACTATCACTTTTTCAAAAAGCCCACTTTTAAGAGCTACTTCAATACTATAAGCGATAAGTGGTTTTCCATGAAAAAGTTTAATGTTTTTTCGTGGAATTCTTTTGCTTCCCCCTCGGGCGGGGATAATTGCTACACATTTAGACATCTAAAATCTCCAAAAGCTTTTCTATAACATATTCTTGCTCATCATCTTTTAAAGCTGGAAATATAGGGAGAGAAAAGCACTCTTCATAGTATCTATCCATTACAGGTGTATGTTCATCTCCATAACCTAAAGATTTGTAGTATGGCTGTTTATTTATAGGGATATAGTGTAGTTGTAATCCAATATTTAGTTCTTTTAGTTTATTAAAAAGTTCCTCTTTTGTGAGGGAAAGCTTTGTAAAATCAACTTTTACCACATAGAGATGGTAAGAGGAATTTTCACTAAATGGATAGAGTGGTTTGATAATTGTATTTTCAAAGGCTTGGTCATATTTTTTTGCTATCTCTTTTCGTCTTGTTATAAAAGACTCAAGTTTAGCAAATTGACTTATTCCCAAAGCACAAGCAAAATCTGTGATACGATAGTTGTATCCAAGTTCTCTCATTTCGTATTCCCATGGTTTCATATCTGGAGTTTTTACCATTCCATGGGCTCGCAAGAGGAGAAGTCTTTCATAAATCTCTTTAGAATTTGTTGTGATTGCTCCACCTTCCCCTGTTGTGATATGTTTGACTGGATGAAAAGATAAAATAGAACAATCACTATTTATACAACTTCCAGCTTTGATGCTATCAAATGAAGCTCCCAAACTATGGGCACAATCTTCTAAAATTGTTATTTTGTAAGTATCTTTTAGGTGTTTGAGTTTTGTTTGATTGAAAGGATTTCCTGAAAAGTGGATTCCATAGAGTGCCTTGATAGAGTTATCTTTTTTTAGATATTCTTCACAAATATCAAGGTTTATATTGCCATCTTCACAGATATCTACAAATATTGGAATCGCTCCAACATACAAGATACTATTTGAGGTAGCTAAAAAGCTATTTGGGGTGGTAAGGACTTTATCTCCCTTCTCTAAAAGAACTAAAGAAGCTAGATGAAGTGCCGCTGTTCCATTTGAAAGGGCAACGGCATATTTCGCCCCCGTATAATTACAAATCGTTTTCTCAAACTCTCCTACTTTTGGACCAGTAGTTAAAAAGGGGGATTGTAAAACTTCGATAACTGAAGCTATATCATCTTCATCTATAAATTGTCGTCCATAGGGGATAAAATTCACATCTTCTCCTTAGAGTACAAGAGGAGCTCCTCTTCACTCAGCCACCAGTCATTATTTCCTGAATTGTATTCAAATCCTTGTGCCACAGGAACACCAACTTCTCCTAAAAGATTTGTTGGATAATCTTTGTGTCCTGAAAAAGTGATAGATGGTTTAATAACATAGTGGTCACCAAATTCCAATGTCAAGTGGCTATCATCTGCAGGACACATTATCTCATGGAGTTTTTCCCCTGGACGAATACCGATGATTTTTTGAGGAAGATTTGGAGCGATTGCATGGGCTAAATCTGTAATTTTCATTGATGGAATTTTTGGAATAAATATCTCCCCACCTTGCATTCTTTGGAAGTTTTTGAGGACAAAATTGACTCCATCTTCAAGTGTGATAAGAAATCTTGTCATTCTAACATCTGTTATTGGTAACTCTTTTGCACCTTCACGAATAAGTTTTTTAAAAAATGGAATAACACTCCCACGACTCCCTATGACATTTCCATATCTTACTACTGAAAATTTTATATCATCTCCACCTACAAGATTGTTCGCTGCTACAAAAAGCTTATCGCTTGCTAATTTTGTAGCACCATAAAGATTGATGGGATTTGCAGCTTTATCAGTTGAGAGGGCAATTATTCTTCTTACCCCATTTTCCAAACAAGCATCGATTACATTTTGAGCACCCATAATATTTGTTTTGATACACTCCATCGGGTTGTATTCAGCTATCGGAACATGTTTAAGTGCTGCTGCATGGATAACAAAATCGACATCTTTCATCGCTTTTTTTAATCTATCTCCATCTCTTACATCGCCGATAAAATATCGCATACATTTTGCATTAAATTGCTGAGCCATCTCGTATTGTTTGAGTTCGTCTCTACTAAAAATGATGATTTTGTTTGGTTGATATCGTGAAAGTAAAATTTCAGTATATTTTTTACCAAAACTACCTGTTCCACCAGTGATGAGTATATTTTTTCCGTTAAACATTATGCCTACTTTGTTGTTTTAATAGTTCGTGGTTATTTTACAATATTAGCGATTAATAATAACTACAGAATATTTTAACACTTAATTAACACTATTTTGATAAAATCAATTCATGAAAGCAAAAACGAAATTGTTTATTTTAATCTTCACTTCTTTAACTTTTATTTTGTTACTTGAGGTGATATATCTTACAAATTTCACGGTATTAACACAAAGTCAGATAGAAAATAAAAAATATGTGGCTAGCCTTTTATCTCTTCCAAATATAGCAATTTCAAGTGATAAGTTGTTTCTTAGACATAGAAGCTATGCAAGTATTTCTGATATTTTGCCAAATGATGGGGAACTTCAATCTAATTCTAAAATGAGTTTTGTCTATTGAAAAAAATTAACCTATATCTTTTTGAGTTTTCAATTAACTCTTTACTGAGACAAAAAACAAAAAATATATTCATTATAGTATTACTTACAATATTGATATTTTTGGTTTCTTCTATATTTCAAATTTCAAATGGATTAAAAAATGAGATGCTTCATACTGTTGATGGTTTACCACAAATAACAATTCAGCAACAAAAAGGTGGAAGGACTCTTTTTATAGAACAACAAAGAATTGATGAACTTTTACAAATCAATGGGGTTTCTTATGCTAATGGAAGAGTGTGGGGGTATTATTATTTTGCTTCTAGAGATGTTTATTTCACAATTATAGGGATTGAACAATTTGAGGAGCAATATAAAAAGAATTTCGAAAATATTACTCAAAAATACGATTTTGATTTAATCCAAAATGGAGCGGTTGTTGGAAGTGGTGTTCGAAAAATATTGAAAGAAAGCTATTTTAATGATTATTTCAATTTTATTAAACCAAATGGAGAGATAAAAAAAGTGCAACTTCTTGGTGAATTTGATAGGGATACAACTTTTGAAACCAATGATGTTATTTTAGTTCCAAAAGATTTAGCTTATGAGATTTTGGATTTGGATAAAAATCTAGCAACAGATATAGTAGTGAAGGTGGAAAATGTTGATGAAATTGAAACAATTGCTACAAAAATAAGAACAATGTTTCCAGATTGCAAGGTATATACAAAAGAGGATTTAAAAAGAAGTTATGAAGAGATGTTTAATTATAAAGGGGGACTATTTTTAACTCTTTTTATAGTTTGTTTGTTTTCATTTTTTATGGTTGTGTATGATAAAAGTAGTGGACTTAATAGTGAAGAGAAAAAAGAAATAGGTATTTTAAAAGCAGTTGGGTGGAGTACAAATGATATTTTAAAATGGAAATTTTATGAGGGTGGCATTATTGCTTTTAGCTCATTTTTATTAGGATTTATCTTTTCGTTTTTTTATATTTATATCTTAAAAGCACCACTCTTAAAAGATTTATTTTTAGGAGCATCCTCTTTGAAACCAGATTTTAATATACCTTTTGAACTCAATCTCCCTTTAATTGCAATTGTATTTTTTATTTGTATTCCTATTTATATTGCAGCAACAATTTTTCCATCGTGGAGAGCCTCAATTGGTGAATCTGATGAGGTGTTACGATGATAATTTTAAAATATATTACTAAAAAATATAAGCACAATAGTGAAGAGATAATTGCACTCAGTGATATAAATCTTGAAATACAAAAAGGTGAAACTGTAGTGTTAAAAGGTGCTAGTGGAAGTGGTAAAAGTACAATTCTTTCTATTATAGCCAATATGACAAAACCTACAAGTGGTGAAGTTTTGGTTAAAGATATGCATATCTCAAAGTTTAGTGATGATTTTTCTTCCAAATATAGATTAGAAAATATAGGATTTATTTTTCAAAAATACAATCTTATTCCTAATTTAACAGTTTTTAATAATATTATCCTTCCTCTTATCCCACTCAATCTTGATGAAGATTTTATAGAAAAAAGAGTTTTTGAACTTCTTGATTTTTTTCAAATAAAAGATAAAAAAGATATCGAGGTGAGGAAACTTTCAGGTGGCGAACAACAAAGGGTCGCAATTGCAAGAGCTTTAATAAACAATCCTGATATTATTTTAGCAGATGAACCAACAGCAAATCTTGATGAGAAGCTCTCATTAGAATTTATTGCAAATCTAGAAGAGCTAAAAAAACTAGGTAAAACGATTGTCATTGCAACTCATGATCCACTTTTTTTTGATCATAGATTAGTAGATAAAATTATTGAGATAAAAAATGGGAAAATTGTTTCTGTAGATAATGGTACAAAATAGATGTTTTTAAATCCGAACATTCAAATTATTTTATTTATCGATTTTATTTTTTTATTTTTTTTACTTATTTCTCTTCTTTTATCTTTTGAGTTATTTTCAAAATGGGATTTCCAATCAACTGCAATATTACAGTATAAGTTAGAAAAAAGGGCCTATCTTGTCTCTACAATTATAAAATATATTTTTTTCCTTAAGCTACCACTTTTCTTATTTTTTATCTATAGTGTTGATGGGTTGTCAGATATCATAGTTGGAGCAATGTGTAGTGTTGGTGTGATTGATGCTAGTAGTTATGGAATACCTTTACTTATTTTAAAAGTGGTTAATTTATATCTTTTTGGTTTTTGGCTTATTATCCACTATGGAGATTTACAATATCCAGATTTACCATTTACAAAAACAAAATTTGGCTTTTTTATAATTGCTGCTTTTTTAATTATTTTGGAGATAATTTTAGATTTTTTGATGTTTGATAGTATAGATCTAAGCAAAATTGCTGTTTGTTGTGGTGCTTTATTCTCAAATTCATCAACTTCATATTTAGCTATTTTATTTTCTATTGATAGCTGGGATTATTTTTATCTATTTTATTTGAGTTATGTATTGAATCTCTTTTTTTATTTGAAACGAAATGATTATATGTTTTCGATTGCAAATATCCTTTTTCTTATTGTGGCTATAATTTCGTTAATTATCTTTTTTAGTACCTATATTTATGAACTCCCAACCCATCATTGTCCATTTTGTATTTTACAAAAAGGGTATTATTATATTGGATATTTACTCTATATTTCACTTTTTATTGGAACTTTTTTTGGTATAGGCTTGATTGTTGCTAATTTAGTTGAAGGAAATAAAAAGTTTTATTATCAAACTTCTTTCTTATTCACTTCACTCTATATGATTTTAGTAAGTTATTATCCTTTGAGTTACTACTTCAAAAATGGTGTATGGTTATAATTTTTTTATATAAAAAGAAAATTTATTTGGTACAATGTCATCGATATGAAACTCTTTTTGGGAATTATTCCAAAAAAATTTAAAGGAGACAAAATGGCTTATTTTGATAATGCAAAAAAAGGTGATGTTGTATTTGGTCTTGTATTTGGAAAAGGTACAATTAGAGATGTTTTTGACGATAGTCACTATAAAATAGTTGTCGAATTTGAAAATGAGCATGAGATACCTTATACTGAAGATGGAGTTCCAGGATGGGGTAAATTTAAAGATCAGACACTTTTTTATAAAACTGATATTGATATAACTGAACTTGATTTTTCACCAGTTTCAAAGGTCTTAACACCGAAAAAAATTATTAAACTTATGGATAAGAAAAAACTAGAGGTGAGATTACCATCTGGTATTTGGCATAAGTGTAATAAGGCAACAAAAAAATATACAAGAGAGATGTTGGAAAAAGAGAAATTCCATCTATTTAGAAAACAGCCTTCCAATTAGTACCAAATTAAAAATAACCTTATATTCTAAACAAAAAGATATAAAGAGAGATTGGTAAAATTTTATTTCATATAAACTAAGATGTGGTACAATCGCACAAATTAAAGCGAGGTGTATCACAAATGTTTCAAAAACTTATCCATAAATTACAAAATGAAGAGTATCTTACACTCGAAACTACACCTTCTCATGAACCTACATTTGATGGAATAATAGAAAAAATTAGACTTTATGATTTAGCTTCAAAAGTTGATGGATTTACAACAACAGACAATCCACTTTCAAAACTAAAATACAACTCTTTTTTTGCTAGTTTAAAATTGCAACAAGCTTTTAATAAACCTGTAATTGCGACACTTTCTATGAGAGATAGAAATAAGATAGCACTTCAAAGTGATTTACTTGGTGGAAATGATTTTGATGTAAGGGCTATTTTAGCTCTTACAGGAGATCCAATCCATATGAGTGATCAACCTCATACAAAAGGTGTATTTGAAGGAAATTCAAATCTACTTTTAGAGATTATCAATTCATTTAACAATGGAATGGATTTTAGTGGAAAACTTTTTAAAACAGCCCCAAAACCTATTTATCCTTTTGCTGTCGTGAATTCATATGCAAAAAATTTTAAAACTTTAGAAAAAAAGATGAATAAAAAAATTGCAAATCGTGCTGTTGGAATTATCACTCAACCGATTTATGATGTTGAAAATGGAAAAGCACTTTTGGAGTCCTTTTCAAATGCTAAGGCTGAATTTAAAGATGAGAGAAGTAAATCAGAGCTAATACTCGGAATTTTCCCAATCACAAAGCTAAGAACGGCTCAATTTTTAGCTTCTCATGTTCCAGGTATTTATGTCCCTGATACTTGGATAGATGCACTGACAATTGCTTCAAAAATAGGGGAAGAGGAAGAATATAAAGTTGGGATGGAGCTTAGTCGAAAACTTTTAGAAGATACAAAAAAACTCCATCCAAAAATCCATCTTATGACTGCAAATAGATTTGATATCGCAAATGAACTTCTAAAATAAGATTTCAATATGAAAATGCGGACTAATTAAAATCTTCCCTACAACTTTTAATTTTTTGAAGTTGTATTAGATATATTCATTTTTTGTTTCAATAAGTCTTGCAATTCTTTCATTTTGTTCTTTTTGTCTTGCTTCTCTCTCTTCTCTAAGAGTTTTTAATTTTTCTAATGTTTCCATTTTTTCATGGTCAACATTGGTTTGAATTTGAACAGCTTTTCGATTATTTGAAAGTCCCGCAATTGCTGCAAATTTCTCTTTTTTATTGATGTAAACTTTAGCTGAAGAACTTGTTGCATTTTTATTAAAAACAATAACATCATCTTTTTTTAGATTGAGAAGCTCCAATATACTTAGTTGAGTTTCAGCTAGAATAGCTTCAACTTCCATCCTTGCACCTGAAATAAGGGTGTTTAAATCTTTTCGTTTACTTGCTTTTTTACTTCCACCACTTCCAAGAAGTTTTGAAACAATCTTATTTAGAAGTGGTTCAATATAAGCTATAGGATAACAAATAGATACATTTCCAATCTCATCATCAATTGTAATTTCAATAACTACAAGGAGAACTACTTCATGGTTTGAAATAACTTGGATAGCATTGGCATTTGTATCACGAGATTCTATTTTAAAATTGATTGTAGCTATTTCATCCCAAGTATTTCTCATATCCGAAACCAAAAGGTTATAAAAATGTCCTAAAATTTCAACTTCTAAATCAGTTAATTCTTTATCTTGATTTGTTGGTGAGTAACTTCGTCCATTCCCAAGGAGTTCAGCAATTATTTTATGACTAATCCCAGGGTTGCATTCTATAACGATACGACCTTCAAGAGGTTTGATAGAAAGTGTATTTAAACTTGTGATTGGTGGAATTGAAAGGATAAATTCACCATATGTCATTTGTTCAATAGAAGAAACTTTCACTTCAACAATTTTTCTCATCATTGAAGAAAGGTTGGTCACTACAACCCTGACTAATTTTTCATGAAGTGCTTCAAAGGCTTTTTGTTGATCAACGGTGATAGTATTTGGTTTTTTAAAATCATAAATTGTGTAGCTTTTTTCTTTAGGTGCTGTTTTTGCTTGGGCTACTTCATCAAGGTCAGCATTTCCATCTTCTGCAATTCCTAAAAGTGCATCTATTTCATCTTGACTTAAAAATTCTGCCATCTTATTTTATTAACTCCAATTTTGCATCAATTGCATTTAAATCTTTTAGCATCTCAATCGTTTTTATAATTTGAGCTATATCTATTTTCATAATTTTCATTGATCGCATCAAATCTGATACGGTTGGTTCAGCTAAAGAATTTACAAGGGCATTATTAAGATTAATCTCAACAGGTTTATTTCCAATAGTAACACTATCACCGATATCAACTCCAACATTTTTCACAGGGTCTTTGAAATCAGTTCCATTTAAATTTGTTTGTTTAATTTTAATTGTAAAATCTTTTTGAGTGACTGTTATTGGTTTTATTTTTATATCAGACCCAGCTACGATAATCTCCCTTGCTACATCTATAATAATTTTTTTCTGAATTTCAGATTCAAGTTCTATATCTTGAATCTTTGCTATAAAACTTACAATTGAACTCTCTTTTGGTTTTTTGACAGTTATAGTTCGCGTATCTATTGCCATTGCTGATCTATTACCAAATAATTGGTTTATCTTCTTTTCTATTGTTGCAGCAGTTTTTGCATCATTTTGAAGAAGGCTTAAAGTGATAGAATCCTCATCTTTTAATGAAAAATCAATTTCATTTTCTACGGTTGCACCTTCATAAATATACCCAGTCGTTTGGCTATTTGCATTTGCTACGATATTTCCTTGAGCAAGTGCATATACTTTACCATCAACAGCTTTGAGTTGAGTAAGGAGTAATTCTCCACTATTGATTGATTTTGCATCACCTATGGATGAAACATTGATTTTAATCTTATCACCCTGTCTAGCAAATGGAGGTAATGTTGCTGTTACCATAACTGTTGCAATATTTTTAGAATTTATAGATGAGGTTGGAATTTTAACATAAGAGTTTCTAAGGAGATTTTGTAAAGATTGCATTGTAAATTTACTTTTATCACCAGTTCCTGGAAGCCCAACAACAAGCCCATATCCTATAAGCTGATTTTCCCTGATTCCAACAATGTTAGAAACATCTTTTATAGTTTGTCCGTTTAGTATATTTGAGATAAAAAATAGTGTTAATAGTATTTTAAAAAAGTTTTTCAATTTAATAATAGCCCTCAATTGATTTTTTCTATTTTATCTGAAATTTTATAAATATTAGATATTATTATTGCAACATTGAGTGTTTTTTATTTATGTTAAAGAGATTTACAAGAGGGATGATAGTTTGAATATTTATATTTATGGAACAGAAAAGTTTAAAGGTGAGATAAAATCTATTCTTACTAAAGCTAATTTAGGGATAAATATAGAGTTATTAAACACACTTTTTGCTATAAAAACGAAACTAGAATCCTCTCCAAAAGATATATTTATTATCGATGAAACAAAAATTATAACAACAAATTTTTTCACAAAAAGGATGAAGTTTTTATCTCCATCTGATGGAATAGAAAGGGAACTTATTGAAAAATATGGTGTTGGGGATGTATGTTTTAATTCGATAAATGGTATGATAGGCTACATTAATAGTAGAATAAAACTAGAAGAAAAAAAGATTGAAGAGGTTTGTTTGCCTGAGGTAAAAGAGGAAGCAAATAGTGTTGATATAACACAGTTAAAAAATGTGTATGATGAAGATGATTATGAATACAAAAAAGATGATATGGTATTGGAAGAATTAATTTTAGAACCTGAAATTAGAGATTTGACACTGCTAAAAAGTATTGATGAGATTAGAGAAGATGAGATAGAAGATAAGATGTTCTTACATCTAAAAGTATGATTTTACAATAGGGGAAATAATGTGGAAATAGATGATATTTTAGAAGAAGATTTGTTAGAAATTTTTAGTGATATATCAGTCGGTAAAGTTACTAAAATTCAAAATACAAGTAAAAAAGTAGAAGATACAGTTTCTTATGAAAGTAGTCTAGATATAGATAATTTTAAAGAATCGCATAGTAAACAACCTATTAGGACTTCAAAGAGTTTAGAAATAAATAGCCAAAATGTTGATCAATTTGCCATATTACTTAAAGAACTGTTGAATAATAAAACGATTGAGATAAGTATAAAAATAAAAGAGAGTTAAGGGATAAGATTTTAAATGGATTTACTTGGAATATCACAACAAACTGTAAAGATAATACTATTACTTGGATTGCCATCACTTATAGTTAGTATGGTTATTGGAGTTTTAATTAGTATTTTTCAAGCTGTTACACAAATAAGTGATGCTTCACTTGCTTTTGTTCCTAAAATGATTATCGTGTCTATTTTTATTATTTTATCACTTCCTTGGATTGGTGATCAGATAACGGCATATACGATGGAACTTTGGGATATGATTTTAGTTTTTGGCACAACAGCAAAATGATTAATAAGCTATATAATTTTAAAAACATTCAATTAGATCAGCAAATTGTACAAAAAAAACAATTGTTGTCCAAAATATTTGATATAGATGAAAAAATTGAACAAACAAAAATAAGTTTATCAACTGCTACTGTTAAAGTATTTGGCTCAATTGGAGATTTTAAGGTATTAGCAATTCATAAAAATGCTATGAAATTTGAGATAGCCAAACTTGAAAAAGAAAAATTTTTTTTGCAAGGAGAGATTACGAAATATGATAAAGTAATAATGGAACTCCAAAAAGAGCTTGAACAATATGGATATATATTAAAAGAAGAAGCAAAAAAAAGATTAAAAGTAGAGATAAAAAATGAAGAGATGGTTGCTAATGAGTATATGCAATCGAAATGGATGGCAAGTTGATGTATAAGGTATTTTTTATTTTTTTTATTTTTATTGTTTCCCTTCAAGCAGTTGTTATGAAAGAGGGTGAATTTACAAAAGAAAAAGCAGAACTTTCAAAATTAAAAAAAGATTTAGATTTTTTTTATAAAGATAAAGATAACGAATATAAAAAACAAAAGGCAGAATTAGAAACTCTCAATAAAGATATTCAAGCCAAGCTAGATAAAATAGAAGCAACAAAAGCTGAAAATCAAAAGATATTAGATGAGATAGATGGTAAGATTTCAAATAAATCTATAGATTTATATGCAAAAATGAAAGACAAATTAGTTTACAAAATTCTTCAGGAAAAAATTGATAATGGAAAGATTAATGATGTATTTGATATTATAATTCGACTTAAGGAAAAAAAAGTGATGGCTTTAATGAAGATGTTTGATGTGAAGGTATCAACTGAGTTAATGGATAGAATGAAAAATTATAAAAGCAAAAACAATATAGAGGGGAAGAAATAATGGCTGAAGAAAAACAAGAAGAAGTTGCAGCAAAAAAAAGTGGAAATCCAATGATGATTGTGCTGATAGTACTTATAGTGATACTTATGGCAGCTATTGGTGGAATTGGATATATCTTGTATTCAAAAGGTTTTTTTGATGAGCAAGTTGCTGGTGAGAAAAAAGTGGAAGAAGTAGAAAAAAAAGATGAGGAAAAGAATCCTGAAAATGTATTTTTTAACACAGAGATAAAAGATTTGGTTCTCAATGTTACAACTTCAAAAGGGAGAGAAAAATTGATGAAACTCTCTTTTTCCATAAAAAGCACTGAATCTACTATAGAAGCTTTAGTAACTGCTGCTAAACCAGAAATTGTTGATATTGTAATACATCAAGTAAGTTCAAGAAATAGTGAAGAACTGCTTACTGCAGCAGGGAAAGATTTATTAAAAGAGGAACTTTTAAGTGAAGTGAATTCAATTTTAAATGAAGCAATAGCTGATAAACCAGAAGCGGAAGATGGTCATGTAATAGAAAAAAATATGGTTAAAGATATTTATTTTACAACTTTTGTTATTAAATAGTGTTGGATTATAAAAATGGTACTTATAATAAAAGAGAAAAAGAAAACGAAACAGATAATTAGAAAAGTTCTATCTTATGGCTTTTTAATTGGTATGTTTAGTGGATATTATTTTTATATGAGTAATCAGTTTTTAGAAGATAATGAAAAATTGGCAAAAGAGTTAAAAAAGAATCAAGAATTACAAGCTAGTAAGTTAGAATTACATAAAAAAGTTGAAAAAGTTATTTATAAAGAAGCTGAAAGTTGTGTTGATTTGATAGGGCAAGAAAAAATACAATCTATAAAAATTGTTAAAGATAAATTATACATAGTGTGTGATTGGGATACAGATATTGAACCATTATTTATAAGGTATGGTGTAATGGCATTGGTAAAATCTACACCAGAAAATATAAAAGTGGCGATTGATTTGAAATTTATTGTAGAGAGTAATTATGAAGCATAAAATGTTTTTTTCAATTTGTTGTTGCTTCTTTTTGGTTGGATGTTCAGCAAAACAGAAGTTGGATTTAGATGCAAAACCTGAAAATCAATTTCCGATAATGAATGAAAAAAAACCAGAAACAAGTTTTAAGGGAAGTTTATATTCACAAGCTGGAACCTCACTTTTTGCAGATAAAAAAGATTTGCAAATTGGAGATATTTTACAAGTTAATATTAGTGAAACACTTACAAAAAATTCTAAAAGCTCAAAAGATTTGGGAAAAGATACATCTTCATCACTTGGAGGAGGAGTATTTGCAGCTGCGACTGGGGTTACGAATACACCTGGTACAGAAGCAAGAATAAATAGACTTAATAATGCTTTGGGTGTTGGTTTTAATAGTTCATCATCGAATTCTTTTACTGGTACAGCAACTTCAAAAGATGATGAGGCATTTACAACGGTTGTTTCAGTTGTTATAACTAATATTTATCAAAATGGGAATTATTTTATAAAGGGGACAAAAGAACTGCTTATAAATGATGAAAAACAACAAATTTCCATAAGTGGGATTATACGACCTTATGATATTAGTCCTGAGAATACTGTACTCTCTTCACAAATAGCAAATTTAAAGATTTTGTATGACAAAGAGGGTGAGGAGAATGATTCGTTACAAAAACCTTGGGGAACAAAGCTTATAGAAAAGATATGGCCATTTTAAACTAAGTTAAAGAAATGTACCAGTATAATTTACCAATTAAGGGGTGAGAAATGTTAAATTCATTAAATGTTGCACTTTCAGGACTTTACTCATCTAAAACTCAAGTTGAAAATGTAATGAACAATATAGCCAACGAGAATAGTGTTGGATATAAAAAAAGAGTGGTTGATGTAAAAGAATCTGAACATAATGATGCTAGACTTACTGGTCGTGGATCTACTGTTATAGATGTAAATAGAATCACAAATATGTATGTTGCAGATAATTTAATAAAACAGCAAAGTAAAAGTGCAGAGTACACTGAACTTTCAACAATGTTAGCTGACATAGAATCTATATTCTCAGAGACTGAGACGAGTGGATTTTCAAATAACCTTGATGGGTATTTTCAAGCTATAGAAGATTTAAGAGCAAATCCATATAATGAAATATATAGAACAAATCTTATTAATCAAGGAAGTATGCTTGTTGATGGACTGCAAAGTTTATATGCTAGTATAGAAGAGAGAGAAAATGTATCAACTAGTTCAGTTTATGATCATATTGATGAGATAAATGGAATATTACATGATATAGGAAGAGTAAATCAGGAAATACAAGATAGCCTTAGACCTTCTAATGATTTACTTGATAAAAGAGATTTATTAGAATCAAGACTTGCTGAATATATGCAAATAAGTGTGAATAGACT
>CAZHJR010000043.1:2455-15057 GCA_964533335.1 uncultured Helicobacter sp. | reverse complement strand
ATTTAGTTCTATCTATTGAAGATGATTTGGTAATTTATGCCAATAAAAATGAGTTGGAACAAGCAATAATCAATATAATCAATAATGCAAAAGATGCTTTAGTTGAGAAAGTAATCGAAGGGGAGCGAACTATTCTTATCTCTACTAAAAAAATAGATTCTAAAAATTTAGAGTTAAAGATTTGTGATAATGGTGGAGGCATCCCTTTAGATATCATTGATAAAATATTTGAACCATATTTTACTACAAAACACCAATCGCAAGGGACTGGACTTGGACTCTCAATGGTTGCTAAAATTATTAGAGAAAGACATCAACAAAAACTTGTAGTCTATAATGAAGAGTTCGAATATCAAGGAAAAAATTATAAAGGTGCTTGCTTCTCGATTATTTTTACTTCTAAAGATTAAGAGATGCTATCCTCATTAAAGAGAGATAAGTTCTTTATTTTTGAATCGGAAGGGTGATTATAAAACTAGCCCCTTTGTATTCAATCTCCTTGTGAGTAAATACTTTATTCTCAACACCTAAAGTTCCACCAAAGCTATTTACGATGATATTAAATGACATATTAAGCCCAAGTCCTGTCCCTTTTGATTGGTGTTTAGTTGTAAAATAAGCATCAAATATTTTATCTTGAATCTCTTTTGGTACACCACCACCATTATCTGTAATTTTTATAATTACATCAGTTTTTGTGTGAGCAATCTCAATAACAATAAGTTTCTCTTTGACTTTCTTTTCAACTAAAATATCCTTTGCATTGTTTAAAATATTGACAACCGCTTGGATAAGAAGATTGAGTGCTCCAAATATTTTCAGATTCTCATAAGGGGAGATAATAAGCTCAATATAGTTATCTTTTAATGATGCTTCGATGAGAGTTAAGGCTTTAGAGATAAAAGTTTGAAGTTCAAACTCCTCTTTGTGTGTGTCACCTTTGATAAAGTCTCTAAAATCATCAATTGTTTTTGAGAGATATTGAGCATTGATATTGATAGCATCACAACCTTTATAAAGCATCTCATCTGTCAGTATTCCAAACTCTTTTTGTACCGAAAGAGATGTTGCTGAAGTGGAGATAACTGAGAGTGGTTGTCTCCATTGATGTGCGATATTTCCTATCATCTCCCCCATAGCTGAAAGTCTAGCTTGTCCTGCCATTTGTTGCATCTGTTTTTCATTTGCTTTGAATTTTTCATATTCGTTATCATCAAATCCAAGTTCAAACATCTCTTTGAGGTTATTAAATTTTTCATTATCTAAATGGAGAAGATTTGGAAGAGGTATATTGATAATGGTCTCTTTTTGATGTGAAATAAAAAAATCACTAAATAAAAACTCTAAACTCTCTTTGAGATGCTTTATCTCATGAACATAGATTTGCAAAAGAAATCTATCGAGGTAGATATCAACATCTGAATATTTTGTGATCTCATAGAGAAATGTTTTTAATTTTGTTTCCATCATTTTATCAAGCTCGGCAAGATTACTGATTTTAGAAATAACATCTTTAACAGAAGATTGAGCTATATTTTTGATAAGTAACTTCTCACTCTCAAGAAGGGAGATTTTTTTATTTCCCCTCTCATTTAGATACTGTAAATCTGTAAGGAGTTTATTATTGTGTTTTGCATAGGTAGGAGTTTTGGTTGTTTTTGTTTCTTTCTTTACAGTATCTCTATTGTAGTTTTGGGTTGTTTCTTTTACACTGTTTTCACTATGTTTGAGTGAAAAATATTTAGTGTTTCCAATTTCAAACTGGAGTGCTACACAAATCCTATCATCCTCTTTTCCAAAATCTTCTACGCAGTATTTTGTTATCAAATCTATATCTTTGGTACTTTTAAATTTACTTAAAAACTCCTCTTTATGAATACTCACACCATCTGTGTAAACAAGGAGTATATCTCCATCTGAGATTTTAGTCATATAGGTTTTGATAGAGGTTGGGATATCATAGCCTAAAATCCCCTCTTGATGATTCAGTGGTAAAAGGTTGTTCTTTCGTAAAATAAGAGCTTTTGTGTTACCTATTGCACTATAGTTTATCATTGGCATATTTTTATATACTTGAGCTATAAAGAGGGTCATTCCATTATGATGGAGCTTCTCTTGGTCGTGAACAAGTTGGATTATTTTTGATAGAGGGGCTGTTTTATTGAGTTCTATAAGATTTTGTATATCACAAGCAAGGCTATAGACTCTACTACTTCCATGCCCACCAATATCCCCAACACTTAAGAGATAATAATCATCAAGTTCTATATATTGATAAAAATCACCAGATTCATTTCGTTGGCTAAAAGGTTTTTCATTGACACTTAGTTTAATCATTATTTGATTCTCTTTTGTATATCTATTTTTGTCCCATTTGGAGAAGTTTCAATATTCACTTCATCTGCTAATCTAAAAATCGATGCAAATCCAAGTCCAAGTGTACCACTTGTGCTATATCCATCTTGAATACTTTTATGAACATCATCAATCCCTTTCCCCTCATCAATTGCATGAATATGTAAAATATCATCATTGATAATAAGTCTAAGAGAACCTCGTGGGGTGTATTTTTTAATATTGTAGATAATTTCAGAAATAATTGTATGTGCTTCCATTTTTTGAATTTTACCAATTCTATGGTTTCCTAAAAAATAATCAACCTCACCAAGAAGAGCTTGAACATCACTGTTACTAGTTATTTTTAAAAACATGTATTGCACTTTCTACATCTAAAGATGTCGCAAATGATATAGTATCTACAAAATGAAAAAGGATAGAAGCACTTAAAACATTAAAATCACATACAATTGTATGGAGGTTACTTAGTTTAAAAATAGCAACTAAAGATTCTATAAGCCTAATATCATCAGTTGTAATAATCTCAAAGAGAGTTAGACTTATCACAACCCCTTTTGGTAGTTTTTCTGCAAAACTATGGAGGAGTTGTTTCCCTAAATCGTGACACTCTATATCGTTAGGATGAAGCCTAAGAAGATACACACCATCAAAAACAGAATAGGTACTTTTCATATCAATCTATAGTGCTTTATTTAAAAGTTAATGCAAGTTTCAAAGCATCTTTGAGTGTTGAAGTTGTATTGATACCTTCAAGATTAATCCCAAGATTTACAATCGTTTGTGCAACTTCTGGTGCAATCCCTGAAAGGATTGTAGTGCATCCCATAAGTCTTGTAGCTTTTGTGATTTTAATAAAATGAGCTGCAACAGCACTATCAACGATTACAATCCCTTCTATATCCACAATCGCTGTTTTAATATTTTTTTGTTTGATAGAAGCTAACATATTCTCCATCAATTTTTGTGATTTAACAGAATCTAAAATACCAATCAAAGGGACTAAAACGGTAGTATCACTGATATCTAAAATCGGAATCTCCATATTTGAAATAAGAATAGATTGATTTTCTATCGTTGTGATATCTGTAAAAACAACAACATCTTGCATATAATCATACTCTTCATCTACAAGCTTACTCCCTTTTACTTCAAATATCTTTTTTTGTCCATTTGAATCTAAAATCATAGCTTTATGTGTGATATCTGCTTCATTCAAAACCAAATCGACCCAAGTAGTCCCATCAGGATAGATTTTTTTAAGATATCTATTACTCTCATCTTGAATAAAAAAATCACAAATACAATCATTTTTTGCAGTAAATTCTTCTAAAATGCTTTTATTAAAAAATTTTAAAAATGCACTATTTGCATCAACTATTTTTTTCCCATCAGTAATTACTACAATATTTGGCTGCAAATCAAATATCAATCTCAACTTTTTTGTTTCTCTATCTGGATTCATTTTGGTACCTCGTAATGTTATAAATCGTATGGGGTGATTTTACTCCCTTTATTCTTATTTTCTCTTAAGATTTAATTTATTTTTTAAAGAATATTACAAAAAATTTACAATAAGTGGCTTTTGGATAATTGATATGATTTTCAAAATTGGAAGAATGAGTTATTTCCCACTCTTTAAACTTTTTTTCGTTAAAATCCTAACCTCGTATAAAATTCATAAAATTGTACATATATAGGATTATCATCAATGGAAGAAAACAGAACTTCAAAATTATATAAACGAAACAAAAAAGCTTTTACCCTTATGGAACTTATGGTGGTTATCATCATTTTAGGTTTATTAGCTTCTTTTGTTTTACCAAGTCTTACAGAAAAAAGTGATGAAGCAAAAGATAAAATCACTTGTATTGAGATGAAAAATATAGCTCAAGCAGTTAAAATGTATAAAATAGACAACTCAAGTTATCCAAGCACATCTGAAGGATTAAATATTTTGGTTGAAAAAAAATATTTTGAGGATGGAAAGTTACCAAAAGATAGTTGGGGGAACTCTTTTATTTATACACAAAGTGGGGATGGATTTGAGATTATCTCTTTTGGTGGGGATAAAACTGAAGGTGGAAGCGACGATATTTACTACTCAAAATGCGAAGAACAACAAAAATAAAATCTGCTTTTACCCTTATTGAGCTTATTTTAGTTGTTACTCTTATTTTGGGTATTTATGGGATTTTTTTTGCAAATCTTACAAAGCAGCCAGAAAATAACAATACAAATCAAAATCTGGTAAATATAAAGTCATTATTGATGCAATATGATTTTGATAAAACGATTGAAGTACAGTGTAGCGAAGTTGATAGAAGATGTTTTGTACTTATTGATGGGGTGATGAAGGAGGAGTTAAAAGAGAAACTTTTTAGCTCAAATCCTACCGTATATAGCTATGATACAAAGAGAGATAAAATTCGATTTAACGATTTAAAATTGGAAAAATTAGAAAGTTATCCGATAGATTTTGTTTATAAAATTGATAAATATGGAAAAACAAAAGATATGATAGTTGAGGTTGATGAAAAAGTGTATATTTTTAACTCTTTATTTGAAAAACCTACTGTTTTCGATAGTTTTAGTGATGTTCAAGGGTATTTTGATAGTAAAGAATCTAAGGTAAGAGATGTTTTTTAAATATAATGGATATGATAATCTTGGTAAGAGGGTAAGTGGTAAAATTGAAGCAACAGACTTACATAATGCAAAGTTAAAACTCAAACAAAAAAAAATTATCTATGAAACACTCGGTGAAGATTCACAAGGTTTGCTTGACTTTATGAATATTCAAAAAAAATATAAAATACCAGCACTCCAATTAGCAGGGGTGAGTAAAGATTTGAGCATCTACCTCAATGCTGGAATTTCGTTGCCAAATGCTATAAAACTTATTAACGAACGATATAAAAATGATAAAAAAATGAATCCATTTTTTGAATCTATTGGAAATCTGCTGAGTGAAGGGAAAAACTTTTATACCGCACTTGAAAGTCAAAATATTGTCCAAATACCAGAGTTTTATCTTCAATCTATCAAAGTGAGTGAAGATGGTGGAATTTTAAAAGATGTTTTATTGGAACTTTCAAATTATCTAATTAAAGAACATAAACTCACAAAACAAATCACACAATCGATGACATACCCCATTTTTATTATCGTTGTTTCAATTTTTATGGTTGGTTTTATGCTTAGTTTTATTGTTCCAAAAATAACAGATATTTTTATTCAAAATGGTCAAGAACTTCCAGAAATCACCACTTTTGTAGTCAATTGTGGGCATTTTATGGGAAATCATTATCTTTCATTATTTATCTTTTTGGGCTTGAGTGTTTTTGGTTTTCAAATAGCTTTAAAGAAGCTAAGTGAATTTAAATATAGTTTTGATAAGTTTTTACTCAGGTTACCTTTTGTTGGGAATATCATAGAACTCAATGAACTAAGTCGTTTTGCTTATATGAATGCAATTCTTCTAAAATCAGGTGTCCCTGTCGTTCAAGCTTTTAAAATGAGTTCAAATACCCTTAATAATGCTGTTATCAAAAATCTTTTTACAGAAGCTTCTTTAAAGGTAGTGGAGGGGGAAAGACTCTCTAAAATACTTGAACTTAGTAAAATTTACAAGATTGATATCGCTTTTATTCAAGCTATTGCAATTGGGGAAGAGACAAGTCAATTAACAAGTGTTTTAGAAAATCTAGCAGAACTCTATAGTTCAAAAAATAGTGAAAAACTTGGAAGTTTTTTAACATTACTTGAACCTATGTTGATGCTTATTGTTGGTGGAATTATAGGATTTATTGTTATTGCTATGTTGCTTCCTATCTTTAGTATGAGTATTGGGTCATGATAAGAGAAAAAAGGGGAGTTGTACTCTTTGCAACACTTCTTTTTATTATCGCTCTTTCTATTTTGATAGTAAAGAATTTAGCTATCACAGATGGGTTTATAAATACAACAGCTAAAAATTCAAATATTAAGCAACTAGAACTTAGTATCAAAGATATCAATGGTGAAATCTTAAAACTGTTTAAAGATAAAGATAGTGGGATATTGAATGACTTTCCTCCAACGATTCCATTTAGTTATGGAAATATAGATGTAGAACTTTCTTTAGAACCATATTCACAAAAAACATATAAACTGGATAAAAATTTTTCAAGTAAGTTTGATGGTGATTTGAGTTATTATGTAAATAAAAATGCTCTTTTAGAGGTGATTGGCGATAAAAATATCACTAATCAAAAACAAGTTGATTTTATTATTGATGAGTATATTTATAAAACAAATGATTATAGAATTTTAGAGATTGAAGATAGGCTTACTTATCTAGATTTAAATCAAACAAACTATATCTCTTGCAAGTATGCATTGGATATTGATGGGCTTAGAGCTGATGTTGAGATGATTTTTGAACCAAATAAAAATAAAGTAAAACCTGAAAAGTTAGAGATAATTATCAAAAGATGAGAACAGTTTTATCATATGATAAATCAAAATGAAGAATCTATGTTGAAAAATATATTTGTTTTTGTTGCTTTAGTGTTCTTTTTCATTGGATGTGGAGGTGGTGAAGTAAAATCAACTTCAACAAATACAAATTCATCTACAACACAAACAACTACTTCAAGTAGTTCTACATCATCTAGTACAAATAATCCTCCAACCCTAACGATTTCAAATTTGGT
Organism: uncultured Helicobacter sp.; assembly: GCA_964533335.1. Taxonomy (GTDB): domain Bacteria; phylum Campylobacterota; class Campylobacteria; order Campylobacterales; family Arcobacteraceae; genus CAIJNA01. The sequence goes on along the minus strand of CAZHJR010000043.1, from coordinate 8,005 downwards.
AAACTCTCAAATCTATCAAAGTGAAACCACAATTTTAAAAAATTCTTTTGTAAGTGATTTGGAAAATTGGAGTGTTTCCTATAATGGAGCTTGTACTCTTAGTTTTAGTGCTACAGTAAATCAAGAAAATAATGGTTCTTTATTTGTCACTAACAGAGCTCATGAGTACGATGGACCATTTTTAAATATCACGAGTAAACTACAACCAAATCAACTTTATGTGATAAGAGGTTATCTCAAACAAACACTTGCAACTACAAATACTTATAGATTGATGGTTAAAATTGGTACTTTGCCTATAGAATATAGGGAACTCAATAGAATAAATGTGATAGATACTAATTGGAATAAATTTCGAGCTTTTGTATCATTTACCCAAGATGAACTTAATGCTGGTGCCCATGTTTATGTCAACAGCGATAGCAATATAAATGATTTTTATCTTGATAGTTTTGAGATTGCAAAAACAAATTATATTCCAGCAAATGATGATAGTAGTGAGGATATTTTACAAATAAGTGGAAAAGATATAATTAATAAAAATAATACAGTTATGAAACTAAAAGGGATAAATGTGACAGCTTATGATGATGAAGATGGAAATACAAATGATCAAAGTGCTTCTAAATTTATCAACTATAGTTATTACAACTATGATAAAGATGACTTTAAAAATATAGCTTCGATGGGATTTAATGCAATAAGAATCAATCTTTGGTATCGATATTTTGAAGATGAATCAAATCCATATGTGTATAAAGAAGATGGTTTTGTATGGCTTGATACAATTATAGGTTGGGCGAAAGAAGCTGGAATCTATGTAATGCTTGATATGCATGCTCCACAAGGTGGTGGTTTTCAAGGTCCAAACAATATCACAGCTTTTTGGAATACTACATCATATCAAGATAGATTTAAATCACTTTGGAGAGAAATTGCACGAAGGTACAAAAATAGTTCAACTGTGGCGGCTTATGATATTATCAATGAGCCTTGTGCAAATACACAAGCACAATATGTAACTTTACTAAGTGATACTATCACTCAAATAAGACAAATTGATACAAATCATATTGTTAATGTTGAAAATGGATTTTCAAGTGATAATGAACCATTTATTCTGGCACACAATAATATCCTTTATGATTTCCATTTTTATGATCCTTGGGATAGTTATACAAATCATCTTACATCAGTTTATGGGACAAACGGAATTGATGCAACTCAAATGAGAACACTTTTTGAAGATTATACAGATTATTATTCTTTGCATAATGTCCCATTTAATGTCAGTGAATTTGGGCAAGAAAGAGTCACTTTTACAACAAAAAATGGACTTGGTTGGGTAAGTGATTTAATAGATTTAATCAATGAGAAAAATGGAAACTATTTTTATTTTAGTTATAAAGGAAATGAATTTAGTATTTATGATAGTAAAAATAGCTTTTTTGAGAATGTGGATAGCAATACACCACTAATAGAATTATTTAAAGCAAAACAAAATTAAAAATATTAGATAGAAATAAGGAGGAGAGCCAGTTTTAGAACAACTGACTCCTAGAGAATTTTTTAGTGTCTTACAACTAAATTATGAGATTTAATTTTTTCAACAAACTTCATAATTTTTGACATTTTTTCCTCTTCATCTTTGATAGTTTTTTCACTATTAAGATTAAATAGATCCATTTTTTTATCAAGATATTGAGTAGTAAGATTACCTTTTCTAAAATCTTCATCTCTTACGATTTCTCTATGAAGAGGAATATTTGTTGGAAATCCCTCAATATAAAATTCATCCAATGCTCTTTTAGCTTTTTTAACAGCACCTTCCCAATCGAGTGCCCAAACAATTAGTTTTCCAACCATCGAGTCATAGTTTGATGGGATTTTGTACCCAGCATAAGCACTTGTATCAAGTCTTACCCCTGGACCACCTGGTGTTAAATAATTTGTAATTGTTCCAACTGATGGCATAAAGTTTTTTTGTGGATTTTCAGCATTGATTCTAAATTCAATCGCATATCCTCTAAATTTAATCTCTTCTTGTAAGAAAATAAGCTTATCACCTTCAGCTATCTCAATCATTCTTTGAATGATGTCAATTCCACTGATTACTTCTGTTACAGGATGCTCAACTTGAACCCTTGTATTCATCTCAATAAAGAAGATATTATCTTGTTCATCAACTAAAAATTCAACAGTTCCAACACTTTCATATCCAAGTTTGAACATAGCTTTTGTTGAAATTCTAAAAAGTTCTTTTCTTGTTGCTTCATTTAATCTTGGACTTGGTGCAATCTCGATAACTTTTTGGTGTCTTCTTTGGATTGAACAATCTCTTTCCCCTAAGTGAACAACATTTCCATATTTATCAGCTACGATTTGGATCTCGATATGTCTTGGATTTTCAACATATTTTTCAATAAAACACTCACCTTTTCCAAAATACTTGATAGCTTCATTTGTTGCACTTTCAAATAAAGAGTCAAATTCAGCCTCTTTTCGAACGATTCTCATACCTCGTCCACCACCACCAAATGCTGCTTTGATGATTACTGGAAAACCGATTTCTTTCGCTATTTTAGCACCTTCAGCTTTGCTAGAAACTGGCTCGTCAGTTCCTTCTAATACAGGAACGCCAACAGCTTTCATAGCTACTTTAGAAGCCATTTTATCACCAAAAAGAGCGATATGTTCTGGTTTTGGACCAATAAAGATGATTCCATTATCAGCACAAGCTTGAGCAAATTCAGCACTTTCAGATAAGAAACCATATCCAGGATGGATAGCATCACAAGAAGCTTTTTTTGCTAATGAAATAATAGTTTCATAGTTTAAGTAAGCTTGCATTGGATCACCCATAATTGGGTAACACTCATCAGATTTTTTTATCCAAACACCCTCTGTATCAACTTCTGAAAAAATAGTTACACTTGTAATTTCAAGTTCTTTACAAGCTCGTACGATTCTAAGAGCGATCTCGCCTCTATTCGCAATTAACACTTTTTTAATTTTTGTACTCATAATCACTTCCTCTTTTAAATTTTTGCATTGTAATAATACGATAATTTTCAAAATAATTCTCTATTTTTAGTGCTTGAAATATTATCCATTTGTGCTTATTTCAGTTATTCATAGTGCTTAATCTATTTTTTGCTACTATTTTAAGTATGAAAAAAGAGACACTTGATAAGCGGACAAAAATAGCCAATGATATAATGTTTTATATCTACACTCATATTGATATAAATATTGATATTGAAGGGCTAAGTTATGATTTGGGGATTAGTAAATTTTACATGCATCGGGTTTTTAAAGAAGCTTTTGGAAAAAATATTTATGAAAGTATTAAGTCTATCCGATTACAAAAAGCTTCAAATCTCCTTATTACCAATAAACTCTCAACAATCTCAAATATTGCAAATATGTGTGGATATAGTTCTCAAACCTCATTCTTAAAAGTATTTAAAGAACGATTTGGAATGACACCAAAAGAGTGGAAAAATGGTGGATATAAGATTTATTCTGGGGCAATCTTAGAGCAATTTGAATTATCTGCAAATTCCAAAGCGGACTTTTCACACCTAGAACCAACTATTGTAAAAATGCCAAAAATGGTGAGTTATTATATAAGGAATCAAGGATACAACCAAAATATTAAAAAAACTTGGCAAAAACTCTATACTTGGGTACTTGGGAATGATTTCAAAAACTATCAGCAAATCGCTCTGTATCACGACAATCCAACAATCACACCACTTGAATCGTGTCAATATATTGCTTGTGTCGTTACAGAAGAGCCTATAAAAACTAAAAGTGAACTTCCAAAGTTTATCATCTCAGATGGGATTTATGCAAAATTTGATTTAGTTGGTGTGTATGGAGATGTGGTTAAGTTTATCCACTGGGTTTTCCATGAATGGCTTCCTGAGAGTGGTTATGAAACTACCACAAAGCCATCTTATACGATTTATAAAAAAAACCATTTTTTGAATGAAGATGGAAGTTTTGAATTGAGTTTTTATCTTCCTATAGAGTTTTAAGATATCTAAAGTTGGAGAGACAATAAAAGATAAAAATTCTAAATGTGAGTTTTTTTATTGATAAGCCAAACAGAAAAAATGAGAACAACTCCACCTAATAATGTCTCTTTCGTTGGAATCTCTCCTAATAATAGAGCAGAAGAGAGAACAGCAACTAAAGGAACTAGGAACATAAAGGATGATGTATCTCCAGCACCTAAAATATTTGAAGCCTTAAAATAAAAAGTTGTTGCAAAGCCTGTTGTAATAACAGTAACAAAAAATAAATTTAACCAAAAAATAAAATCAAAATTGAAAATTTCCATTAAAGAATCGTTATCGATAAATAAAAAATAGCTTACGAGAGATGAAACAAGATAAAGATACAAGCTAAATAAAAATGAGTTAAGGTATTGCTTTGCCTTTGTACTAAATATGGTAACTAATGACCATGATAATGAAGCGATTAGAAAAAGTAGATTACCACTATCTACAATATATTGTAATTCAAATGAAGTGATATTTATAGTGATAGCAGTTCCTAGAATCCCTAAAATCAGTGCAAATTTTTTTTGTGGAGCGATTGTAATTTTATCTAAAAAAGCAACAATTATAAATGTAAAAATAGGATTTGAACCAGTAACTATAATACCACCAATTCCAGCAAAACCGTTTTGTAAACCGTAAAAAAAGAAGAGATTATAAGCTATTATAAAAAGTGTAGCATAGAAAAGTGGTTTGATAATAAAAGGAGAGAAAATCTTTTTTATATCTAAAAAATAAAGCATTGGAATCAATGCAAGTGAGCTAATAAAAAATTTCAAAAACATCAGGGTATATGGATCACTATATGTTGTTAAAATTTTTGATGAGGGCCACGAGATTCCCCAGCAAATCATAGAAATAACAAGATAAAAATAGATGTGTCTTTCAAAATGGGATTTTGTTTCCAAATAATACCTTAAATTTTTTCGCCATTATACTCAAAAAAATGCTTATTCTTGGTACTTTGTGTTTTTATAGTGGAATCATATATTACTCTAGTTTGACCTAAATTAGCAGTTGTATGAAAAGAGTGCTAATATTTTGAAAAAACTCTTGACAAATAAAAAGAGATTCGGTACAATTCCTTAGCACTTAAGATATTTGAGTGCCAATTAATTTAAAACGGTAAAAAGATGATAGATAAAAAAGAGTTTTTATTGCAGTCAATAATCAGAGCTTATATAGAAAATTTAGAGCCGATTGGATCAAATCAGCTCAAGTCTATGTATGACTTATCGTTTTCACCTGCAACAATTAGGGGATATTTCAAAAAGCTAGGGGATGAAGGATATTTAGAACAAGAGCACATTAGTAGTGGGCGGATTCCAACTATTGAAGCATTAAAAGAGTATTGGAGAGAGAAACTTAATTTTGAACTTTTAGGTGTTGATTATGATAATTTAAAAACTTTATCACACAATATGGGTTTAAGTGTTTTTATTTTGCAACTGCATTCAAAAAAGCTTCAAAGGGTACTCAATAT
>CAZHJR010000043.1:0-2355 GCA_964533335.1 uncultured Helicobacter sp. | reverse complement strand
AAAATTTTAGTTGTAGGTGAACTTAGCAAAGATTATGATTATTTTTATAGGGGGATAATTTGAAAGAAGAAAATAAAAATGAAGAATTGGTAAATGAAAGTGTTCAAGGAGTTGATATGGAAGATGTAAAAGAGGAGATTGAAGAAAAATTTGCTTCACTTGAAGAGGAATACAAACTTCATATGGAAGGAAAAGTTCTTGATGCTGAGAATAGAGCAAAAGAAGCAGAAGATAAATTCTTGCGAACTCATGCAGATTTTGAAAATATCAAAAAAAGACTAGAAAGAGAAAAATATCAAGCGATAGATTATGCAAGTGAAAAGTTTGCCAAAGATCTATTAAGTACGATTGATACTTTAGAGATGGCTTTACAATCAGCTTCTTGTGATGCACCAGCTGAAGAGTTGTTACCAAAATTAAAAGAGGGGATTCAACTTACTTTGAAAAATCTGATTACTTCTTTTGAAAAACATCATGTTGTAGCAATCGATTCAGATGAATTCGATCCAGAACATCACAATGCAGTAATGCAGGTTAATAGTGATGAACATGATCATGGAGCGATTGTACAAGTGCTTCAAAAAGGGTACAAACTCAAAGATAGATTATTGAGACCAGCAATGGTAAGTATTTGTCAGAAGTAGATTTTTTTGACCGCGATGTCAATAAACTATCGAATAAGTTAAAAATTAAGAGTTAAAAATTAAAAATTAAGCGAAGCAAGAGAAACTCGTTTCTCTCTTTAGGAGTGAAATATGAAGAAACTTGTTTTTTCATATTTGAATAAAAAAATAAATGAGGGTTCCCTTCATTTTATGAAATAAAATTAAGGATATAAAATGAGTAAAGTAATAGGAATAGATTTAGGAACAACAAATAGTTGTGTGGCAGTATATGAAGGTGGTGAAGCAAAAATCATCGTAAATAAAGAGGGTAAAAATACAACTCCATCGGTTGTAGCATTTACAGATAAAGGGGATGTTCTTGTTGGAGATCCTGCAAAAAGACAAGCAGTCACAAATCCAGAAAAAACAATATATTCTATTAAAAGAATTATGGGTCTTATGATGGATGAAAAACATGCAAAAGATGCTATGAGTAAAGTAGGGTACAAAATTGTAAACAGAAATGGAGCAGCAGCAGTTGAAATAGCTGGAAAAGTATATACTCCACAAGAGATTTCAGCAAAAATTTTAACAAAATTAAAATCAGATGCAGAGACTTATCTTGGGCAAAGTGTAACTGATGCTGTTATTACAGTTCCTGCATACTTCAATGATGCACAAAGAAAAGCAACTCAAGAAGCTGGAACAATCGCAGGACTTAATGTTCTAAGAATTATCAATGAGCCAACAGCAGCTTCACTTGCTTATGGTTTAGAGAAAAAAGGGGAAGAAAAAGTTTTAGTGTACGATTTAGGAGGGGGAACATTTGATGTTACTGTACTTGAAATCGGGGATGGTACTTTTGAAGTTCTTTCAACAGATGGAAATGCATTTTTAGGTGGAGATGATTTTGATAACAGAATCATCGATATGCTTGTAAATGATTTCAAATCAGATACTGGAATTGACCTTAAAAATGACAAAATGGCAATGCAAAGACTTAAAGATGAAGCTGAAAAAGCGAAAAAAGAGTTAAGCTCAACAAATGAAACTGAGATAAATCTTCCATTTATCACAGCTGATGCAAGTGGACCAAAACACTTAGTAAAATCTTTAACAAGAGCAAAATTTGAAGCAATGACTGATGATTTAATCGCTGAAACTTTATCTCATATCAAAACAGCTTTAAAAGATGCTGGACTTGATAAAGGTGAAATCAAAGAAGTTATCATGGTTGGTGGATCTACAAGAATCCCTAAAGCTCAACAAGTTGTAAAAGAATATTTTGGAAAAGAGCTTAATAACTCTGTAAATCCTGATGAGGTTGTTGCAGCTGGTGCTGCTATCCAAGGTGGAGTTTTAAGAGGAGATGTTAAAGATGTTCTTTTACTTGATGTTACACCACTTTCACTTGGAATTGAGACTATGGGTGGAGTTATGACTAAATTAATCGAAAAGGGGACAACAATCCCTGTTAAAAAATCGCAAGTGTTTAGTACAGCAGCTGATAATCAACCAGCAGTAAGCATTCTTGTAGCTCAAGGGGAGAGAGAATTTGCAAAAGATAATAAATCTTTAGGACAATTTGAACTTGGTGATATCGCTCCAGCTCCAAGAGGTGTTCCACAAATCGAAGTAACATTTGATATTGATGCGAATGGTGTATTAAATGTATCTGCAAAAGATAAAGGGACTGGAAAAGAGAATAAAATTACTATTTCTGGTTCATCTGGACTAAGTGATGATGAAA
>CAZHJR010000042.1:0-15171 GCA_964533335.1 uncultured Helicobacter sp. | reverse complement strand
AACTCATTTTTATTGGCATAAATTACCAAATCATCTTCAATAGATAGAACTAAATTGATATAGTTATGAGAGATATTTGCTTTCGAAAGGCTTAGTGCTTCATTGATAATTTGACTTACATTGACAAAAGCAAAATCAACACTTCCTTTGATAAAATTTCTAAAATCATCAATTGTTTTTGAGAGGTATTGAGCATTCTCATTGATTTGATTACATGATTCAATTAATTTTTCATCATTTAACATTCCATACTCATGTTGCATTATAAGTCCAGTTGCATTCGTTGAGATAACAGAAAGTGGTTGTCTCCATTGATGAGCGATATTTCCTATCATCTCACCCATTGAAGCAAGTTTTGTTTGCTCTTCTAACAGTTTTAGATTCGTTACATCTTTTGTAACTAAAAGCAATCTTTTTTTATCTGGAAGCAACGATACACTCATATTTGTTATGATTCTTTTTTCATTTTTTACTATACAAACTTTTTCAAAGTTTTCTGGATTTCCTGTTGCTATAACTTTTGCTATTAATTCTTTATTTCGTTCTTTATATTCTAGAGTTGTTAACTCTGAACATGATTTTGTTAATAACTCTTCTCTTGTAAAACCTGTTAGTTCTAAATATGCATCATTGAAATCTAAAAAATTTGTTTCCAAATCAACAATGGCTATTCCATCTTTACTATATTGAAAGATTGCTTCAAACTCCTCTTTTTGAGCTTTGAGTTTCTCTTCATTGTCATGATCATTTGTGATATCGATAATATACCCTAAAAAGTGTGTGACTTTCCCTTCTAAGTTTTTATCGAGTACCGTATAATCAAGCACCCATTTGATATCACCAACTTTCGTTACTATCCTATATGGTTCATGTCTAAAAAAATCATTTCCACTTTGTTGCCCTTTTTGAACCTCTTCCAAAACACGAGGTAAATCATCTTTAAAGATACAATTAGCATACACTATTTGATTATTTAAAAACTCCTCATTTCCATATCCAAGTAAATTGATAACATTTGATGAAACATAGTTAATACTCCACTTTTCATCATTGTTCCATTTGAAAAGTACAGAATCTCCTTTATCAAACAATGATAATAGATTTTTTTGCTCTAAAGATTTTCTCTCTATCTCCAATAAAGCTTTATCAAGAGAAACCTGCTTTCTTCTTATAAAAAAATACATTACAACTAAAAGCAAAAGTGTACCAGTAAACATCATTGATGAATAATAGATAACAGATTTTATAAGTGCATTAAACTCTTTTGTAACATCTACAAGAAAAACTTTCACCCCAAGTGTTTTTCTTGAAACATCTTCTAAAGGGTCAATATAACCAATATAGTGTTTCTCTTCTATTGTTATCCATTGAAGTTTATTATTATGGTTATCAATAAAATCAACTATATGTTTGTTTGAAGGGATAGTGTTGTAAACCATATAATGCTCTTTTGTTTGCATATATGCTTGTAACTTCTTTTGAATATCTTTAGCACTCTCTTTATACTGACCTTTCTCTATTGCATAAAATATCTCTATCCCTAATTGTTGACTTAAAGTTTCACTGAGCTTATCAACCTCTTTTCCTAGTTCAATATATCCTATAAGTTTCCCATCAACTATCCAAGGGGAAACAACCCTTAAAGTGTAGTTCTTCTTGATTCCAAATTCTATCCCGTAGAAATTTTTATTTCTCTCTTTCGCTTGTAAAAAAGTATATCTTTCAACAATATCACCATCTCTCTCAAAATCATGTACCCTGAGTAATATTTTTCCATCTGGTTTGATAAAATAAAAATGGGTGATATCACTGTTTTTATGTACATGTTTAAAAATAGATTCACTTTTTTTAAACAACTCCCCTTTATTTGCATTGATAAAAGAGGATTGTAGTTCTTGTTTCTCTTGGATAAGTTGCAGATAACTCTCCATCATATGTGCTTCTTGCTCTACATAAGTTTGAAATCTTGTATGATAACTTGCAAGTTGGTTTTGTGTATTTGTTTCAATATTGAGTTTGTGAAAATAATAGCTACTCCCAATACTTGCAAAACCTAAAACAATAACCCCAAAAACCAATAGTAAATAGATCCTATAAGCAGCATTTTTAAACATCTCTATCCTTTTTTATTTCTCTCATCTCTTCTTTTCTAGTGCATCTTAAAAAAACCATTCTCGACAAGAGTTTACCACGATGGGAACCCCAAATCTCTTTAGTTTTGTCCCATCGGGTAAAATTGTCTCGCATAATTTTTTTAAGATGCACTATAAAGTTCAAACCCAAAATCTATAATCTTTCTAAAATCTTCTTCACAACTTCACTTGGGTTTGAAGCTTTATAAATAGGTCGTCCAACAACAATAAAATCAACCATTTGCTCTGTTGCCAAAACGATATCAGCAACTCTTTGTTGATCCCCTGCATCTTCTCCAAAAGGTCTAATCCCAGGTGTTAATGTAATAAATTCTTTGCTAGTGTTGTTTTTAATATCTAAACTCTCAAATGCCGAGCAAACAACCCCATCAAGTCCAGCTTCATAACTCTCTTTTGCAAAAGTTGTTGCTTTTTTTGCAATATCTTCATTGTAAATAGTTTTAAAACTTTCATTATCAAAACTTGTCAAAGCAGTTACAGCGAGTACCAAAGGACGATTAGGGATATCTTTGATTCTCTCCATCACCTCTTTCATCGCAATTTTTCCAGCACTTGCATGAACATTAAACATATCAACACCAAGTTTAGCTATCTCAGCTGCTGCATCTGCCATAGTATTTGGTATATCATAGAGTTTCAAATCAAGAAAGATTTTAAAATTTGGATTGATTTTTTTAAGTTCTTCTAGAAAAAACTTCCCATCTCTTATATAACTTCTAAATCCAACTTTAAGCCAAACATCATATTCTTTAATCTCTCGAGCTAAAGCTAAATTCTCATCCATACTCTCATTATCAAGTGCTACACAAAGTTTCATATCTCTTCCTTTTAAATACTATCTAACAAACCATTGATAAATTTTGGAGCATTATCACTTGCTAATTTTTTTGCTAACTCTATTGCTTCATTGATAGCGATTGGCTTATCTATTTTTTTCTCAGTAATTTCATATATAGAGAGTCTTAGTATCGCTTTTTCAACAGCTCCAACTTCATGAATATCTCTCTCTTTTAGATGCTCAGAAAGAACAAGATCAATCTTTTCAAGATTTGAAATCACACCATCAAATAAATCTTGAGCAAACTCTTTTTGTTTATTTCTTATCTTTTTATCTTCAAATATGATATCTGAAAATTTCGCTATCGTAGTATTTCCTAAATCATAAGCATACAGTAACCCTACTACAGATTCTCTTGCTTGAGTTCTTGTTGCCATTATTTCTCCATCGCTTTGTAAAGGCTTAACATCTCAATAATTGTAATCATTGCTTCAGCCCCTTTATTTCCAACTTTACTTCCAGCTCTCTCTATTGCTTGCTCTATCGTATCAGTTGTTAAAACCCCATTTGATACAGGTTTTCCATACTTCAATCCAACCGTTGCAATCCCTTTTGTAGCTTCTGCACTGATATAATCAAAATGTGGAGTAGCACCTCTGATAACAGCACCAACACAACAAACAGCATCATATTTTCCGCTTTCAAGTGCTTTTTGCAATGCGAAAGGGATTTCAAATGCCCCTGGAACTAAAATCAAATCTAAATTTGTTTCCTCTCCACCGTGTCTTTTAAAAGCATCTTTTGCTCCTTCAACCAATCTATCTGTGATGATATGGTTAAATCTACCATTGATAATAGCAACTTTTTCATCTCCACTTAATCTTAAATTACCCTCTATAATTTTCATTTTTTTCCTTTTTAGTTTATTTAGTTTATTTTGCTTACTTAAAATTCAAGACATCTTGAATTTTAAAAATATCATCAATTGTTTTATATAAATCCTCAATTTTTAACATATTTGGACCATCGCTCAATGCACAACTTGGATTTAAATGTGTTTCAAAGAAAAATCCATCCACCCCAACAGCAGCTGCTGCTCTAGCCAAAGATGGCACTATTGCACTATTTCCACCCGTTGTTTCTCCAGTGCTTGGAACTTGAGCTGAGTGTGTTGCATCAAAAATAACAGGGGCATATTGTCTCATTGTAATCAAATTTTTCATATCAACAATAAGTGAACCATATCCAAAAACATTCCCTCTTTCACAAAGCCATACACCATTCTCTTTAGATGTTTGATAGTTTATTTCACTCACACCTCTTGTATTTAAAACTTTTCCAACAGGATGTTTCATACTTTCACTTGCTAAAAATTGCCCTTTTTTTATATTTACTTTGCATTTTGTTTTTCCACTTGCTACAAGTAAATCTGTTTGACGACATAAAAATGCTGGAATTTGAAGTACATCAACCACTTCAGATACAGGAGCCACTTGATAAGTTTCATGGACATCTGTAAGAAGTTTATATCCAAACTCTTTTTGAATCTCTTGAAGCATTTTAAGTCCAGCTTCAAGTCCAGGACCTCTAAAGCTCTCAATACTTGTTCGATTTGCTTTATCATAGCTTGATTTAAAATAAAATTCTATTCGTTTATTTTCATTTAAAGGAGCTAACTTTTCAGCTATCTTCATCATTGTATCTCTATCTTCTATAACACATGGTCCTGCGATAACTATCATTAGTATTTTCCTTTAAATATTTTATTAAACATATTTTTCTCTCTTCCAAAATAGACATAAAAAAATTCATAGATATTTTTTGAGATCCATCTTAGATCCTCTTTTGCTTCCTCATCAGATGCAAACAAAATTTTATCTTCCAATTGCAACTCTATATCCCAAGCTGGTAAGAGATAAGGTTTCCCATCACGAATCAAAATAAGAGGTAAAATTTTGTTTTTTTTCGTCCAATCTTTTCTTGATCTTGATACAATATCTAAAGTAACAACTCGTTTTTTATGAACAATTGAGTACCAAATTGCAAATGATTTCTCTTCATTGATTGTAAGTCCAAATGTAATTGGGCTAGAACCAATTTTATTTATAATTCTTGTTACAACACTTTGAACAAAATCAGGGTCATCTTTTTCTCTAATAAGTTCTAAAAATTTATTTGAATATGGAGCAATAAGTGCATTTGTTGTTTTATCTATTAAAACTTTTGAAGGGATAAAAACCATATCAATTTTTGCATTTTTAAATACAGAAAAATCTGTCATCTCATTTTCTCGTGAAATAGTGATGATATTTGGATTGAGTTTTCTTGCACTTGCTAAAATAGAAAGATTGAGAGTATCACTTGTAGTTCGAGCGATAATTGCAGAAGCATTAGCAATATCAGCCTCCATCAATAAATCTTTCTCATCGTTCCCTTCAAATTTAACAAGATGCAACATATCACTTGGAATAAGAGAGATATCTTCACTTAACGGTTTGATAAAAACAACCTCTATCCCATTATTCGCAAGCACCTCATAGATTTTTCTTCCCAATTTCCCAAATCCATAAACGATATATCTGGTGTTTTTTGGAAGTTCTAACACCTTATCATCAAGATGTCCAACACCATAAATCCATCTTTCTAAAATAAGCATATATGGATTTCGTAGCGACATATCAATTTGCTCAGCAATGATTTCATAAGGATTTTCAACAACCTCTACACCTAAATCTTTTAAATCTTCAGATTGAGAATGGGTTGTTGTTTTAATTGCCAATCTTACATTCTTATTTAAAAATTTTGCCGTGATTGCAACCCTAAGATTAAGGTCATCATCTGCAAAAAGTGATACAACTGCTTTACAGTATTTTGAATGTAAACCAGCTTTTTGAAGTGCCAAAGGATCATACACATCTCCCATAAGGCACGGAACTACTGGAGTATAGTTTTCAAGTAAAAGCTCATCTATTCTATTTTCATCTTTTTCAATAACAATAGTTCTAACACCCTCTTTATTTGCTTTTTTGATAATCTCACTTGTAATATGGTTGTATCCAAGGACAATCAAAAAATGTTGATTGATGTTTTTTACTTGTTTTAAAAATTTTGTTTCTGCAATTTGAGCTAAAAGAAGTTTATCTTTTAAAAGGGTAACAAGTGTTCCTATAGAATAAAACCAACCAAAAACTGTAATATAAACTACCATTGACATCCAAATTCGTTGGGCATCTGTAAAAAGATAAGGTAATTCTCCAAAACCAATGGTTGTTGCGGTATAAGTAACAATGTAAAAAGCATTAAAAACACTCATATGGTACACCTGACCCTTGTCATCAATACCATCAATAAGTAAAAATCCAATTATCGAAATAGCATAAGTAACAATCAGCACCAAAAATGGTGCTCTCATCCTATGGAGTATAATCCAAAGAGCACTATTATTCATATCAAAACTTATCTTTTTGAACGAAGAGTATCCCCGATGTAGAGAACAACAGAGATAATATTTGCAGCTAATGCACCACCTGCAAGCGAAACAACAATAGAAGTCATCTCAACATCCATAGTATAAACATGTGCACCAATCGTCCAAACAGTAGCAGCAGCAATCAGCTGAATATCAGCCACTAAACTTGTAGCTAAAAGAACAGAACCCACTTGAGTTTTATCTCCAAGTTTCAATGTAGTAGCTATTAAATTTACAACGATTGCTGCAAATAATTCATATTTGCTATGGAGTGCTATATCTGTCATATCTCCATAAAAAAACCCAAAATTTAATGTCATAGCAAATATGATAAAAAACCCTGCAATAACTTTTTCTAAATTCATTCTAAAACTCCTTTGTTTTTTTCTTTTAATCTTATCTCTAAAAACAAAAAATAAGGGCAAAACCCTTATTTTTTAATTTTTACAGCCTTCAAACTTAACCTTATAAAATCAATTACAAGTGGAATATAATACTTTATCTATCTTTTGAATCTTAATATAATCCGTAATGTGTTCCATCTTTCATCTTATAAAGCACTCTAAAATTATCATCTAAATCATAAAATACTTTAAATACCCCACCATCTGCTTTTAATTCATTTAAAGCTTCTTCAATCTCCATAGGTTTGTATGATTTAAGTTTTACTGGAACGATTTCATCTTCTAATAATTCTAACTCTTTTGCTACTTTATCTACCTCTTGTTCTACAATAACATCTGTTAATTTAGTCGCTTTATGAGCTTTAATCTTATCACTATGTCTTCTTAATATTTTACAAACTCTATCAGTTGCTATATCGATAGCTGCATGTAAATCTTTATCTTTTTGTTTTACAACAATAGCATCTTGATTTGCGATATTTAAGACATACTCAAATGTGATGAGATTTTTTCCATGTTTTTGTTCTTGAGAAATAATTGCATTTACAGAGATGATATCTAAATGATATTTATTAAATGTATCAATCGTATGTTGGATGTGATTTTTTAAATCCTCCGTCACTGTTACATGTCTCCCTACTATACTTGTATTCATAATTTACTCCTTATTTTAAAATCAAATCAATTGTACTATAGCTTATATTAAAATATCTCTATTTCCATTTGATTTTACTGGAGATAAAATTCCATTGTGTTCCAATTGTTCAACTATGCTAGCAGCTCTGTTATAGCCTATTTTTAGCCTTCTTTGAAGATAGCTAATAGAACTCTTTTGATCTTGTAACACAATAAGTTTTGCTTCTTCAAAAAGCTCATCTAGCTCACCTAAACTTTGAGAATTACTAAGAGTAAAATCATCACTTTTTTCCTTCAAGAAGCTAATATCATACTGAACTTCTCTTTGGTCTTTTAAAAATTCAACCACTTTTTCAATCTCTTTTTCATCACTCCAAGGTGCATGAATACGAACAAGTCCACTCATTCCAGGAGGTGTAAAAAGCATATCCCCTCTTCCAAGTAATGATTCAGCTCCCATACTATCAAGGATAATCTTACTATCTACTCTTTGTCCAACTTTATAACTCACCCTACTTGGAAGATTTGCCTTAATAAGTCCAGTAACAACATCAACAGATGGTCTTTGAGTTGCTACAACTAAGTGAATTCCACTTGCTCTTGCCATTTGTGCAAGTCTTGCTATATTGATTTCAACCTCTTTACCACTTGTCATCATAAGGTCAGCTAGTTCATCAATAATAATTACAATATATGGAAATGGTTCAAACTTCTCTTGCTCTGCTTTGTCATTGTAGTTTTCGATATTTTTTGTTCTTGTTTTTGCCATCATAGAGTATCGTCTCTCCATCTCTTTGACCATATTTGCTAAAGCATTGATAGCTTCTGTTGCTCTTGTAATAACAGGTGTAAGAAGATGTGGAATATCATTATAGATTGAAAACTCAAGCATTTTAGGATCAATCATTATAAGTTTCAGATTATCAGGAGAGTTTTTATAAAGGAGCGATAATATCATCGCATTTATCCCAACTGACTTACCACTTCCTGTTGTTCCAGCGATTAAAAGGTGGGGAAGTTTTTTTAAATCTGTAATAAATGGTTGCCCTACGATATCTTTCCCAAGTATCATTGTAAGGGGTGATTTACTATTTTGAAAAATATCACTTTCTAGAAGTTCCCTTAAATAAATCGTTTCCATATTTTCATTTGGAACCTCTATCCCAACCACATCTTTTCCAGGAATTGGTGCTTGAATTCTAATAGTTTGAGCTTTCAGTGCCATCGCTAAGTCATCTTGAAGCCCTAAAATTTTTGATACTTTTACATTTGGTGCTGGTTTAAATTCAAATGTTGTAACGATAGGTCCTGTGTAAGTTCTAACAACATCCCCTTCAATCTTAAACTGCATCAATTTTTGAAGTAAATCTTCTATTTTTTTATCAATTGCTGCTTCATTGATTTTTGCTTTTGTTTTTGGAGGTTTCATAAAAAAATCAACTGGTGGAAGTTTGAAATCTTTTGGTTTTGCTACTTCACCAAAATCGATATCTTCTAAAAGTTTTTTATTCTCCTCTAACTCTTCAACAATTGTTACTTTATCTTTTTGCGAAGCAACCTCTACTTGATTTTCAGTACGATTTTCAGATTCATTTTCAAGAGTTTCTTTTTGAATATCAAGAGTTGCAAGTTTTTCCTCAATTTGCTTGAGTTTTGCTTCTCTATCTTCTATTTTTAGCTCTTTTTGTTGCTTTATTTTTTGAGGAATTGGTGTTGCTTTCTCTTTTGAAGTAACTTTTGGAGCTGGTTTTCTTTTTAAAAATTCAATCATCTCATCAAAAAATCCTCTAAAATCAAAATCATTATAGTGGAGTAACATATATGTTCCTACAATTAGCCCAATAATATCATATATCCAAAGCCCTGCAATACCAATAGTTGGACTTAAAACCTCAATTAGAAACTCCCCTATTCTTCCTGAGAGTTCATCATCAAAAATCAGCCCTTGTAAAAGTAAAAGATTTATAAATACAAATACTCCAAGTGCAAATTTTATCCAGAATTCCTCTGATGGCTTTTTAATCATAATCAATTTGTAAAGGGTGTAAATAAGCCCAAAAAGATAAATATAAGAAAGATATCCAAAATATTCATGGGAAAATAATGCTACATTGTATCCCACAACACCAACAATGGTTTCATCTGCGACAAAGATAGCAAAAGAGAAATAGATAAGAATAAATCCTGCAATAAAATATAAAATCTTAGGTACTATTTGTTATCCTTTGTAAGTAATCTTGATATTTTTGATTGAAGTTTCAGCCAAGTTTTATGCTCCATCAAAGGAAATCCAGCCCATTGTTTTTTTGGCTCTGTGATTGTTTTACTGACAACCCCACGAGCTGAGATTGTTGTAAAAGGGGCAATTTCAAGATGCCCTGTTGCTGCACTTTGCCCAGCCATCACAACATATTCTTTTAATACTGTTGAGCCAGCAAGTCCAACTTGTCCTGTAAGGATTGAGCCTCGCCCAATAATACAATTATGAGCAATATGGATAAGATTATCAAGCCTTGCCCCACTTTCAATTTTTGTTGAAGCGAAAGCTGCTCTATCTATTGCACAATTTGCACCAATTTCAACATCATCACCTATGACAACATTTCCATTTTGATAAATTTTAATATATTTACCCTCTTTTGTATGAGCAAATCCAAAACCATCACTTCCAACTACTGTTCCACTATGAATAATAACATCATTTCCAATGCTACAATCTCTATAAATAACTACATTTGGGTAAAGTAAAACATTATCACCGATAGTTACATTATCACCAATAAAAACACCAGCCATAATCGTAGAGTTTTTACCAATAATAGTATTTTTTCCAATAGTTACATTATCCATCAAAACAGTGTTTTCACCAATAACTGCCTCAATTCCTTCTATTTCTATAGTTTTTGGGGCAAAATATTTTGAAGAGATTGCCAAAGCAATATAAGGATTTTCACAAACAAGTGGAATTGTACCACTTGGAACTTCAGTTTCTAAATCAGCTGTCACAAAAACTGCACCAGCTTTTGTATTTGCCAAATCAGCGAGGTATTTTTTATTTTCTAAAAATGAAATTTGAAAAGGTGTGGCATTTTTTAATGTATTTAATCCAGAAACTTCGATATCTTTATCACAAGATAGTTGTAAATCTCCAATAATTTCTTGTAATCTCAAAGCTTCTCCTCTCTATTCTTCTTATCTATCTTTCTATAGATACAACACCACTTCTTACAATCTCTGTTGGATTAAATCTTTGAATAATCTTTATAAAATCCATAATTCTTTTTGGATCATCTGTTGCTGCAATTACAATAGAATCATCTGTAATATGCTGGATTGAACCATTATATGTTTTAGCAACAACTTCTATATCACTCAAACTTTGCTCAACTATTGGAAGTTTCACTAAAACTGTATCTTTTTCAATATAATTTTTATGCTCAATAACTTTTAACACAGGAATCAATTTATTGAGTTGTTTTACAATCTGATCAATCGTTCTTCCGCTTCCAACTGTAACAATTGTAAATCTTGAATATTCACTATTAGGAACCGGTGCTACTGTTAAACTATCAATATTATACCCTCTAGCTGAGAATAAGTTTGAAATTCTAGAGAGTACCGAATCTTCATTTTGTACGATTACTGAAATAATTTCTCTTTTTTCAGTTGTATTATAAAAATCATGTGCACTTTTCATTACTTATTCTCCTCTTTTAATAATACCATCTCATTTAATGCATGCCCATTTGGAACCATTGGAAGTACATTTTCTCTTCTATCAATCATAACTTCAATAAAAGCTGTTTTATTGGTTGCAACTGCATCAAGAAGAGCTTTATCAAACTCCTCTTTTGTCTCAACTTTATATCCAACACCACCCATAGACTCACACAACATTTGAAAATTTGGTTGTACCTCAAGGATAGTTTCAGACAATCTATCTTCATAAAAAAATGTTTGCCACTGCCTTACCATCCCTAGATAATTATTATTTAAAATAATATTTACAACTGGTAAATTGTATTGTGTACAAGTGATAATCTCTTGACAATTCATCATAATAGAACCATCTCCTGTAAAATTTACAGAGATTTTATCTGGACATCCTCGTTTTACACCCATAGCTGCAGGAAGTCCATACCCCATAGTTCCTAATCCTCCACTTGTAACCCATTGTCTTGGATAATTAAATGGATAAAACTGTGCTGCCCACATTTGATGTTGTCCAACATCTGTTGAGATAATAGCTTTATCTCCAAGTAATTCTCCAGTTCTTTCAATTACCCATTGCGGTTTTAAAGCTTCACTATCTTCAAAATATTTTAGAGGCATTTTTACTTGATTATCTTTGATTGTTTTTACCCACCCACTATAATCATTAAATTGACACTCATTTGCATACACTAACATATCACCCATAACTGTCTTCAAATCACCAACAATTGGATAGTTGATATGAACTATTTTCCCAATATTAGCAGGATCAATATCAACATGGATAATTTTTGCATGTTTTCCAAACTTGTCTAATCTCCCAGTTACCCTATCATCAAACCTCGCACCCAAAGATATTATGCAATCTGTTTCATACATTGCCATATTTGCAGCATATTCCCCATGCATCCCAAGCATACCACAAAGAAGTTCATTTTCACTTCCCATAGCACCCCTTGCCATAAGTGTTTCAACCGCTGGTATTCCAGTATATTTCGCAAATTCTCTTATCTCATCACAACAATTTGCCAATATTGCTCCACCACCAATGTAAAGTAATGGTCTTTTACTATTAGCTATCTCTTCAAGAGCCTTTTTTATTTGTCTTCCATTCCCTTTAATTGTAGGTTTGTAAGTCGAAAGATTAATCTCAGTCGGATAATCAAAAATACCAAGTTCTGCTGTAATATCTTTTGGAATATCCACATGAACAGGTCCTGGTCTTCCAGAACTTGCGATATAAAAAGCCTCTTTAAGCACCCTTGGTAACTCTTCAATTGAAGTTACTAAAAAATTGTGCTTTGTACAAGGTCTACTGATCCCAACCGCATCAATCTCTTGAAAACCATCTGTTCCAATAATTGCTTTTGGAACTTGCCCACTAATACAAACCATAGGGATAGAGTCCATATAAGCAGTCGCAAGCCCTGTCACTGCATTTGTAAATCCTGGACCAGATGTCACTATACAAACACCAACTTTTCCAGTTGCTCTAGCATATCCATCAGCTGCATGGACTGCACCTTGTTCATGTTTTGTAAGAATATGTTGAAAATCTTTTTGTTTATAAATCTCATCATAAACATTCATAATAGCTCCACCTGGATATCCAAATACAACTTCTGTATTTTCCAAAGCTAGAGCTTTAATAACCATTTTAGCACCAGTCATTCTCATGCCAATCTCCTTTGAATCATTTCAACCAATAAATAAAAATTATTATTAGAAGTAAAATATATAGTATAAAATTAGGGCGGATTATATTGAAAAGATTATTAAATTTTTATGAGTTTTCGCAATCAGATTATTCTTTCAGGACATTTCAACATTCAAATTCTCCAGTTAATCACTCAACTATAAAAATGAATGAAATGAAGATAAGAAGACAAATAAACATTCTTTATCAAATTTAACCTTAACAGTAGCTTAGTTTACCTAAATTTAAGAAAAGTTTAATGATTTTAATCTTATAATCAACCATAGAAATCTCTATTTAAGGAGTAAAAAGTGGAAATCAATGAATATATAAATAACCCGCTCTTAAACACTGGTGAATTATCCTCAACTTTATCAAGTTCTATAAATGTCAAAGCATTAGAAAAAGTAGATCTTTCAAGTGAAAATAGCAATTCTTTTCTACTTGACTTAAATGTAATAGAGAGAAGAAGTGACTTAAGTGTATCTCTCAAGGGTATGATGGAAAATATTAGTAGCAGTCAGATTAGTTTAAAGAATTTGGATTTGCAATCAAATATATTGACAACTTTAAAAGAAGCTGCAATCTCTACTGTGACATATGAAAACCCAACTTCACTTGAGGATTTGCAACCTTCTGTTGAAGAGTTATTGTCAAAATATAATTATCTTTCAAGTGATATAAATAAAAACTTTGAAAAATACCAAGAGGATACACAAAGTCGTAACTATTTTGATGGTATGCTTGGAGCAAAACCACTCAATCCAGCTGAAATCATAAAAGCAGTTGATAAACAAATAGAAATTGTAAAAGCAGAAAAGGAGTTTTTTAGCGATAATTTTGAAAAGACTTCAAGCAAAGCTTTAGAAACTATCAATATTGAGATCGATAAATCAAATAAAGAAGCACCATTTAAGAATATCGATTTTGGTAAAAATACAGCTGACTTTACAAGTGCAAATATCAACAATGTTTTAGGCTCTGTTGTATCATCACAAGCCAATGCAATCCCTGCTCATTCCCCTAAACTTCTAGCTTAATTTTTAACTCAAAGGTAAAAGATTTATCTTTGAGTTTTGTTTCATCTGTTATCTTCCAATAGCAAGTAGATATAAAATGCTGTTTTTTGTACCTAAGAATTCTTTTGTTTCGTCATCATAGTAAGCACCAATACCAGTACAACCAATCCCTTGAAGCTCAGATTTAAGGTAGATAATGTGTGCAAGAAAGCCACTTAAGATAGTTACTTTTTGGTAGGCTTCATTCTCATTTGATGTAAAATAAAATGTTACGGCACTTTCTCCGCCTATTTTTTGTTCTAAACTTAAATATCTTGATTTTTTACTAAAATCACCCTCCTTTATTAACCCATTATTTTTATAAAGTCCCTGTAGTTCATCTTCCACTCTATGCACTGTATAAAAAATATCGATATGATGTTCGCTAGCAAATTGAAAAATATCTCTCATTATATATCTAAACTCTTCATTGCTAATTGATATTTGCCTAAAAGCTCTTATTGATCGTCGATTTAAAATAGCATTTTTTAATATTACTTTATCAATTCCATCAAAAAAATCTAACTTTTCAATATCTTGAGATTGAAATGAAACACTTTTTTTATAAGCATCTTCAATAAAATCATTTGTTTCCAAAAAATCACATCCACTTACAAATGGAAATCTCTCTTTAATTTGCTTTGTTTCTTGTTCGCTAGAAATTGTTGAAGATAACGCAACTGTAAACATCTCATCATCTCTAAATCCAAAAGTATCATTTAAAGCTACTTTATCAAAATCAAACACTATTTTAGAATCTTTGTTCATCACGCACATCGTAGCATAGATAGCTCCAAGGGAATGCCCACTATCAAGCAAAATATACCTGATTGCTCTATCTCTATACTTCCAACTACTTCTAAAATAAATGGATGAGATTAAAAAAGTTATCCCTTTTTGTTTTTGTTTATTTTTAAAATAATATTCAACACCATCACTATCTATTTCATAAAGTAAACAAAGAGTAGCACTTAATGGCTCATAATGATAAATTCCACTCAATAATCCCTCAATACCACGAATTTGCAGATAGATTTCACAAGGATAAAGTCCCCCTGCACTTGGATTGGTACGAAGATAATATTTCCCCTCTGGATAGCTTTTCTCATAAGTTATCCCACCTATAAGATTAAGATTTTCTAACTCTTTAAAATCATCAATTTTAAATCGAGCTTGAAAATGGGGATAAGTTTTAAAATTTTTTGGTTGCGTTCGCCAATCAAGAAAAAAAGAATTTTTTCTTATACTCATATAGGAATGATT
>CAZHJR010000041.1:2954-15506 GCA_964533335.1 uncultured Helicobacter sp. | reverse complement strand
ATCATCTCTAAAGTCAATAATGTTATACTTGTGCTAAATCAAACAAGGGGGAAGATATGAAAATAAAATATGTTGGTCCAAGACCAGAAATTTCAGAACATGGTGTTACATTTAAAACGGGGAAAGAGGATAAATATGTTTATTTATCAGTTGCTGTTCAAATTTTAATTGCTTTAGATAAAAATTGCAAAGATGAAAAAACTTATTCATATAATACATCTCAAAAAGATTTAAGTGATATGGAGATGCTTGATACGATGCTTAGGTTTGAGCCAACACTTGAAGAATCAATTATAAAAGAGAAAGAAGCTTATGCAAAACATCTTGATGAAGAGATAGCACATATTGAACATAGAGAACATATGAATCCTTTAAATAAAGAGATTTTTATCAATAATTACAAAATTATGAAAGAATACAGACTCCAAAGAGCTGTGAATAAAATGTACTATATGCATTGTATTCAAGAGATTGCAGATGTTATCAAAAGAGAACATATAAAAGAGATAGATGCACCTTTTCAAGAGAAATATTGGCATGTTTTACAAACTATTGAAGGTGCACTTATCTCACTCAAAAGTTCTTTAAGTTGTGAGTTAAAAATTGATAGAGATAAAGATGATAATCTTATCGCTAAATTATTTATACATGAGTCAGCAAAATAGTTACAAAAAGGAAGACAATGACAATAACAAAACGAGTTACTTTTATAGCAAAAGATGGTTGTGAAGCAAAAATGAAAGAACTTTTAAGTGCTATGGTAATCCCTAGTAAAGCTGAAGATGGCTGTCTATTTTATGAGATTTTTCAATATGAAAACAATCCTAAAAAATTTATGGCTGTTGAAACTTGGAGAGATGAAACTGCACTTGATGGGCATAAAGCAAGTGCGCACTACAAAATCTATAAAACATCATATGAGCCATTTTGTGATGAAAAATATACGGATGAATTGGAAGTTCTTGGATGAAAAATCTTTGGGATGAAAATGAGTCAAAAAGATATTTAAGCGATTTAGAGTTAAGAGTTTACACCTCTAACCTTCTTGGTAGAAGTGATGAACTTGTCCTTCATGGTGGAGGAAATACTTCTGTTAAAAGTGTAGTAGATGGGGAAGATATCCTTTTTGTGAAAGGGAGTGGTTGGGATTTAGTAACTATCCAAAAAGAGGGATTTGCTCCTGTTAAACTGAAAACTTTACAAGAGATGGCAAAATTAGAGGTACTTAGTGATAGTGATATGGTAAGACTTCAAAAAGAGGCTATGATTGATAAATCAGCACCAAATCCATCAGTTGAAGCGATTCTTCATGCAATTATCCCTTATAAATTTGTAGACCATACCCATGCAGATGCTGTTGTGACTCTATCAAATAATATCAATGGTACAAAGTTAATTAAAGAGATTTTTCCAAATTTTCTTATCATTCCTTATGTGATGCCAGGATTTATCCTTGCTCAAAAAATATATGAGATGACACAAGATTTTGATTGGGAAAAGTGTGAGGGGATAATACTTCACAATCATGGAATTTTTACTTTCGATGATAACCCAAAAAAATCATATGACAAAATGATAGCAGCTGTTACTATGGCTGAAAACTTTTTAGAAATAAATTGTAAAGTTATTTTAGATGATATTGAACAAAAAGAGTTTGATGCAGCTACACTCCAAAAACTTCTAAGTGATGAAAAAGGGTATGAAGTGATTTGTAGTATTGACAATTCCCCTTTGGCAAAAAACTACTCTTTGCTTCCATGCGAAAAGCTTACAAGAGGTGTTTTAACCCCTGAGCATATTATAAGAACAAAAAGAGAACCTTTACTTCTCCAAGCTATAGATAATTTGGATGATATGAAAATAGCAATTGATAGTTATAAAAAAACCTATATATCTTATTTTGATGATTTTTCTACAAATGAAATAATGTTAAGCCCAACTCCAAACTATGCGGTTGTTAAAAATTTTGGGATAATCTGTTTTGGCAAAAATGAAAAAGAAGCAAATATAATCAAAGATATTATAAGTCATACAATGTTAGCTGTATTACGAGCAGATATTTTAGGTGGCTATCAAAGTATCAGTTTAGAAGATAGTTTTATGATGGAATATTGGGAACTTGAACAGGCGAAGTTGAAAAAATGAAAAACATATTCCTTTTGGTATTCTATGCTTCAATCTCTTTTGGTTCTATCACTGGAACAGTCTATGATAAGTTGACAAAAAAGCCTATAAGCAATGCAATTATAGTTTCTGGCACAAATGAATATAAAACAGATGAAAATGGTGCTTTTAGTGTCCCTAATGCAAAAATATTAGGTGTACGAGCGATAGGTTATGATAGAAAGTTTTACATAAGTGGTGGGAAAATGTATCTTAATCCACTTATTCCAAAAGCACTTTACCTTTCTAGTTTTGGAGCGACCAACGGACAAATTATGTCAAATGCAAAAGAGCTTATTAAAAATACACAAATCAATGCCCTTGTAATAGATATAAAAATGGACAGAGGTCAAATTGCTTTTAAAGTTAACAACCCTATAGCAACTCAAATTGGCGCTCAAGAACTTATTTTATTTAAAGATTTGCCAAATTTTGTAAAGGAACTTAAAAATGAGGGAATTTACACAATTGCAAGAATCGTAACCTTTAAAGATACTCCACTTGTAAGTGCCTATCCTCAGTGGGGTGTTAAAACAACAGAGGGGAAACTTTTTAAAGATAATGAAGGGTTATATTGGATAGATGCCTCAATAAAAGATTCTTGGGATTATCCAATTTCAGTTGCCAAAGAAGCAGCCAAAAGTGGTTTTGATGAGATTCAGTTTGATTATATACGATTTCCAGATAGAAAAGGGATTAAATTTTCTGTAGAGAATACTGAAACTCAAAGAGTAAAAGCGATTGGTGGTTTTTTAGAAGCTGCTAGAAAGCAACTCACCCCGTATAATGTATTTATTTCAGCTGATATTTTTGGATATGTAAGTTGGAACGATGGCGATTTAGATATTGGACAAAGGGTTGATAAACTCTCTTCATATGTAGATTATATGTGTCCTATGCTTTATCCTAGTGGTTTTCATATGGGAATTCCAGGATATAGAAATCCAGTAAGTGCAAATTACGAAATAATTAAACTCTCCCTTGATAAAGCTTTAGAAAAGTCAAAAGGTTCTCCTCTTGCATACAGACCTTGGTTACAGGCCTTTAGAGATTATGCTTTTGATAGAAGAATTTATGGAAACAAAGAGATTGGCGAGCAAATAAAAGCGAGTGAAGATTTTGGAAGTGCTGGCTGGATACTGTGGAATCCAAGAAATGTTTATACAGAAGCTGGACTGACAAGAAAATAGACAAAAAGCATTATACAATTATTTTGATATTTCATCTAAAAAAGCTCTAGCTGATATTTTTGCAGCTATTTCAATAGGTGCTTGTTTTGTATTATCTAATTTATATGGCGGTATAACTATATTAGAGCTATCATATGCTAACTGAGGTAATGTTGTAAAAGCAAGTGAGGCTAATTTTGCTGCAAAGATTAACCCATCTGTAAAGCTACCAAGTTTGATGGGTGTACCATTTATCTTTGCATAACTTTGAATAGGGGCAATATGTTTAGTAGTTTTTGTATCTAAAAAGATTACTTCTAGTTTATCAAGATACAAATAAGCTTCCCAGTAGTCACCAGCAGAACCATATCCTCCAAAACCATCTCCATATGTTTTGATTAGAATTTTTTGGATATGTCCATTTATTCTGATACCCTTAGATAAGTCAGTGGCATTTGTATTTTCATTTTCAATATGAAGCCCTTGACTGATAATCTCTGATGCAAATCCAATGTTAATAAGGCTAAAAGCAGCATCTTTTAATAGATTTTTTTGCTCTTTTGTTGGTGCTGCAAACCAAAATTGTTTAGTTTGTAATATCCCATCATAATGGGAGACATCAACTTCTGTTCCATTTGAATCAAAACCACTAAAATATACAGGGGTATTTTTATAAATTTCTGGTAATGATATTTTTTTGTTATCAAGAGTAGTTTGTGGTAATGATCTTGTTGAACAGCCATTTGTAAAAATCACTATGACAAATAGTAAGATAAATCTAGTCATAAAATTTTCCTTTTTGTAATAAGTTGTAATAATTCTTTACTATTATTTCACACTGTTTATTGGTGGAGTAATAAAGTTGTATCATACCTGTTATTGCTTTTATTTAACAAATACAAACTTTTGATCTCTGTTCTCTTTTAAAAGAGTGCAATGAAATTAAACCATTTGTACCGTTTTGTCCATTTATCAAAATATAGATAGAATTTGCTTTAGTAAATCACTTAAATAATAACAAGGATAATAAATATGCACAATCAAAAACCATACCTAGAAACTATGCCAAATGAACAAGGTTTTTTCGGACAATTTGGAGGCGCTTTTATTCCTCCACAACTTGAAGAACCTTTTAAAGAGATACGAGAAGCTTATGATAAATTATCAAAATCTTTTGAATTCCTTCATGAACTTAAAAAAATCAGAAAACATTATCAAGGAAGACCTACACCAATTACATATTGTAAAAATTTATCAGATTTTGTAGGTGGTGGACAAATATATCTTAAAAGGGAAGATTTAAATCATACAGGAGCACACAAACTCAATCATTGTATGGCAGAAGCTCTTTTGGCGAAATATCTTGGCAAAACAAAATTGATTGCAGAAACTGGAGCTGGACAACACGGTGTTGCACTTGCTACAGCTGCAGCATATTTTGGACTAGAATGTGAAATACATATGGGTGAAGTTGATATAAAAAAAGAGCATCCAAATGTTGTTAGAATGAAAATACTTGGAGCTAAAGTTGTTCCTGCAACTCATGGTCTAAAAACACTAAAAGAAGCAGTTGATAGTGCATTCGAAGCATATCTTAAAGATACAAAAAATCAATTGTTTGCAATTGGATCTGTTGTTGGACCCCACCCTTTTCCTAAAATGGTGCGAGATTTTCAAAGTGTTGTTGGTTTTGAAGCAAAAGAGCAATTCATTGAGATGACTGGAAAACTTCCAGATATGGTAACTGCTTGTGTTGGAGGTGGTTCAAATGCAATGGGAATCTTTAGTGCATTTATTGATGAGCCTGTAAAACTTTATGGAGTTGAACCAGCTGGAAAAGGAAATAATTTAGGAGAACATAGTGCAAGTTTAACCTATGGTAGTGAAGGTATTATGCATGGATTTAACTCCATTATGTTAAAAGATAAAGATGGCAATCCAGCTCCAGTTCACTCGATTGGTAGTGGGATTGATTATCCTTCTGTTGGACCAGAACATGCTTATTTACATAGTATTGGGCGAACAAATGTTGGATTATGTGATGACAATGAGGCTGTTGATGCTTTTTATAAACTCTCTCAGTATGAAGGGATAATTCCTGCACTTGAATCTGCTCATGCTGTTGCATTTGCTATGAAATATGCTGCACAAAATCCAAAAGAAGCGATACTTGTAAATCTAAGTGGTAGAGGTGATAAAGATATTGATTATGTTATAGAGCACTATCCAATACCTATCAAGTTATAATGCTGTATTCTTAAATATGGAATATCATACTAATAAAAGGACAGACTCTCCAACTATTTATTTGGAGAGTCTGTCATTGATTAAGTATATTTTTTGTTAAAATTAAAAATCAAATAGATCTGATAAAAAACTCTCTTTCTTCTTGTAGTGTCCGTTATGATACCCTTGATTTGAATAGTTTTTTTCATATTTATGCTCAGAATGACTATGAGATTTATTATAATCATCTTTGGAATGATTTGAAGATCTCTCAATAATTTTATCTAATTCACCCCTATCGAGCCAGATACCTCTACACTTTGGACAATAATCTATCTCGATTCCATTTTTTTCACTAATTGCCAATCTTTCATCCTTACATACTGGACAGTACATCGTATCTCCTCATGAATAAATTTTAGAAGTTATAACAAATCAAACTTCTGTTTTCAATAAAAATTTCAATCTAATTGGTTAAGTGATACTATATATTAGGAACAGATACTCCTTCAGTAAAAACAAATTTAGAATTGAAATTTCTTTTTTAATTGCATAAAAACAATAATTGTTTTATATTGCACAAATGCAAAAGGAACCATAAAAAGAAAATACACAACAGAGTATTTCTCAATTATTCCATTTGCAACCAATCCAAAGTTAATAAAAAACATCCCAAAAACCATAAAAGCAACACCAGGACAAATAAGGGCAAAACTCACAGGTGATTTCTCATCTCCTTTGAGAAATGTATCAAAATAACCAATATCTTTCATAACCTTATATCCAAGAAGTCCAAAAATAATTTGTAATGAAAATACTAAACTAGTTAATGCAAACAAAGAGGCATTTGGCAGTTTTTGATCAAAATTATGATCAAGTCCAAATGATATACGAATCATAGTTATCCCTAAAAGTGTCAAAATAGGTATCACTATCCAAAGAGATGGACTCGCTTCTTTTGATACTCCATGCTCAAACATATTTTTAAACCCCAAAATAAGCTTGATTACCAAAAGTAAAATAGCAATAGCAGAAAAAAAGATAGCACCAAAAATTCCAATTGCATTAACAGCTGTGATATGACTCATTGCTCCAGGAGCGGCAAAACCAACTGCTATCATAGAAAAAGCAAAAATAGAGATCATTTGAGAAAGATTATTGTTTTTAGTAAAATCAAAATCCCCTTTTTGTAAAAGTCTTGAAAAATATTCCATAAAAAATTTAATAGCAAAATAACCTGTAGCTGCAAATCCAATAAGTGCAAAGGGGAACATAAATTCTATAATACTCCAAAGGTTAGGGACAAAAAGTGCACCTAATACAAAAAATACATTGATAGTCATCGCAAATGTAAGAGGCATCGCCATCAAACTTACTTCAGCATTAGAGTTTTTGAGTGTTTGGAAAGCTTTTGTTTCTTTAAAAGCTTTGTATTGCTTCATATTCCATAACAATAATTTAAAATGAAATATTGCAAAACCAACAATAAAAACAATTGAAAAAGCACTCACAAATGAAAGCCAAGTTCCTTCTAAAAGGACAGGGTAAACAAAATCAAAAGTTGCCATTGGTACATTTGGATGGGGTACCAAAAACATCAAATAGATAAAAAATGAAACAGACAATCCACCTGCACCAAGGGCAGAAAGGAAATAAATTGGTGTGTAGTTTTCTTTAAGCATAGATAGTTTCCTAAAAGTAAATTTTTTGCGGATTATAGAAAATCACTCTTAAAAGATGCTCAATTAAATAAGTAAGCTCACTTCATTTAATTTTCGTTCAAAGTTTCATATTATTTGACGGTGCAGTAATAATACCAATTTAAATAAATTTCAATCTATATATACTGTATAATATTTTCAATGTCTTTAATATGGAGGTTCATATGAAAATAGTTATCTTTGGTGTGGGTGCTGTTAGCAGTGTTGTAGTGAGAGTTTTGTATGATTTATCAAAAAAAAGCCTTAAAGAAGACCTAAAATTTGTCTATGTGGTTCGTGATATATCTAAAGCAAAACAACATTTTTTTAAAAATCCTGAACTTTTAGAGTATGGAGATTTTGTGGAATGTACAAATTTTGAGAAGATTTTTTTAAATCCACATGAGTATGCTGTAGATTTCCAAAACAGTGACCTTTTTTTAAATGCTTCAACCCCAAACTATAATTTAGCTATTATGAAATTGGCTTCTTACTTTAAATCAAATTATGCAGATTTAGCGAGTGATATTTACAATAGTACAATTTTTGAAACTTTACAATTTAAGCAACAATCACTTCAAGAGGAGTTTATTCAAAACAACTCTTTTGCTCTTATAAATTTAGGGATTTCCCCTGGTATTACCAATTTTTTAATAGGAGAGAGAATCTATAACTTTTCAAATCTACCCTACAATACAAAAGTAAAAAAAATAGAGATAAATCTCCTTGAAGAGATGCAATCAAAACAACTTATTTTTTCATGGTCTCCCCATGTGGCAATTGAAGAAATCTCCTATAAACCTCACTTTTTTAAGAAAAACAAACTTAAATCTATTGAACCATTCTCAAAGTCAAAAACTTACAAATTTCCCTATTTTAAAAATTTTGTCGAACTATATCCTGTATTTCAAGAAGAGATTATCTCTTTAAAACAAAGCTTTAAAGAGGTGGAAGATATTAAGATGTTTGTAGGGGGAAATGAGATAGAACTGATGAAAAACTTGTATCAACTCAATCTTTTATCAAACAAATACTGTTATGGATATAAAGATTCTAAAATTTCAATCAACACTATCATCAAAGATGTTATTCCAAAGATGAAAAGCCCACAAGCAATAGAAGAATACACCCTCAATAAAACGATAAAACATTCTGAGTTTTCAGCTATTGCCGATATATACTTGGAGATTTCTTATCCACAAAATGAGAAAAAAATCAAAAGCATAGAGTCTATAGGTATCTCTTTTAACAGATATACAGAGCTTGTCAAAACTCCTTATTCTGGAGCTACATATATCTCTTATCCCACAGGTATTGGTGCAGGTATTTTGATATTTTATACACTTCTTGCCAAAGAAAACACGACAATCAGTGGGGTTTTATTAAGTGAAAAACTCCCTGAACTTTTGGGAGCAACCCTTAATGATATTATTAAACGAGAACTTACCTCTTATAAAATCTATCTCAATAACTCTATTCAATAAGTGTTTATACCAACGAAAATTTAATTCGTTGGTGGTTATTACCTAGAGTAAAAAGTTTAACTATATACGAGTTAAAAATCTATGACAATATCTTTGAAAGTTGTTCTTTGTATTCTTGAAGATTAAAATCTTTTACCAAAGCAACTCCACTCTCAATTGCAGCAACTGCAACAGCACTTGAAACCTCTACAATCAATCTTTTATCAAACGGCTTTGGAATCAAATAATCCCTTCCAAACTCTATTTGTTTCCCATAGATATCACACACATCTTGTGGTACCTCTTTTCTTGCTAACTGTGCAAGAGCTTCAGCCGCTGCGACTTTCATTTCAATATTTATTTTAGTTGCCCTAACATCCATCGCACCTCTAAAAATAAAAGGAAATCCTAAAACATTATTCACTTGATTATCAAAATCACTTCTTCCTGTAGCAATAATAGCATCGGATCTAGCTTCTCTTACTAGATCTGGCATAATCTCTGGTGTTGGATTTGCTAAAGTGAAAACTATAGGATTTTTAGCCATATTTTTTATATCTTCAATAAAAAAAGACCCAGGTGATGAAAGCCCTACAACAACATCAGCACCTTTAAAAACCTCTTCATGAGTCATATATTTATCAGCACTAAACTCTCTTTTGTATTGGTTAAGGTCACTTCGTCCATTATGCACCAATCCTTTTGAATCAAGCATATAAATCTCTCTAGCTCCAAGATGTTTATAAAGTCTAGCACAAGAAATAGCCGCTGCTCCAGCCCCAACTATAACAATTTTTAAATCTTCAATGATTCTATGAGTTACCTCACAAGCATTGATAATTCCTGCAGATGAGATAACAGCAGTACCATGCTGATCATCATGCATTACTGGAATTTTAAGTTCACTTACCAATCTTCGCTCAATTTCAAAACATTCAGGTGCTTTGATATCTTCAAGATTAATCCCTCCAAAAGTAGGAGCTATTGCACTTACAACAGAACAAAATCTATCAACACTTTCTGTATCCACCTCAATATCAAAACTATCAAGTCCAGAGAATTTTTTAAATAATACCCCTTTCCCTTCCATAACTGGTTTTGAAGCAAGTGCACCAATATTTCCAAGTCCAAGAACTGCTGTTCCATTGGATATAACAGCTACGAGATTACTTTTTGCTGTGTATTTATAAGCATCATCAGGATTCTTTTCAATCGCTAAACAAGGCACCGCAACCCCTGGAGTATAAGCCAAACTTAAATCCCTTTGAGTTGCTACTGGTTTGGTTGTTTCCATACAAATTTTTCCAGCTTTTGGGAACTGATGATAATCTAAAGCCTCTTGTTCTGTAATCTCTATTTTTGACATTTTTTATTTCCTTCCATTTTATTATATATCTTTTTGAATCGGTCCAACATATCGTTGTCGTGGTCTTACTATCTTATTTCCACTATCTTTTTTTTGCTCCATCCACTGTGTAATCCAGCCAACTGTCCTTCCTATAACAAAAATTGGGGTAAACATTGATCTTGGTATCTCTAGACTTGAAAGAATTGTTCCTGAATAAAAATCGATATTTGGATAAAGATTTCGTTTGATAAAATACTCATCATTTAAGGCTATCTCCTCTATTTTATTTGCCACTTCTATCAATTTAGAATTAATCCCTAGTTCACTTTGAAGTTTATCCCTTAAATTTTTAAGCACTTTTGCCCTTGGATCAAAATTTTTATAAACTCTATGTCCAAATCCCATCAACTTAAATTCATCATTAGGGTCTTTTGCTCGTGCTATAAAATGGTCAACATTTGATAAATCCCCTATCATTGAAAGTTGATCAATTACCGATTCATTTGCTCCACCATGAGCCCTTCCCCAAAGAGCATTTATACCAGCACTAATAGCTGCATAAGGATGAGCACCTGTTGAACATACAAGCCTTACAGTTGATGTTGAAGCATTTTGTTCATGGTCTGCATGAAGTGTAAAAATAGCATCAAGTGCATCTATTTCAACTTGTCGAACCACCCCTTTATGTCCTGGGAAATCTCGTAACATATGTAAAAAATTCTCAGTAAAATACATATCCATATTTGGATAAATGTATGGATACCCCATAGAATGCCTATAAGTATAAGCAACAAGTGTAGGGATTTTTGCTATCAATCTTTTTGCCATTTGGAAATACTCATCTTCAGATTTGATATTGAGATGTTGATAATGAAAAGCACTGAGAGCTGAAACGGCAGAACTCAAAACTGCCATAGGATGAGCATTATTTGGAAATGCCTCAAATATCTTTTTAATCCCTTCATTTGGGTATCTTTTGATTTTCATATCTGATTCAAAAGAGTGATATTCATCATGAGTTGGAAGATGTCCATAAAGTAGAAGATGACACACTTCAAGATAATTATGACTCGAAGCAAGATATTCTATTGGATAACCCCTGTAAAAAAGTTCCCCTTTATCCCCATCAATATAGGTAATATCAGAGGTACAACCCGCTGTCATACTAAATCCATTGTCATAAGTAAAAAGTCCAAAATCTTTACTTAATGTTCCTATATCAAAAACACCATTTCCAAGTGTTGCATCTTTGATATCGTAAGTGGCTATTTTCCCTGTTCGATTATCTGTTAAAGTGATTGAATTGTGAGTTTTTCTTTCCATCATATCCTCCAAAAAATTTCTATGATACTTGGAAAATATTTTACTCTTCAAACATAACTCACTTATCGTTTTTTTTAATTAACTTATAAATTTATAATAAATAAAGGATACGATATTGAATAACTATTAAAAAACTATTATAGCTTTACAACCTTAGCTCCAAATCCACCTTGGTTTGGCATCGCATCACTATAGCTACTCACTCTTGGATGGGTATCCAAAAACTTTTTAACTGCATAAGAGAGCTTACCTGTACCAATTCCATGATAGACAAGCACCTCTTGAAAACCATTTATCAAGCAATCGCTAATAAACCTATCGAGATTTTCAATCGCTTCATCAGCTCTTTGTCCATGAAGATCTATTTTAATATCCCCAGTTTTTGGTTTTTCGATATCTACTTTTATTTTTTGTTTCACTTTTATAGGATTTCCACTAGATTTCAGACTCTCCATAGCAACTTGAAGCTTAATCCCCTCATCTGTTTCTATATAAGCTTTATTCCCCTTTATAGACAATACAGAACCCTTAGTATTGTTATATTTTACTCTATCTCCAACCTTAAATTCTTTCTTCTCTTCAACTTTTTGCACTTCGATTTTGGCTACTTTTTGGTGGGCAACATTTAAGTGACGATGGGACTCTTGATACATTTTTGCTTTAATTGCAAGTTTTGCTTCCTCTTTCACATCTTTGTACTCTTTGTGAAGTTTTGATTTCTCCTCTAATATAAGATTATCAAGGGCTTCTTTTTGCTCATTGAGATTTTTTTTGAGTCTTTCATTGTTTTCTATTTTCTCATCAAGCTCTTTGATTTTTCGCTTAAACTCTAACTCAAGTGAGCTACTTTTAGCTATAAGGCTACTTAGTTTATCCTTATCATCTCCATACACCTCTTTAGCCTGATTTACCACATCATTTGGAATACCATATCGAAGTGCCGTTTCAAAAGCATAACTCATCCCTATGGTACCATTTAAGAACTCATAAGTTGGTCTTCTATTTGCTTCATCGTAAAGAGCAGCTATAAGCTCCACATCATCATATGCTGCAAGTAAAGAAGCGAGCCTTTTGTGGTGCGTTGTGATAATAATCTTCATATCTTTTTTCATCAGTTTTTCGATAATCACTTTAAACAAACTAGCCGCTTCATCACTATC
>CAZHJR010000041.1:0-2854 GCA_964533335.1 uncultured Helicobacter sp. | reverse complement strand
AACATCGTTTTTCCACCAGCATTAACCCCCGTTATCATTATTACAGATTTGCTAAAATCAATAGTTACAGACTTCCCATTTTTAAGGGCTGGATGGGTAAATTCGACAAGTTTTTGAATCTTTTTATTTTGACTTGGAAGTATAAAGTTTTTATCCCCTATTTTAGCGAACATAACTCTTGCTAAATAGTGATCAAATCTATCAAATTCTTTATCTAAAAAGCTTAAAAAGAGGATATTGGCATTTAAGATATTTGAAAATTCCCTACACAGTTTTAAGAGTATCTCCTCTTTAAGTTCAAGAAGTTCTTCTTGTTTTTCTTTCAATTCTTTTACACTCTCAGGGACTACATAAAAAAATCCACTTCCACTTCTATCAATCACTTTAGCTTTTAAAATATGATTAAATCCACCCCTCACCATTATCGCTTGTTGTCCGTGAACTAAATGGACTTGATGGTCAACCAAATAAGGTTGAAGCTTTTGATTGTTCATAGCTCTTTGAAGAGCTTCTTTTATAGCTACTTTGTTTTTGTAGATATTTTCATTTATCCTATCAAAATCCTCATTTTGTCCAGTTTTAAGATTTCCCTCTTCATCAAACTTAAAAGCCAAATCCTCTATCTGTTTAGGAATAATTATCTTATCAATCCACTCTTTGAGCCTATTTTCTAGGCTATATCGCTTGATATACTTAAAATACTCTACAATTTTAATAAATTCATAAATCTCATAAAGTTTGAGACTACCTTGCTTTTTAAGATGATTGATTTGATTGGTTAAATCATTAGTCTTTTTAGGGGGATTAAAATTATACAAACTTATCTCATCAATAAGTTTCGAGTGGATATTAATATCCCCTTGTAAAACTATTGATTTTTCCCTTGCAAAATAGCCCTTAAGGCTATTTATATAATCTTCAAGATCAAGTTTATTTATGATACTGTTCATTCTTATAGATAATTAATAGTTATATATTAAATCTAAAGTGCATAACATCACCATCTTGTACTACATAGTCTTTACCTTCAAGTCTAAGTTTTCCAGCTTCTTTACATTTTGCCTCACCACCAAGTGTAATAAAGTCTTCATAACTAATAACTTCAGCTTTAATAAATCCTTTTTCAAAGTCATTATGGATAACAGCGGCTGCTTGTGGTGCTTTTGTATTTTTTCGTATAGTCCAAGCACGAACTTCTATTTTACCAGCTGTAAAATAGCTTTGAAGCCCAAGCTTATCAAATGCAATATGGATGATTTTTTCTAGTCCTGATTCAGAAGCTCCAAGGTCATTTAGCATCTCTTTTGCTTCATCATCATCCATACCGATAAGCTCCTCTTCTATTTTTGCACAAAGTATAACTACATCTGCTCCTACTTTAATAGCATGTTCTTTTACGATATCAACATATTGATTTCCATCACTTAAGCTATCTTCATCAACATTTGCACCATAAATTATCTGCTTATTTGATAAAAATCTCATCTCTTTGTCAAGTGCGATAAAATCTTCACTATCTCTTTTGTCAAATGTACTTACGGGGAGCAATTCATCAAGATGTTTTGCTAACTCTTCGGCAATTTCTAGTTGAGCTGCTATTTTTTTATCATTTTTTGCTTGCTTTTTGAGCCTATCAATTTTCTTTTCAAGCTGAGCAATATCAGCATAAATAAGCTCCGTTTCGATAATTTCAATATCTCTAAGTGGATTAACATCACCTTCAACATGGACAATATTTCCATCCTCAAAACATCTCACCATATGGAGTATCACTTCAACTTCTCTAATATTTGACAAAAATTGATTTCCAAGACCTTCACCTTTTGAAGCCCCTCTTACAAGTCCAGCAATATCAACAAAATCAATTGTTGAGTATTGAATCTTATCTGGATTTACTATTTTTGCCAACTCAACCAATCTCTTATCAGGAACTGGAACTATCGCCTTGTTTGGCTCTATTGTACAAAATGGGTAATTTTGAGCCTCCGCATTTTGTGCCTTTGTCAAAGCATTAAAAGTTGTACTTTTACCAACATTTGGAAGTCCTACTATCCCTACACCTAATCCCATAATTATCCTTTTTTCTCTTTTCTTACAAAATCCTAACCAACGAGGAATCTATTTTTTAGTAGCACATTATAAACCAAAACAACAAAGAAGTTGATAAAGTTACTTTATCAAGAAAATAATATATAAAATAAAGAAAAATCTATCATAAAAGTGGGTTTCATTGTAATACTTTGAGATGAAATATACCAAAGTATAATTTACAAAAATTACTCTTTGTACTAAAATAAAGGATAAAAATTCGAAGCATAGGAGATTGATGTGGCAACAATAGATGAAACACTAGGGGAACAAATTTCTCGGGATATAGCAAGAGAAGAAGATGAAACATCTAAACAAGGTGGTATTGGTGTATCAATGGAAGACTTTGTCTCTTCTGGTGTCATTAAAAAAGAAGATGATGAAGAAACTAAAGGAAAAATTCAAACAAAACAACCTTTAGAAGATAATGTCATTGTATATGAAACTCCTGAGGAGCTAGTAGCTACAGAATATGCTGATGAACAAACTGTTGTTAGCTCCTCCACTGCTCCTATAATGAAAGCTGCTATGGTCAATGATTTGGAACTTCTAAATACTATGGATACTGATGTTGAAATAGTACAAGTTGAAGAATTTGATGGAAGTTTTAGATTAACAGCATCACCTGTTGTTCAGGAGTTACTAGAAGAAGCTATCGTTCAGGAAGTAGTTGAAACACCTATAGAAGATGTAGAGACAATTATTCCTGAAATAAACCCAGCAGATACAACAGATGTAAATGATGCAATGAACTTAACTGTAACTC
>CAZHJR010000040.1:12526-16282 GCA_964533335.1 uncultured Helicobacter sp. | reverse complement strand
TTCATTTTCATCTAGCAGATGGTACAACACTTTATAGAGCTCATAAACCAGAACATTATGGTGATGATATCGCAACTCTAAGACCTATGGCAAGAACTATTCATCAAAAAAAAGAGGTTGTATATGGTTTTGAAAGTGGTAAAAATGGGTTAACTTATAGAATTTTTCTCCCTGTTTTTGATAACAAAGAGTACCTTGGGGCTATAGAAATAGGGGTGTCTCCACAAAAACTTCTTGATATGGTGACATACTTCAATAATATCGATGCCCTTATCCATCTTGAAAAATCACAACTACAAAAAGATGGTAAAGATATCACTTTTGCTAAACTCAAAGACGAAAAAATGATCGATAATTTTGCATTTAACTTTGATAAAGAGTACCATTTGAATTATAAAAATGATAAATTTATTGCAAATAAAATTGAGATGGTTGATTTTAGTGGTAAAAAAATAGGGGAGTTTGTATTTTTTAATAACCTCACAAAAGAGTATAACTATTTATATCAAGAGTTGTTAGTGCTAGTTGTTATCTTTTTTATCGCTTTTTTAGCATTACAGATGATTGTTAGCTCTATCCTTTCAAAACTTCTTGGGGAAATTGATGAAGTTAAAATTGAGTTAGAAACTATTTTACAAACATCAAGAGATGGTATAGCTATCTTAGATATGGAGACAAACTTCTTGTTTTTTAATGGTTCCTATCTTGCTATGACAGGATTTACAAAAGAGGAACTCCTTACAAAGAGTTGTGCTATGCTTTCAGCTCCTGAGGATTTACCAAGAGCTATTAAAATACTTGAAATTGTAAAAGATGTTGGGTTTGTGGATAATTTTGAAAAAACTTGTATCGTCAAAGATGGCAAAAGAGTTGTTGTTAATATGGCTATTTCATTGATGCCAGATGGGGAAAGGTTTTTGATATCGACAAAAGATATTACAGAAGCAAAACAAATCCAAAGACAAATTGATGATTATGTAAAAATAATAGATGAAAATATCATCACCTCTTCAACCGATACAGATGGAAATATTACATTTGTATCAAAAGCATTTTGTGAAGTTTCAGAGTTTACAAAAGAGGAACTTTTGGGTGAAAATCATAGAATTATCAGGCATCCTGATATGCCAGTAGAACTTTTTGAAGATATGTGGCAAAAAATAACAAATGATGAAGTTTGGGAAGGTGAAGTTAAAAATAAAACAAAGTCATGTGGTTTTTACTGGGTGCATAATAAAATCTATCCAATCTATGATATTTCAAAACAAAAAGTTGGCTACACTGCAATCAGACAAGATATCACCGATAAAAAGAGGATAGAGGAGCTATCTATTACAGATGGATTAACCAATATCTATAATCGAAGATATTTTAATGAGATGTTTCCAAAATTAATTGCTAGTGCAAAAAGAAATGATAATCTTCTTTGTTTTGTGTTGATGGATATAGATCATTTCAAACAATATAATGATCACTATGGACATCAAGAGGGTGATTATGTTCTGATAGAAGTTGCAAAGGCTTTAAAAGGTTCACTTCTAAGGGCGGATGATTATTGTTTTAGACTTGGTGGGGAGGAGTTTGGAGTTATATTTAAAGCTAATAGCAATCAAGCTGGGATTGATTTTGCAAATAGAATTAAAAAGAATATAGAGAATCTACAAATTCCTCATGAATATAATAGTGCAGCTCCATATATAACAGCCTCAGCTGGACTTGTAGTGTTACATACAAATGAAAATATAGAGTATGAATCTCTCTATAAACAAGCTGATGATTTACTCTATGCGGCTAAACAATCTGGGAGAAATAGAGTTATGTGGAATGAGAGTTGTTCTTTAGAAGAAGAGATAGTAAAAGAAGTTTAAAAGAAAGGAGATATTATGGAAAATGAAACAAAATCATTGCAATCGGGAGTTACATATCGGTATATTGTAGCTTTATCTTTAATCGCAATCCTTTCCACAGTCGCTTTCTATACACTTTTAAAGGCAATTCAAAGTACAAATAGTACAGCTTATATCGTCAATATCTCTGGAAAACAAAGGATGCTTTCTCAGCATATTGCTTTGGATGTCCATAGAATAGATGATTTACTTTCCAAAGAAAATGGTAAATCATATGGGTATGAACTGATTAAAACAGCTTTAATCTCTCATGCAAAAGAGATGCTCAAAGCAAATGAGATACTCTCAACTGGAAAATTGCCAAATCAGACAAATATTAGCTTATCACCTGCAATTTATGATATCTATTTTGGTGATATGCAACTTGCTTCAAGGGTTGAAAAATATGCAAAAACTGCTCTATTATTGATTGAAAATAGGGGAAATAACAAAGATGAGCTAAAGCGATTTATTGATGAACACTCAGAACCAATTTTGATTGATTTAAATAAAGCAGTTAGCCAATACCAAATGGAAGGGGAGGAGCAATTAGAATATATCCAAACTCTTGAAACTATTGTTTGGATTTTGACAATTATTACCCTTTTGCTTGAGGTGATATTTATTTTTCAACCTATGGCAAGAGAGATTGCAACTCTTACTTTACTCAATCAAAAGACATTAGAAAATCTTGAAGCGACAGTTGAATTAAGAACATTGCATTTAGAAAATGCAAATAATAAGCTCAAACATCTAGCTTCTCATGACCCACTGACTGGACTTAGAAATAGACTTGAGCTTGAAAAATCTATAGAAGATGCAATCTATCATCATAAACAACATGGAGCACCTTATGCAATTATAATGTGTGATATTGATTTTTTTAAATCGGTAAATGATACTTATGGACATGAAATAGGAGATGTGGTTTTGACCCAGATATCAAAAATATTAAGCTCTTCTATTCGAGAAAATGATAAAGCTTTTCGAGCTGGTGGTGAAGAGTTTGTTCTTTTGCTTAATAGAATTACCCTTGAAGATAGTATCACAGTAACACAAAAGATAATGAAGTTAGTAGAAGATAACTCTTTTGAAGTAGAAGAAGAAAGATTTACAAAAACCATAAGTTGTGGATTATATCACTCCTCATTATTTGAAGTAGATGGTGTCAAAAGTGTTCTTGGACTTGTGGATAAAGCTCTTTATCAATCAAAAGTGGATGGTAGAAATAGACTTACTGTTATTGATAAAAATGTTCAATTAATAAAATAGCAATAAATAAACAATAAAAATATAGAAAAGAGAGTTAATGTTTTAATTTGGTATTTGATAGAATCCAATAAAATAAAATTTCACAGAAGGTACTATAAATGGCAAAATCAAAAGAGCATAGCTTTGATATATCTGCAAAACTTGATATGCAGGAGATGAAAAATGCACTTATCCAAGCACAAAAAGAGATTGATACGAGATATGATTTTAAAGGTATTACAAAAGAGTATGATTTAAATATGGGTGCTAAAGTTTTAACTTTACTTTCTCAAAGTGACAATAAAATAGATGCGATGAAAGATATCCTTATCTCTAAAATGAATAAAAGAGGGGTTTCCATCAACTCTTTAGAAGAGGTAAAAGCTGAAGATGCAAGTGGTGGAAATAGAAAGTTTACTTATAAAATAGTTGATACTATAGAATCAGATGAAGCAAAAATTATCCAAAAAGAGATAAAATCACTTAACTTAAAAGTAACAGCAGTAAATCAAGGGGATGAGATACGAGTGAGTGGAAAAAATCTAGATGATTTGCAAGCGGTGATGAAACATCTTAAAGGTTTAGAACTCAAAGCTCCGCTTGTATTTGATAACTTTAG
>CAZHJR010000040.1:1422-12426 GCA_964533335.1 uncultured Helicobacter sp. | reverse complement strand
AAAAAAAGTATAAAAGCATACGAAGATG
Source organism: uncultured Helicobacter sp. (assembly GCA_964533335.1). Taxonomy (GTDB): domain Bacteria; phylum Campylobacterota; class Campylobacteria; order Campylobacterales; family Arcobacteraceae; genus CAIJNA01. The sequence goes on along the minus strand of CAZHJR010000040.1, from coordinate 12,398 downwards.
CAAAAATAGTAATCCCAGGTGGAGTAGATAGTCCAGTTAGAGCTTTTGGTGGTGTTATAGGTACTCCTCCATTTATCACAAAAGGAAAAGGGAGCTATCTTTATGATGTAGATGGAAATAAGTACCTTGATTTTGTTCAAAGTTGGGGACCGCTTATTTTTGGACATTGTGATAAAGATATAGAAAAAGCGGTTATAAAAACAGCTAAACTTGGACTCTCTTTTGGTGCTCCAACAGAGCTTGAAACAGAGCTAGCAAATGAGATAGTTGAGATGTTTCCACATATTGACAAAGTGCGATTTGTTAGTAGCGGAACTGAAGCAGTTATGAGTGCAATCAGACTAGCACGAGGGGTTACAGGGAAAAATGACATTATCAAATTTGAGGGTTGTTACCATGGACACAGTGATAGTTTACTTGTAAGTGCAGGAAGTGGGATGGCAACATTTGGAGCACCAAGTAGCCCAGGTGTTCCAAGTGACCTTATAAAACATACAATTTTAAGTGAATACAACAATATTGAGCAACTAGAAAAATGTTTTAAAGAATCTTCAGATATTGCTTGTTTGATAATCGAGCCAATCGCTGGAAATATGGGGCTAGTTCCTGCAAGTGAAGAGTTCTTAAAAGCTTGTAGAGAACTTTGTACAAAGCACGGGGCACTTCTTATTTTTGATGAAGTTATGTCTGGATTTAGAGCTTCAGCTCAAGGCTCATACGGGATAAACAATATCGAAGCAGATATCATCACTTTTGGAAAAGTTATCGGTGCTGGTATGCCTGTTGGAGCATTTGCTGCAAATAACTTTATCATGGGACACTTAAGCCCACTTGGAAAAGTATATCAAGCAGGAACATTAAGTGGAAACCCAGTAGCTATGGCAGCTGGACTTGTGAGTCTTAGAAAAATAAAAGCAGATAAAAAACTTTATAATAAGCTAAATGTTAAAGCTGTGATGCTGACATCTGGGCTAAAAAAAGTAGCTAAAAAACATAATATCCCACTTCAAGTTGATACTAGAGGGAGTATGTTTGGATTTTTCTTTTGTGAGGAAGTTCCTACAAATATGAAAGAGGTTGGAAAATGTGATTTTAAACGATTTGCTACTTTCCATCATGAGATGCTTAAAAGAGGATTTTACTTTGCTTGTAGCCAATATGAAGCTGGATTTATCTGTGATACGATGACAAAAAAAGAGATAAAAGCTACGATTAAAGCTGCAGATATCGTAATGGGGATGCTATAAGCTAAAAGAGGTTTTTCTCCTCTTTTTAGGCTATAAACTCTTCTATGTTCAAAGCTACTTTCTCCACAAGCCTTTGTCTAGCTTCTACACTTGTCCAGCCAATATGAGGGGTAAGTAAAAGTTGTGCTTTATTTTTTACTTGTAAAAGTGGATTATTTGCCTCAATTGGCTCAACTGAAACAACATCTATCCCACAATATATCTCATTTTCATCTATGATTTTTGCCAAATCTGCTTCATTGATAATCCCACCTCGTCCAAGGTTGAGTAAAATCGCACCCGCTTTGATATGTTTCATATTGTCATAATGCAATAAATCTTTTGTGTTTTCATTCAAAGGGGCATGGATAGAGATGATATCGCTTGTGGCTAATAATTCATCAAGTTCAACTCTTTTGTACTCATCATTTGTGTTGTTGCCACTTGTTGAGTAGTATACCACCTCACAATCAAAAGCTTTTGCTTTTTTTGCAAAGTTTCGTCCAATCTCACCAAGCCCAATCACCCCAATTCTTTTCCCATCTAGTTCAAAAAATGCTCTACCAAGATGGGTGAAAATTGGTGATTTTTCCCAGTTTCCGTTATCGACATACGATTTATAATATGTGAGTTTAGAGATAAAATGAAACATCATAGAAAATGCCACTTGCACCACACTTGAAGTTGAATACCCAGCTACATTTTTGACCGCGATATTTTTCTCTTTCGCATAAGAAAGGTCAACATTGTTCATCCCAGTTGCAGTGATGCAGATAAGCTTCACACTTGAGTTAGCCATCTCATCTTTACCTATAACTACTTTATTTGTAAGGATGATATCGGCATCTTCTATCCTTTGTTTTGTCTCCTCTTTTTGTGTTGTATCATAAGAGGTTACTTTTCCATATTTTTCAAAAATCGATACATCTATATCAAAACCAAGAGTTGCTCTATCTAAAATGACTATTTTCAAAATTTTTCCTTTTTTCTTCTTTCTATGTGCTATGCTTTTAAAACTTGTGATTATAGCAGTTTTGAGCTCTATAATTCCCCACCACTTTTAATAATATCTATCCCAAACTTATCCCGTAGCTTTTGTAAAGAGGTTGTAAGTTTTGCTTTTGTTGTATCCTCTTCATAATTAAAAATATCAAATGTTGTGTATTTTTGTTCACTAAAATTTGAGAGTGTGACATTGATTTGGATAATCGCATGGGAGGGATGGATATCTATCTTTTCAAATAATTGTAAGAGTTGTTCTTTACAATATTGTTCACTAAAAATTCTATTACTATTAAAAGAATCATGCGATTTTTCCCTATATTTGTAACGAATCTGAAGTGAATATGTTTGTGGATTGTGTCCCCCTTGCAATGCTAAAAATGTAAGATGTCTTGCTAAGATGTTGATTCTCCTTTTTATCTCTTCTCTCTCATACACTTCATCAAAACTTCTCCCAAGTCCAATAGATTTTTTTCCATGGGAGAGTTGGATTTTTTCATTATCTATCCCAAGTATCCGATTATAAAGCTGTATTCCATTTTTCCCCCAAGAGTAAAAAAGCTCTTTTTTCTCTTTGACATCTCCAAGTTTTCTCACACCTCGACCATACAATCTTTCTTGATATCCTTCACCAATCCCTGGAAATTTTTCAATAGGGATATCTTTGATATAGTTTTCCACTTCTACTTGAGTGACCATCTTTATCCCATGTGGTTTTGCATCTTCGGTGGCTAATTTTGCTATCCATTTTGAATGAGCGATACCAATCGATACAGGGAGTCCAAGCTCTTTTAAAATCTTCTCTTTGAGATTGATTGCAAAATGGAAAATATCTTCATCTTTTATCCAGCCATCCACATCACAAAAAAATTCATCGATGCTAAACTGCTCAATCGATGGTATCTCTTTTTTAAGTAAAAGTTTTAGTTTATGGGAAAGTTCATAATAGAGTGGATAGTTTGGTGGAATAACGGTTAGATGTGGACAGTATCTTAAAGCTTCAGCGACACTCATTGCTGTTTTGACTCCAAAAGCTCTTGCTTCGTATGAAGAGGTTGTGATGATTCCTCTTATTCTCCCATCATTGTCTTTAAAATATTCATCAAATGACTTATCATCATTGGAACTGAGTATCGAGCTTGTAAAAGCACCATCAATGCAACTTATTTTTCTTGTTTGATTTTTCCTCTCAAAGATATTAAGATTGCTTCGCCCACCAACAGCTATTGGAATATTTTTTAGTGATGGGTTATCAATACGATGAGCAGAAGCAAAAAAACAGTCTATATCTATGTGTAATTTCATGGGAGGATTTTAGCATATTAGAAAATTTCCCCTTTGAAATATTACAGATTGACATATTTTTGAATAAAAACTTACAATATTTAATCTAAATAAATAAATTTATAAACTTAATTCAACTGAAATATGTACTAGTTCTTCATGAATCGAAAGTGCATGTTTAATAGTATCGACATCGATATTTTTATCTGATTTTAGTGTTAAGAGACAGCTAAATTTCCCTTTACCAACTCTACTTATGTGTAGGTCATTTATGATAATACCTTGCCCCAAAGAGTTAACCACATCAATAATCTCTTGTACTATTGGACTATCCATCTCAGCATCAAGTAGTATTTTTCCAGATTGTTTGATAATCCCCATTGCCCAAATAAACACAAGGATTGAACCAACTATTCCCATCACAGGGTCAAGCCAAGTAGCTCCAAAAAACATAGCTCCAAACAAAGCAATGATTGCTAAAACAGAAGTAAGAGCATCAGCTAAGACATGCAAATAGGCTGCTTTTAGGTTCATATCGTGATGGTGCTCATAATGGTGATGTTCATTCTCTCCATGATGGTGGTGTGAATGATTATCTTTTAAAAGCCATGCACAAATAAGATTGACAACCAATCCTAAAATAGCAATCGCAATAGCTTCCTTATATGCGATATTTGCAGGATTGAAAATCCTTTCAACAGAATGAAATACCATAAAAAATGCAACTACTAAGAGTAATATTGCACTTGTATATCCACCTAAAACTTCTATTTTATAAGTTCCGAAATTAAATCTTGTATCATTGGCATATTTACTTGCCATCACATAAGCTATATATGCCATACCAAGAGCTAGTACATGAGAACTCATATGCCAACCATCAGCAAGTAGTGCCATAGAGTTATAGTACCATCCCCCAAAAATTTCAACAATCATCATCAAAAATGTAAAAAGTGTTGCATAGAGTGTATTTTTCTTAGCAATTGGATTTGATGTGTCAAAATGATGTGAATGGGAGTTTGTTTTGAGTGTTTCTATTGTATTCATTTTACTCTTCTTTAAAATTTTTTATGATACTATACCCCAGTATAGATAATATTTAGATTAAGGAAAATCATGGCTCATATTGTCGCAAATAAAGAAAAACTACTTCTAAGGATTAAAAAAATAAAAGGGCAGCTTAATAGTATTGAAAAGGCTTTGGAAGATAATAAGGATTGTTTCAAAGTTTTACAACAAATAGCAGCTTCAAGAGGCTCTATCCAATCTTTGATGAATGAAGTGCTTAATGATCATATAAAAGAGCACTTGGGAAATCATGTCAGTAATGAACAAAGAGAGCAAGAGATTGAAAATTTGACTCTGCTTTTAAAAAGCTATTTAAAATAAGGAAAGATATATGTTTGAAGTTTTATTATTAGCATTTGCTCTATCTATGGATGCATTTGCAGTTTCTGTTGGTTTAGGTGTAAAATCTGTAGATTTTAATAAGAAATTAGCTTTGAAAGCTGCACTACTTTTTGGATTTTTTCAAGCATTTATGCCACTTATTGGGTACTTGGCAAGTGTAGGTCTAGGAAGTTTTATAGAGTCAATCGATCATTGGGTTGCATTTATCCTTTTAAGTTTGATTGGTGGGAAGATGCTTTATGAAAGCTTTGAAGAAGGAACAGAAGATGAGCTTAGTACCATCACTAATAAAGTTCTTTTCTTTTTAGCAATTGCCACAAGTATTGATGCAATGGCTGCTGGATTCACTTTAAATCTTTTATCCCTCAATCCATTTATATCAATGACAATTATAGGAGTTACAACATTTTTATTTAGCTATTTTGGAGTCTATATGGGAACAAAAGGTGGCTCATATTTAGAAGATAAAGCAGAAAAGATTGGTGGAGTGATACTTATAGCTATCGGTTTAAAGATTTTGATTGAGCATACTTTACTTTAGGAAAAATATCTATTTTTTTGTGTTGCAAGGGAATTTATGTAAAATTTTAAAAGCTTAGGGAAAACCCCAAGCTGAAGATTATGGATAAGCTTCACTTTTTTACATCGTAACACAAGATTCGATTATCAAAAAATGTAGGAATATAGAGTTTGTGTGATTTTTGGTCATACCAGATATCTGCTGCATTTATCTTATTTGGTGTTCCATCTAGGATTTGCTCTGTTTTGTCCTTATCTGAGATAAACACTTTTCCTGCCCAATCTGAGGTGATAAAACTTTTTTTATCAAATGGCAGTATCCCATCTATCCCATTTGTCGCAACATTTTCTTTAAAAGTAGTGATCTCTTTTGTTTTTTGATTGGCTACAAAGATTGTTCCCTCTTTTGTCCCTATGATAAGGTTGTTATCTTGTATCCAAAGTCCATTTGGTCTTTGTGCTTCTAGTGCATCACTCTCTAGCCATTTCGTTATTTTTTTCTTTTCGAGTTTATAGATAGCTTGATTTGTTGGTGAATAATCAGATACATAGACTATCCCATCTTTTGTGACAGCAACATCATTTAAAAATTCAGCCTCTTCAATTGGATAATTTTCTACAATTTTCCCACTTGCAAGGTCAATAACTCTTAAAGTGCTAATATCACTCACATACAATCTGTTTTTGTAGATTGCCATCCCTTTTGGTGCATCTAAACCTTTTGCAAACTCTAAAGTTTTTACTTTTCCATCAAGATTTAAGATACTAATAAAACCATTCCCATCTTTATCAAGTGGTGCTCCATTGATATTGGCTACAAAAAGTTGTTTGTTTTTAGTATCAAGTAAAACACTCTCTGGTACTTTTAAAACAGCTTCCGATTCCCAAGATTTCGTCACTTCAAATGCTGCTGCATAAGAGATAATCGTGGTTGCTAATAATAATTTTTTGAACATTTTTGACCCCTTTTGATTTGATGAAAAATTTTATCATAAAAAATGAAAAGTGAGTAAAATTTTATCCCTTAAGTGATAACTTGCTATACTCTAAAGACTAAAAATACGAGGAAAATACAATGATAAAACATATAGTTTTTTTTAAACTTTCTGAAGAAGGGTTAAAACAAAAAGACGAGATAATCATCAAGCTAAATAATCTCAAAGAGGAGATAGATTTTATTAGAGCTTTAGAAGTTGGAATCAATTTTGCGAATGAGGAGAGAGCTTTTGATTTAGCACTCACAGTTGTTGTTGATAGTAAAGAGGCATTGGATGCTTATGCTGTTCATCCAAAACATTTGCCTGTAGTAGAGTTTATAAAATCACTTGGTACTCAATCTAAAGTTGTTGATTATGAAGTAGATAATAAGAAAGAATAGGTAAAAATAAATGGAAGAAAATAAAGAGATAACAAACGAACAAAAACCAAAACACAAAGATAAACTCGAAGCTTTAGATAGTTTATCTTTAGGTATTTCAATTGTTGTAGCGATTGGAGTTGGGGTTGGTCTTGGGATACTTTTAAAAAATTGGACTGGTGAAGTTTGGACACTTTGGCTAGGTATTGGCTATGGAGTTGCTGCTGCTATTTTAAATGTTTATAAAGCATACAAAAGAGCAAAAGCTTCTTTAGATGAACTAGCAGATGACCCAAAATACAAATATCAAGCAGAATACGGAATCAATAAAATAGATGAAAATTAGAACGATTTTAGAGATTTTTATTGGGATAAATATCATCTCTTCTATGTTAGCGATGGTATTTTTTGGATTTGATGTCGTTCTTAATCTTCAAGTAGCTTTTTTTAGCTCATTTTTTATTGTACTTGGCTCATTTATAGGATATAGAAAAAATATTTTAAAGCAGAGTGAAGAGTATATTATTAAAAGTGAAAATGAGAGAGATACGATAGATGCTATCGATGATAAGTTTGATTTGTATGGTGAAATCAATGAAAATGAACTCAGTGATGAAGAGGTGAAAGCAATCATTAAAGAGGAAAAGAAAAAACAAAATATAAAAGATTCTCTAACAAATACAATGAAAAGTTTTAGTTCAGCAACTTCTATATATCGAATCACTGGATATGTTTTACTTGTAATTGGGTTTTTCTTTTTAAATAACAATCAACTCCTTATACCAATAGCTTATTTATTAGGATTTTTGATAGTTCCAATTATGGCACTTATCGTAAATTTAAAATATATCAAAAGTTAGATATAATCTAACCCATTATAAAAATCTTAAAGAATTTAAAAATATAAGGAAAATAGTTTGCAAAGCAAAATTAGAAATTTTAGTATCATAGCTCATATTGACCATGGGAAAAGTACCCTTGCAGATAGGATTATTCAAGAGTGTGGAGCGATTACTGATAGAGAGATGACCTCTCAAGTGATGGACACAATGGATATCGAAAAAGAAAGAGGGATAACGATAAAAGCTCAATCAGTTCGATTGGATTATGTTAAAGATGGACAAAATTATGTTCTTAATCTTATCGATACTCCAGGACATGTTGATTTCTCTTATGAGGTAAGTAGAAGTTTAGCGTCATCTGAAGGTGCTTTGCTTATCATCGATAGTACACAAGGGGTTGAAGCGCAAACTATTGCAAATGTGTATATCGCTATGGAAAATGATTTGACTCTTTTACCAGTAGTCAATAAAATAGACTTACCATCAGCAGATCCAATGAGAGTGCTTGAAGAGGTTGAAGAAGCTATTGGGATAGATTGTACTGAACACAATCTAATTTCAGCAAAAACTGGGCTTGGGGTAAAAGATTTGATAGATGCTATCGTTGATAGGATTCCTGCTCCAAATGGTGATGAAGATGCTCCTACAAAAGCACTTATCTATGATAGTTGGTTTGACAACTATCTAGGTGCTTTGGCACTTGTGAGAGTCTATGATGGAAGTATCAAAAAAGGGCAAAATATTAAGCTTATGAATACGGAAGTTTCTCATCAAGTGCTTGATCTTATGTATCCACATCCACTTCATAGAAAAAAAACAAATGAGATAAAAACAGGTGAGATTGGTATCGTTGTCCTTGGGCTTAAAACAACTGAAGGGATAGCCGTTGGAGATACAATGACAGATTTGAAACATCCTACAGCAGTTGCTATTGATGGATTCGCACCTGCAAAACCATTTGTATTTGCAGGGATTTATCCAATCGAAACAGATAAATTTGAAGATTTAAGAGAGGCTCTTAATAAACTTAAAATGAACGATAGTTCTATCTCATTTGAGCCTGAAAGTTCAGTAGCTTTAGGGAGTGGATTTAGAACAGGATTTTTAGGGATGCTTCATATGGAGGTTATCAAAGAGAGACTTGAAAGAGAATTTGACCTTGATTTAATTGCAACTGCACCAACGGTTGTCTATGAAGTACTTCAAACAAATGGGGAAACGATAATGATTCAAAATCCTTACGATTTGCCACCACCAAGTAAAATTACAAGTATCAGTGAACCGTATGTGCGGGCGACATTACTTACACCAGATGAGTATCTCGGAAATGTGATAAAACTTTTAAATGACAAAAGGGGAATTCAACTAAAGATGGATTATATCAATCCAACTAGGGTGAAGCTTGAATACGATATTCCTATGAATGAGATAGTTATGGATTTTTATGACAAACTTAAATCAACTACAAAAGGGTATGCAAGTTTTGATTATGAAATCGTTGGATTTCGTCCAGGAAATTTGAAAAAACTTGATGTTTTGGTTGCAGGGGAGCCTGTAGATGCACTCTCTATTATTGTTCCAGAAGAAAAAGCATTGGCTAGAGGAAGAGTGTTTGTAAAACAACTCAAAGAACTTATCCCAAGACAACTTTTTGAGGTGGCAATTCAAGCAAGTATTGGAAGTACAATTATTGCAAGAGAAACTGTAAAATCTATGGGTAAAAATGTTACTGCTAAATGTTATGGTGGGGATATTACAAGAAAACGAAAACTCCTTGAAAAACAAAAAGAGGGTAAAAAACGGATGAAATCGATCGGAAAAGTCAATGTTCCTCAAGAAGCATTTATGGCTGTTTTAAAGCTTGATGCTTAAATAAGAGATAGAGTTTACAATGGTAATTTACTATAAAAATGAGACAAGTGTAACAAAATATTTAGAGTCTATTAGAGAGGTTACTCTCTACAAAGATGGTGGATTTTTTAAAAAATTGGGCTTACAAAAAAGAGTTTATCCTGATATCTATTTTCATAGTGGAGGGCTTAGTGAGCTTTCAACAAGGTTGATAGGGAACAGTAAAGTTACTATTGTGAATTCTTCTATTTTAAAAGATAACATTTGTAAAACCTTAGGTATAAGTGGAGAAAGAATAGAAGTTATTTTACCTGCTTATGAACCAAAAGAGTATAAAAAGAAAGATGTTCAAAAAGCTTTTAAAGAGTTGTACACTATTGAAAAAAATAAAAGAATTATCTATTTTACGGCAAAAGATTTTATGAAAAATGGTTTTTCCCAATTTGTTTCTATCATCAATAATCTGGAGATGTTAAATTGGAAAGCAGTAATTTCAACAAAAGATGAAAAACAAAAAATCTATGCCAAAGAGTTGTTGCAACATCATAAACTTTTAGATGATGTGCTTATTATTGAAGATGAGATTTTTGATGTGGCTGATATTTTTATCCTCCCTACAACTTTAGAAAACTTCTCCCTTTTAGTGCTTAAAGCAATGGCAAATAAGTGTATTGTTTTTTCAACTACAAATAATAATGCCATTGAAATAATGGATGTTTTTTCTATTATGGATGGACCAAAAGATTCAAATACTTCTTATAAAATAGATATGCTTCTTCGTGTAAAAGAGGAGATGAAAAAAATTAAAAAAGAGAATTTTGAAATCGCTTCAAAACTAACATATGACTACCAACAAAGAAAATTAGACAAAATATTAGAAAAGTTAGCACTCTAAAACTTTAAGTGCTAATTTATATTTTTTTCATTATTATTTCAACTCAAAAATATCATAAAAATTAAACAATTCAAGGAGAATATTATGGCAAAACACGAATTTCAAACAGAAGTAGGACAACTTTTAAAACTTATGACACACTCTTTATACTCCAATAAAGAGATTTTTATACGAGAGCTGGTTTCAAATGCAAGTGATGCAATTGATAAACTAGAGTATCTTAAACTTACAGATGAGAAACTAAAAGGATTTGAGACAACTCCACAAATCAATATTAAAATAGATGAGGAGGATAAATCACTTACAATTAGTGATAATGGAATCGGTATGAGTGAAGCTGATTTAATCTCATCTTTAGGAACTATTGCAAAATCTGGAACAAAATCATTTATAGAATCTATGAGTGGGGATGCGAAAAAAGATAGCAAATTGATTGGTCAATTTGGAGTTGGGTTTTATTCGGTGTTTATGGTGGCTGATAGGGTTGATGTTATCTCAAAAAGAGCAGGGGAAGATACAGCTCATAAATGGTCAAGTGATGGAGAGGGAAGTTATGAACTTGCACCTTGTATCAAAGATGAAAATGGAAC
>CAZHJR010000040.1:0-1322 GCA_964533335.1 uncultured Helicobacter sp. | reverse complement strand
GTGAAACTTTATGTAAAAAGAGTTTTCATAACTGATAGTGAAAAAGAGTTACTTCCTACATATTTAAGATTTGTTAGAGGGATTATCGATAGCGAAGATTTACCATTAAATGTAAGTAGAGAGTTATTACAAGAAAATAAAGTTATGGCAAATATCAAACAATCATCTATCAAAAAAGTTTTAAGTGAAATCAAAAAACTCTCTAAAGATGAAGAGAAATACAAAACATTTATCAAAGAATATAACAGACCACTTAAAGAGGGTGTCTATCAAGATTATGTCAATAAAGATGCTATTTTAGAACTTGTACGATACAAATCTACAAATGACAATGAGAAAATGACTTCACTTTTAGAGTATAAAGAGAGAGCAGACACGGAACAAAAAGCTATCTATTATATTATCGGAGCTGATGAAAAAGTTCTTAGAAATTCACCACTTCTTGAAAGTTATAAAAAGAACAATATTGAAGTTTTAATCCTTGATGATAAAGAGATTGATGAGATAATCACTCCAAGTATTGGAAAATACCAAGATTGGGATCTTAAAGATATTACAGCTTGTGAGCCTCCAAAAACAGAGCAAACTGAAGAAGAGAAAAAAGAGATTGATGAGAAATTTGCATCTATCGTAGAAAAAATAAAAAATGTTTTAGGTGCTGAAGTAAAAGATGTAAGAACAACAAATAGACTAAGTGATTCTCCTTCTTGTGTGGTAAAAGATAGTAGTGACCCAATGGCTTCAATGGCTCATATGTTTAGAATGATGGGGCAAGAGATGCCAGAATCTGCTCCAATACTTGAAATCAATCCAGACCATAAGATAGTTCAAGCACTCAATGGTTGTGTAGATGATGCGATGATTGAAGATATCTCACATCTTTTACTTGACCAAGCAAAAATATCTGAAGGGATGGAGCTTAAAGACCCAATTGGTTTTGCAAAAAGATTAAGTAATATCATGGCAAAAGCTCTATAAAAAAGGTCTTTTAAGAATCTAAAGGGTTACAGATTGAACACCTTTAGGTTTTAGCTTGTCAATTTAAGGTATAGATAAGTTACACTTAAGTTTATCTGTGTAATACTTGCCTTAGTTAAAAATAAGTGGCCAAACTTATCGTGAGATAAGGACGGAAAACTGCGGGTCTTTGAAAATTTTAAAGATAGTCGAGTTGCAACGAGTGATAGCTCAAGTTTTTTGTGTTATTCTCTTGGCTCCTCTCTTCTTTTCTTTGTGATTTTCCACCTGCTTTGTTTCATTATTTTTACAAACCCAATTTAAAGGATTAAAGATGTTAGAATTTTTAAAAAGAAGATTAAAAA
>CAZHJR010000039.1:1460-17245 GCA_964533335.1 uncultured Helicobacter sp. | reverse complement strand
TAGATGAACAGTATAGTGCTACAAATATTGGGCATGCAGAACTTGGTGGGAGAAATAAAGTTTTTGAAACATACTTAGAAAGTATATCTACAAAGATTACCCATTATAATATTTTATTACAAGAAACAAATGGTGCAGATTTAGCAAAACTTGCAATGGAGTCGAAAGCTTTGGAGATGACATACAGTGCATTATTTTCAACTGTTTCTAAGATGAGCCAGTTATCTTTGGTTAATTACATTAAATAAACGAACCTTATTATAAATGAACTATAGAGAGATTTTGTTAAGAAAAGAGTATGTGCTTATTGCATTTATCTTTTCTATGCTTGCAATTATTATTGTTCCATTACCAAAGTGGATGCTTGATTTTTTTTTAATTATCTCTTTAACTTCGGCACTTTTAATACTTTTAATTTCACTTTTTATCCATAAGCCGACAGAACTTTCAACCTTTCCAACACTTTTGCTCATTTTAGTTCTTTTTAGACTCTCCCTTAATATCGCTACCACAAGGTCTATTTTAAGCGAAGGGCATAATGGCCCAGATGCAGTTAGTGATATTGTTGCTGCTTTTGGGGAGTTTGTTGTTGGTGGTAATATGGTAATTGGGATAGTTATTTTTATTATCCTTATCCTTATTAATTTTATGGTCATCACAAAAGGAGCTGGAAGGGTAGCTGAGGTTCAAGCTAGATTTTCACTTGATTCACTCCCTGGAAAGCAGATGGCAATTGATGCTGATTTAAATGCTGGATTTATAGATGATAAACAAGCACAAGCAAGGAGAAAAGAATTAGCAAGTGAAGTAAATTTTTATGGAACAATGGATGGATCGGCAAAGTTTGTAAAAGGGGATGCCGTTGCTGCTATAATCATCACTTTTGTAAATCTTATTGGTGGTATTTTGATTGGAATGTTCCAGCATGATATGTCTATATCGGAAGCGGGAGATGTCTATACTATTTTAACAATTGGAGATGGATTAGTCGCTCAAATTCCAGCACTTATTATCTCAACTGCAACGGCAATTATTATTACAAGATCAAATACAGACGAAGAGAAATTTGCGAGTGGAACAATTGCTCAACTTGTAAAAGATAGCAAATCTCTTATTATTACAGGTGTCGCTCTTTTACTTTTTGCTTTAGTTCCTGGATTTCCATCAGGTATTTTGGTACTAATGGGAACACTTCTTAGTGGAATTGGGTATTTGGTTTATATGATAGAATCAAAACAAACAAATAGTTTTGTTGAATTTTTTGCACCAAAACCTCCATCAAAAGGTCAAAAAATGCCTGTAACTGATGTAGAAAAATTAAAAGAGAAGAAAAAAGAAGCAAATCAACAAAGTGAAGAGAAAACACTTGATAAAACGATGAAGATGGAGGTTTTAGAACTCAAGCTTGGACCTAGTTTACTTGCACTCATACAAGGAGATAGTGAGTTACTTGATAAGATTCGAGGGATAAGAAATAATATTGCAGGGCAACTTGGATTTGTAATTCCACAAATCAGAATCTCAGATGCGACCGATCTTGCGATGAATGAATATGCATTGAACCTTAAAAGGATACCAATAGCAAAAGGAAATGTTGAAATTAATAAACTTTTAGCAATGGGTGGAGTTGGTGGAGCAAAACTTGATGGGAAAAAAGTAAAGGAACCTGTTTTTGGACTTGATGCAATTTGGATAAATGAAGCTCAAAAAGGGGAGGCATTAACTAAAGGATTTACAGTTGTTGATGCACCAACAATTATCTCAACTCATATTTCAGAACTTATTAAAAAACATGCAGAGGATATTATTACAAGACAAGATATTGTTAATATTGTGGATAGACTCAAGGAGAGTTTTCCTATTGTCGTTGATGAAGCGATGAGAATCACCACTTATGGGACAATTTTACGAGTGTGTAAAGATTTACTCCATGAAAAAATACCAATTGTCGATATGCTAACCATTTTAGAATCATTAGCAGATATTGGAGAGGTTACAAAATCTCCTGAGATATTATTAGAGCATGTACGAAGTAAACTTTTTAGACTTATTACTAATAAGTTTAAAGGGAGAGATGGAGTATTACATATTATTACTATTAAGCCTGAAATAGAGCAAGATTTTACAAGTAAACTACAAGAACAACATGGGGTAAGTCATTTGATGCTGAGTATTGGTGAGATAAATAATCTTGTAATTAAAACAAGAGAATTAGTAAAAGAGATCGAATCTAAAGGGATAACAGGGGTATGTTTAGTTGTTGATCCTATTTTACGAAAAAGGATTTCAGAAATTTATGAAAAATTTGGCTTTGAGTTACCAGTACTCAGTCATGCAGAACTCGATACGAGAGCAGATTTTGCAATTGATGGAACAATTGAATTTTAAAAAATAATGGGGATGAAATAATGAAACATAATCTCACAGAGATGTTTAAGTTTTTTTTGGTTGGGACATTAGCAGTGATACCACTTTTTGTGGTAGTGCAGGTACTTTTATGGGTGCAGTCTATTGGTAGTGATATTTTTGATAATCTTTTTTCTGTTACAAATAATAGTTTTATTAGTCTTCTGATTATCATTTTCGTAATTAGCTTTTTGATTTTTATAGGATATTCGATTGAGAGGGTTGGAAAATCAATGTTAATCAATTTTATTGATGAGATTTTACAAAAACTCCCTGCAATTGGTAAAATATATGCAATTGTAAAAAAGATTACAGACCTTTTCAAACCAAATGCAAATAGCGAAAAGAGAGAAGTTGTATTGGTCGAGTATCCAAAAACTGGGCTTTGGGTGCCTGCTTATGTGCTTAATAAACATGAGGGAATCTATGTCCTTTTTGTCCCAACAAGTCCAAATCCAACAAGTGGATATGCGATAATAGTTGATAAAAATATAACTAAACCTACAACTTTAACAATAGCTGAAGCGAGTCAATTTATCGTAAGTATGGGGGCTGATTTTATTAAAAAAGAGGAGATATCTGTTATAATAAAAGAAGCTAATCAAGCAAATAAGATAAATAATTAAAAAAAAGGATATATAAATGATAACAGTAAAAATGGAAAAGCAATGTGGATGTTTTAAAAAAAGTGATTTTCAAGCAGAGCAAACATTTGAAACTAAAGAAGAGGCATTAAAAGAAGCACTTGCTATGTGCGAAGATATGAATGAGACTTTTTGTCAAAAACATAATTTTAAGGTTGAAGAAAATGGTGATGAAATGATTATTAAAGTGGAAATGAATTAATGATTGACATTAAACTTTTACAAAGTGATTTTGATACGGTAAGTAGTTTATTAGAACGAAAAAAGGTTGATGTGAATTTACTTGAGAGTTTAAAAAGTAAATTGATTGACACAAAATTAAAAAGACAAGAGATGGAGTCTCTCCAAGCATTTCAAAATAGTTTATCTTCTCAGTTTGGTCTTTATAAAAAAGAGGGAAAAGATACAACAGATTTAAAAAATGAGATTGATGCTCTCAAAGAAAAGAGGGCTATTTTAGAAAATGAAGTGGAAACAAAAGAGAAAGAATTAGAAGCTATTTTACTTGCTATTCCAAATATTCCAAATGCTGATGTTCCTTATGGAGCTAGTGAAGATGAAAATGTTATTTTAGAGAAGATTTTAATTCCAAGAGAATTTGATTTTATCCCAAAAGAGCATTGGGAGATTGGAGAAAATCTTGGAATTATAGATTTTGAAAGAGGTGTAAAGTTAGCTAAAAGTAGATTTTCAGCTCTAAGTGGAATGGGAGCAAGGCTAGAGAGAGCTTTGATTAATTATTTCTTAGACTTCAACCGTGAGCGAGGATTTCATGAGTGGTATGTGCCATTTATGGCAAATACAAATACACTCATTGGTACAGGGCAACTTCCAAAATTTGAAGAGGATCTATTTAAAATTGAGGGTGAAGATTTATATCTTATCCCAACTGCTGAGGTGCAACTTACAAATCTTTTCAATGATGAGATAATATCTAGTGATCAGTTACCAATTTTACTTACATCATATACACCTTGCTTTAGAAAAGAAGCTGGAAGTGCAGGAAGAGATACAAGAGGGATGATTAGGCAACATCAGTTTGATAAAGTAGAGCTTGTAGCTATCACGAAACCAGAACAATCAGGTGAGATTTTTCATAAAATGGTAGAGTGTGCAAGTGATTTATTGACTTCATTAGAACTTCCTCATCAAAAAGTGCAACTTTGTACAGGAGATCTTGGATTTGGTGCAGCAGTTACAATTGATCTTGAAGTTTGGCTCCCTGGACAAGGAAAATATAGAGAGATAAGCTCTATTAGCAATACAAACGATTTCCAAGCAAGAAGAGCAAAAATAAGATACAAAGAGGATAAAAAGAATATCCTTTGCCACACTTTAAATGGTTCAAGTTTAGCAGTAGGGAGAACATTGGTAGCTATTTTAGAGAATCATCAACAAGCAGATGGGACGATAAAAATTCCGCAAGTGCTTAAAAAATATATGTAGGCTTTGAGACTTTGAAAAAAATCATTTTCATAATTCTTTGTTGTTTGCATCTTCTTGGTGCAACGTATAACAATGATTTTATGAAAAGTGATTTGGATATTTTAAGAGATCTTGATATTGAAGCTTCTTATATTAAAGATCAAAAATTTCAAGATTTTTATAGTAATTTTTCTAATAAATATGAAAGTAGTTATATAGATACTCTAAATCGTGGAGAAGATTATATCCCTACAATATCAAATATACTCAAAGAGAATGATGTCCCTTCTGTATTTTTATATATGGCGATGGCGGAGTCTAATTTTTTACTTGATGCAAAATCAAAAAGAAGTGCAGTTGGACTTTGGCAATTTATGCCAGGTACTGCATCAGAATTAGGATTGAAAAAAAATAAATATGTTGATGAGAGGATGGATTTTATCAAATCTACAGAAGCGGCTGTAAAGTATCTAACAAAACTCCATAGTATTTTCGGTTCGTGGTATCTAGCTGCACTTTCATATAATGCTGGGGATGGAAGAGTTATTGAAGCGATTACAAGAGCTACAATTGATCTATATTGTAAAGAAAATGATTGTACAAATAATCCAACTATTCAAGGGTATAAAAAAACTTTAAATGATTATGAGAGGGGAAGAGCAAAGTTTAGAGATGTAAATGAAATTTACAAAGTTGTAAAGAACTGGGATAATTACAAACCGACAATCAATCATCTCTTAAATGAAAAAAAAGGGGCGAGTCGACAATATCTCCCTACTGAGAGTAGGAATTATATAAAAAAAATTATTTCACTTGCTATGATGAATAATAATGAAAGTGTTATTCCAAATAATAGGTTTCAAAATAGGGGGAGTAATTCATCACTTGTAAGGGTAGATGTGTCTGGGGGAATGATGTTAAAAAATATAGCTTCATTAGCTGGGGTATCAACAGAGAAGCTTAAAAAACTCAATCCTCATATTAAAAGTAATATTACACCTCCGAGTGATAAAAAAACAAAACTTTATATACCACAATCAAAATTAGGTGAATTTAATGAAAATAAAAAGAATATGGGAACGAATAAAACTGATGTAACAACCCTAAATGATGATAAAAAAGAAAAATTTTTAGAGGATGATTTAGATAGTATTGAATCAGACTATGTAAAAATGTATAAGGTAAAAAAAGGTGATAATCTTTTTAAGGTTGCTAAACAATTTGGAACAACAATGGATAAAATTATGAAAGACAACAATCTAAAATCAAATAAGGTAAAACCAGGAGATAAACTTGTTATTAAGCTTAAGTAAAATAACATTTTTTTTGGTTTTTGTATTGATTTTTACAGGATGTCAAAAAAGATATTCATCAGGAACTTATTCTTCAAAAAGTTATAAAACATCTGGGGAATATATAAAAATAGAGAAGCAGGAGATAAAAGATTCACCTCAAATGCACAATGCAACAATGAGACCCTATGAAGTTTTTGGTAAAACTTACTATCCAACTACGGCTTCTATTGATGAAGAGTTTGAAGGGATTGCATCTTGGTATGGTCCAGATTTTCATGCAAAAAAAACTTCAAATGGTGAAACATATGATATGTATGCATATACTGCTGCTTCAAAGACACTCCCAATGAATACGATGGTAAAAGTGTATAATCAAGATAATGGAAAATCAACAGTAGTTAGGATAAATGACAGAGGACCTTTTGTAGAGGGACGAATAATAGATCTTTCTAATAGTGCAGCAAGGGAGATTGACATGGTTGCTAAAGGGACAGCAAATGTAAAGCTCACAATTTTAGGATTTCATTCTAAAATAGCTACTACGACTGAAGAGAGAAAAGAGGTGCAAGAGATTGGTAAGTACTTTGTCCAAGTAGGTGCATTTTCAAATCCAAGCGGGGCACAAGTGACAAAAGATAAGTTTAATAATACAATTTTAAATGGAAATTATAAAGCTATTGTTAAACAAACAAATAGTGAGGGTAAAGTACTTCATAGAGTGTGGATAAGTGGATTTAGAAGTGAGTCTGAAGCAAATGATTTTAAAAAGGAAAATGGATTGCAAAGTGCAATGATACTAGCTCAATAAATTTGAAAAAGGAAGATAGATGACTGAGATAATACGAGAAACAAAAGAAACAGTAATAAAGTGTAGATTAGATATAACAAATAGTGAATCAAGTATCATTGATACTGGGGTTGGATTTTTCGATCATATGTTAGAAGCTTTAGCAAAACATAGTGGTATATCTTTGAATATCCATTGTAAAGGTGATACCCATATTGATGATCATCACTCTGTTGAGGATTGTGGAATCGTAATTGGTCAAGCTTTAAAAAAAGAGATTTTTCCAATAAAAGAAGTTGAGAGATATGGAAATGCTACTGTTGTGATGGATGAAGCGAGTGTGAGTTGTGCCCTAGATTTATCAAATCGTCCTTATCTTGTATATAAATCACCCATTTTTGGTAAAGTTGGTAGTTTTGATACAGAATTGGTCGAAGAATTTTTTCATGCTCTCGTTTTAAATAGTGGTCTAACTTGTCATTTGATTTATGAAAGAGGAACGAATAAACATCATATTGTTGAAGCAACTTTTAAAGCTTTTGCTGTTGCTCTTCGAAGAGCAATGGCTGAAAATAAGAAGATAGGGATACCTAGCACAAAAGGAGTTTTATGATTAAGTTACTCATATTTGATGTAGATGGAACATTAACAGATGGAAAGATTTCATATGATGCAAATGGGATTGAAACAAAATCTTTTGATGTAAAAGATGGTATGGCAATAGAAGCTTGGACAAAAAAATTTGGTTTTAAAGCAGCTTTTATCACTGGAAGAAATAGTGTTATAGTTGATAAAAGGGGAAAAGAGCTTGGAGTTGAGTATATCTACCAAGGGGTAAAAGATAAAACAGTTATAGTTAATGAAATTTTAGAAAAAGAGAATTTAACTTTGGCAAATGTTGCAGCAATTGGGGATGATTTAAATGATATCAAAATGTTACAATCTGTAAAACTTTCGTTTTGTCCAAACGATGCAACCAAAGAGGTAAGAGATATTGTCTCTATAGTTAGTAGTAAAAATGGTGGAAATGGTGCTGCTAGAGAGATGATAGAAACTATTTTAAAAATGTATGATTTAGAGTTAAAGAGTTTATGGCTTTAAAAATATTTATTTTTTTTATTATCTTCATTCCATTTTTATTGATAAATACAAATGTTGTTGATGATATAAAAATTAAATCAGATAAGTTGTTACCAAAAGTTTCTTTTATAAATGCAGTGATGTATGATATTAATACAGAAAATGTAGATAAAATGCTAAATGGAAGAGAAGTTTATATATATGAAAATAAAGATGAACTTCATAATGCCGCTATTGTACTAAGAAATGCTAATAATAATTCTGATACAATCAGTGGAAAATATATGAAAAAAGAAAATGACATCTATACTTTTGAGGGAGATGTGGTTTTAAAGAGAGGAGATGATTTGGAACTTAAAACAGATGCTCTTCAATACGATATAAAAACTCGAATTGCTACTAATAAAGTTGATTTTATATTTACATATAAAAATAGTATTTTTAGTGGAAAGAATTTATATCTTAATAGAAATGATTATGCAATAAGTGGGGATAATGCCCATTTTAAAATAAATAAAAGGGATTTATAAAAGTGAAGTATTTTACAATTATTTTTTTATTCATTATTACTTTATATGGTGATGAGACAGATGTTGATATAAAGGCAAATAATTTTACAGCTGATAAATCAAAAAATATTATTATTTTTACAGGAAAAGTGTCTATGCTAAAGGGGGAAGATACACTTTTTTGCGATAAATTAACTGTTTATACGAAAACTGTAGGAAATTCAAATAAGACAGTGATACAAAATTATATAGCTGATGGGCATGTTAATATGAAACTCAAAAGACCTACAACTGTAATGATTGGAAGAGGAAATAAAGTAACTTATGATGTTGATAATATGATTTATGTTATCACTGGAGATGGCTATCTTGAAGATGTAGTCGGGCAAAAAATAATCAAGGGTGAAAAAATTTTCTATGATGAAAAAAATGAAAATACAAATATAGATGGTGGAAAAAATAAACCAGTACAGTTTAAATTAAAAATAGAGAGCAAATAAAGATGAGAATAATAGATGCACAATTTACTACATCTGCTTCAAATATAGCAGAATGTCCAAATCCAGATGTTGCAGAGATAGCCTTTTTAGGGAGAAGTAATGTAGGGAAAAGTTCCCTTTTAAACTCTTTAACAAAACGAAAAAGCTTAGCAAAATCATCTTCAACACCAGGAAAAACACAACTTATAAATTTTTTTGACATAACCTTTAAAGATGATGAAAATCTAGAATCTGAACATAGATATGCTCGATTTGTCGACCTTCCTGGATTTGGATATGCTAAAGTAGCTAAATCATTAAAACGAGATTGGAATAAAAATTTAACAGAGTTTTTAGAAAAAAGACCAAATGTACAAATTTTTGTCCATTTAATAGATTCAAGACACAATGATTTAGAGATTGATAAAAGTGTAGATGAATTTTTAAATTTTATTAAAAGAGGGGATCAACTCATTTTAAATGCTTTTACAAAAATAGATAAACTCACTCAAGCGGAACTACAAAAATTAAAACATAAATATCCACAAGGGATATTTATTTCAAATCTAAAAAATAAAGGGATTGAGAATTTGGAAAACACCCTTTCAACTTATCTCTTTGGGAAATAAACGATGATAGATTTTATTAAACCAACAGTAGCTGATATTCCTAAAATGCAACAACTTGTTGCACAAGAAGTGAGAAATGGAAATATTTTAGAAAGAAATTCTTCTGAAATGGCAACAACAATTAGATCATATATTGTTGCTTATGATGATGATAGAATAGTTGGTTTTGTGGCATTACATATACATACGACGACACTTTGTGAAATAAGAAGTTTAGTGGTTGCTGAAAATTTTCGAAATCATGGTATTGGTGGAGAGCTTATAGATAGAGCTATAAATGAGGCAAAGCATTATGGATTGGAAACTATTTTAGTGCTCACTTATCGTCAAAAATTATTTGAAAAATTAGGATTTAAAGTAATTGCAAAGGAATCGATTCCAGAAACAAAAATTTGGGTTGATTGTATCAAATGCAAACACTTTCCTGTTTGTGATGAGATAGCTCTTACTTTAGATATAAAAAAATAATCATCCTTCACTAAGAATAGATATTTTATCCTCTAAGAGTTCAATATAAAGCTCTTTGAAGCCACTAAAATTGTGATTTTTTGTTGAATAGATTTGGTAATATTTAATTTTATACATATGCTTAGTTTCTTCATTTGGATATGGAATTACATTTACATCTTTAAATATAATCTGTTTTTCCTCTTTTTTATCAAAAATTGATTTTTTATAAGAACTAAATTGTTTTATATCAGTTCCATCTATTTTTTTAAATTTTTGGGAATAAAATGAGATATATTTCTCAAAATCACCCTCTTTCCAAGCATTTTTCCATGAATAAAAATTTGACAATATATTCACAAAATCATTTTTAGAAGTATTTAATTCTGTATTGTTATTTTCAATAATGAGTATAGAGTTTTTAAAATCAATATTTTTATCAAGAAGGAGTAAATTCTTATTTTCAAGTGCTATACAACCTTTAGTGTAAGGGTCTCTCTCCCCAATAGATGGAACACCATGAATCCAAATACCATCGCCAGTACGACCATTAATTTTATCAAAATTGTTTGGATAACTTGTAACAAGGGCTAAAGGACCATAAAATTGATCTAGTGAAGTTAATTTATCTACCAAATCATAAACACCTATTGGAGTTTTTAAATCCCCTTTATTCTCTTTTGCACCATTGTTTTTGCCAGTCATAATATCAGAGTTAAAAATGCTTATTTTTTGCTCTTTATTATTTTTAAATATTTCTATTCTTTTCATATCCTGCTTTGATATAAGAGTATACTGTATAGAATCATAGTATCCATATGTTGTATCAATATTCTCTAAATATTGAGTCCAAAATTCTTTCGTAGCGATTTGTTTATCGAGTTCATTTTGAACAAATGATAACCCTTTCTCCTTATAGACAGTTGCTAAATTATAAGATCCGAATAATTGAGTTGAAACGATACAAAATAGTATATAGATAATGATTTTCACATAATTCCTCTAAATTTAAGATGGCGGATTGTATAATATAATATATAAAATAATCATCAAAAAAGGTCAAAATGTTTAAAGTTTTAATAACAATTTTGTGTTTATTTAGCTTCTCTTTTGCTACAACTAATCAAGATTTGTTGTGGGGGAAAGGGGAAAGCTTACTTACTTTTTTAATTAAACATAAGATTAATAAAGATGTTTATTTTAACCTTTCAAAAACAGACCAAGAGCTTTGTTCAGAAATAGAAGCTGATGTAGAGTATAGATTGATTTTAGCTGATAATGGTGCATTGTTACATGCTTTGATACCAATTAGTGAAGAGATGCAGATACATATCCATAGATCTACAAATAATCAAGATTATCTACTTGATATTATCCCTGTTATTTACGAAACAAGAGCAGAACTTTTAACATTCCAACTCAATTCATCTCCTTACCAAGATATAGTAAATTTAACAAAAAATAAACAATTAGCAAATGAATTTATCAAAGCATTTCAAAGATCTGTAAATTTTAAAAAAGTACATAAAGGGGATATTGTCGCAATTAAATATGAGCAAAAAACGAGACTTGGAAAATATTATGGTTCACCTGTTGTTTTGGGGGCTTTTGTAAGATTAAAACATCAAGAGGATAAATATGTTTTTCAAAATCTTGATGAGGGTGTTTTTTATGATGAAGCTGGGAAAAGTTTAACAGGAGTAATGTTCAAAATACCACTCAATTATAAAAGGATTTCGAGTATATTTACTTATAAGC
Organism: uncultured Helicobacter sp.; assembly: GCA_964533335.1. GTDB lineage: Bacteria > Campylobacterota > Campylobacteria > Campylobacterales > Arcobacteraceae > CAIJNA01. Next base: position 5,786 of record CAZHJR010000039.1, on the reverse strand, counting down.
GATATCACCCTGTGCTTAGAATTTATAGAGCTCATCTTGGTGTAGATTTTGCAGCACCAGTAGGGACAAAGATTGGAGCAACTAGCAATGGTAAGTTGTCTTTTATGGGGCGAAAAGGTGGATATGGAAATACAGTAATAGTAAGCCATGATAATGGATTTAAATCTTTATATGCACATCTTTCAAAATTTAATAAAAAATTAAAAGTAGGCTCAAATGTCAAGCAAGGAGATGTTATTGGTTTTGTAGGGTCAAGTGGCGTGAGTAGTGGACCCCATTTGCACTTTGGAATGTATAAGGGGGCTAGAGCTATGGATCCTATGAAAATTGTAGCTACCTCTAAAAAATCACTTTTGGGAAATGCACAAAAAGTATTTTTGGCAAATGTTCGAAAAATCAAAAAAGAGTTAGAAGATTCCTTACAAAGTGGTGGAAAACCTTTTAAATTGGATGCTATGAATTTATCTTCAAAAGTCGAAGTGATAACTCAAAAAAAGAAAAGTTTTTTTTAAGTTCCTACATCACAGCATCAAGCGATTCTAAAATTGTTTGCACTTTTGCTTCTATATTTCCATCAAAATTACCTAAATCACTTGCAATCACAACACCACCAGCTGTAACATTTGGGTCTTCTTGAATTTGTATAAAACTCTCTAAATTGAGCTCATTTTTTAGAATAATATAATCTTTTGGATTAAGATGAATGGTTATTTTTGAAGCAGTTTTTATTTTATTTAGGATATTTGCGATAGTTATTTTAGCAATATTTGCAGATTGTTCCCCAACTTCTACACCAATTATTTTTTTAGCTATAGAAACTGATGTTTTTAAAATTTTTGTTTCAAGTTGAAATGTTGCTTGTTCAAAAAAAGTGGCATAATTTTTAAGATCTTTGAGTGCTTGAATAATTTGCTTGTCAAAATCTCTCGAACTTACACCATTGTTTTCAATATTTGTTACTTTTGCATCAAGTTGAGAGATATAATGTGTGAGCCTTTGAACTTCTAAAAGGACAGGATCGACATTTCCATTGATTGACTTGTCATTAAGTGTCGAAACACTTTTCATTTCAGGAGTTTGAGTTGATGTATTGTTTAAAAAAGTTCCAAGTGTATAGGGCTGCACATCTGTCGCAGATATCACTTTTGCTGATGAATTTACATTATTATTCACAACTATTCACCCATCTCTCTTTCAATTTGTCCACTTTCAATTAGTTTTTGTGCAACACCAAGCATTTTTCTTTGTGCTGCTTCAACATCTTTTGGTTTAACACGACTGAGCATCTCAAATTCCTCTTTAAACCTCTCTTTTGCTCTTTGACTCATTGAGCTTGCAACTGTATCAATATCTTCTTGTGGTGAACCTTTAAGGGCAACAGCTAAATCAGCTGCATCAACTTCAGCTAAAATTTTCATCATATCTTGAGCTTCAAGTTTAAGCATATCTTCAAAGACAAACATATTATCTTTAATATTTTTAGAAAGTTCAGAATCGAGCCCATTGATACTTGTAAGAATCGCTTGAGATTTTGGTCCCATTCTATTTAACATATCAGCAACAACTTTTACACCACCAACTTGGGTAATATGAGAAAGGAGTGATTCTAGTTTTTTTTCTAAAACAACCGACATCGTTCTTACAACTTCTGGACTTACATCTTTAATTGTAGCCATTTGCATAGTTACTTTTACTTTAATATCTGGATGGAGTGTATCAAGGAGTTCTGCCGCTTGTGCTGGCTCCATATGGGATAAAATTACCGCCATTGTTTGGGGTGATTCATCTTTTATAAAGTCTGCAAGTTGTTTAGGATTGATGTTTTCTAAGTAGGCAAAAGATGCTTTTGCTTCAGCTAATTGGGCTAATTTAGCTAATACAGAATCTGCCTCTGCTTTTCCAAGAGACTTATAGAGTAAATCTTTGGCATATTCAAAACCACCAGATGTTATAAAGGCATTTGATTTTGTAAAGATATAAAATTCATCTAGGATAGCTAAAGATGTGTCTTTATCTATTGCAGAAAGTTGTGTGATTGCTGTAGATATTTGTTCAACAAGACCAAGAGAAAGATTTTGAAATATCTTAACGGTCGCTTCTTCACCCATTAAAACACAAAACATAGCAACTCTATCTAACATAGAAATACCACTTAATACTTCATGATTAATCTCTTTGACCATTATGATTTTCCTTGTTTTTTAAGTTTTTTATCACCTTCTGTTAATAATAACTCAATCATTTTTGCTATATCTGCTGGATGATTATTTATTTGAGAATCAAGTTCTTCAACCAAAACTTCATATTGTGCGGCAGTTTCTTTATCCAAGCCATCAATATTTGTCAAAATTTGATTTCGTATCTTATTTTTGAGCTTATTTTTCTCAACATTTGGATTGAATGATTCATAATCAAAATCTTCATCTGCTACACCAATTTGCTCTTTTCTAGCAGCAGATGAACCACCTGCTAAATCTATACTGTTTGAAGCGATAAATTTTTTATAGAAGATAAAAAGTAAAATAGCACTTATGAGATATTGTATATATTCACCGTAGTCCTGAAGGATAGATTTTGTAGCCATAGATGTAAGTGATTCATCATTTTCAGTCGCATTTGCATCATTTGAAATAAATTTAAATGCTTGCACGGCAACTTTATCCCCTCTTGTTGTATTGATACCTATACCATCTTCAACAATTGATTTTAATTGTGCTAAAAAAGCTTCTTTATCTGTTACCTTATCTAATACTGAAGAATCAAATGTTACTGCAGCTTGTATTTTATCAACTTTTGCAAAAGCATTATCTTTTTCTTTAATTATTTTCTTTGAAATCTCATAGTTTACAATATTTTTCGTTTCTTCTGTTGATGCTTTTGATTTTGTTTCTGCTGTATTTTCATCTGGATTTTGGATATTACTTTGAACTCCTGGAACACCAGCTTTTTCTTTATCTTTTTCTTCTTTATTAGAGGTTGCTTCACTTGTCTCTTGGCTTCTAATTGTCCCTTCTGGTTCAAAAATTTCTTGTTCTACAAGTTGGTTCTTAAAATCTAATGATATTGTCACCCTTGCAATGACTTTATTACCACCAATAAAGGGTTCAAGCAAGGCAATAATTTTTTCTTCATAATCTTTTTCTAATTTCTTTTTATATTTTTCATGAGATTGATATTTTAAATTTTCCATATCATCTTCTGTTTTTTCCAACATTGAACCATCTTGATCAATAAGTTTTATATTTTCAGGTTTTAGATTTGGAACAGCCGATGCAATAAAGTTTTTTATCCCCTCAATTTGTTTTGGCGTCAATGTGATACCAGGCTTAAGACTTAAAACAGCAGAAGCTGTTGGATCAGTTTTCGTTTCTGTAAAAACAGATTCTTTAGGTATTGCAATTTTTACACTAGCTGTCATTACTCCATACAGAGACTCTAATGAACGACTTAGTTCACCTTCTGTAGCCCTTAAATACTTCACATTATTTTCAAAATTTGTAGATCCTAATGAACTTTTATCAAAGATTTCCCAACCAGTATGTTTGTTTGTAACCGCTTCACTTGTCACAAGTTTAATCTTTGCTATATTTATATTTTCTTTATTTGTTTTGAGGGTTAAATTATCTCCATTCCCAACTATAGAAAATGGAATTCCAGCAGCTTCTAACTCACTTGAAGCTAGCATAACTTGATTTTTTGTTAAATTTGTTGCAATTGTAAAATTTAATTTTTCATCATTTGATTTTATGTTTGAATAGATTAGTAATCCAATTAAAAAGACAAAAAGAATGGAAAAACCACCTATTATTACAGCTCTTTGTCCTGCATTAAGATTATTTATAAATTTAAAAATTTGATCCATGTATAAATATTATCCTAATTAATTTTTTCCAGCAGCATCAACCATCAACTTGAACCACCGAGAATCTCTTTTGATCGAATTTGCAATTGCATCATTCATCACAGCATTTTTTGACATTTCACTTATTTGTTTGTCAAGACTAACATTATTACCGTCATTTTGTTCTTCAAGATTTTCCACTTCATACAATTTCATACCTGATGGAGAATGAGTTTGTGATGAAAAAGGAATATGGTTTTTATGTGTGGTTACTAACTTTAAATCATTTGATTTTGTTTTACTCAGATGATCTTCAAAACTTAAATCTTTAGTTTTGTAACCTGGTGTATTAATATTTGCTATATTACTAGATATAACTTTTTGTCGCTCACTTGTATAGTGCAGTTTTTGATATAACAGTTCACTGACATCACTAGCATGCATCTTAATTACCTACCATCAATCTTTGTTAAAAGTTTTTCACT
>CAZHJR010000039.1:0-1360 GCA_964533335.1 uncultured Helicobacter sp. | reverse complement strand
CCAGAAATATGTTTTGCTATTTGAACTTCAGGTTTGTTTGAATCATCTTCAAATAAACCACTTAAATACAATGATAATTTTCTTATAACAGCCATAACTCTTTCGATTTTTTGTCTATTGATATCATGATACTGCATAAGCTCCATAGCTTCAAATACTTTATTGTTTTCATCTTCGATTCCATTTGTAATTTCAGAAAGAAATTGTTTAGATTCGTGTGCTTTTTGCAAATTCTCACTAAAGATATCAATGTTTGGAAACTTTGTACAAAGTGTCTCTAAAAGTTTTATTTGAGCATCAATAAAACTTATAACTTGTGTTGTATTTCTCTGTAGTAAATCATTCTCATCAAGGATAAAGCTCAATACATCAAAGATTTGAGATGCTTTTGCTTCACTGTCCTCTGCTACTTCATTCAGTTGATTGACAACCTTGTGCTCTTTTTCAACAGGCATTGGGTAGATCCCTTTGTCTATTTTAGCACCTAAACTATCATCATCATGCTTGGTAGAAGATTCTTTTTTAGACTCATTTTTTGCAACAGGGGTAGGTTTATCATTAACTATTCCATCAATCCCAGCTAAAAGTGCATCCATATCAGTTTGGTCTAATTGCTCATCTTTTTCATCTGTATCTACAATACCATCAATGCCAGCTAGTAAATCATCAATATCTCCATTAAAATCATTTGAATCTTTACCATCATCTACAACACCATCAATTCCAGCAAGTAGAGCATCTATATCGTGCTCATCTGAATTAGCTGATGAATCCATAATTGTATCATTCATTAGTGCTTCGATTTCTTCTTGAGTCATACTCATGATTTATCCTTTAATTTTTGAAGAACGGATCAAGTTTTTCTTTTAATGTTTGTGCATTAAACGGTTTAACAATATAATTATTTACACCAGCTTTCAATGCTGTAATAACTTCGCTTTTCCCACCTTCTGTTGTAATCATAACAGTAGGCGTTCCTCTATGCGTGCTACCTTCACTTCTTATTTTTTTAACCAATTCAAGACCATTCATATTTGGCATATTCCAGTCCGTTAAAATAACATCATATTTTTTTTCTTGCAATAACTTCCAAGCTACTACTCCATCTTCAGCTTCATCAAAATCGCCTTTCGCAACACCCAATTGCTGAACAACATTTCCAATAATTCTTCTCATAGTTGAGCTATCGTCTACAATTAAAATTTTCATTTTATTTTATCCTTTTTAAGTTCTATCAACAAATTTGCTAAATTATAATTAATTTCGTGTAAATAATCACTTAAAATATAGAAGAGTTATTTTATTGTGTGATTTGATTGAGAATTTAAAAAAAGATGATTTTAAAAAAAATTACGATAAA
>CAZHJR010000038.1:0-18053 GCA_964533335.1 uncultured Helicobacter sp. | reverse complement strand
TATCCTTGGCATCCATCAGACCAACCTGAAGTTCTCAAAAAAGCTGATAAAAAGCTTTTACGAAAAGGGCATTTTGTAGATTATCTGAAACTATTTTGTACTAATGTTTTTTGGTTTCCGTATCTTTTTTTTAAGTTTTTAATTCAAAAAATATTTCACAAACCACAAACCACAAACCACAAACTACTATTTTATGGTCTTTGTGTCAATCTTGATAAAGGAGATGAACAAGTTGCATTGGTTGAAGAGCTTGGTGTAAAATCTCTTCAGATTCGATTTTTCCTCTCTGATATGGGAAATATTGATAGATATGTGGAGTTTGTAAAAAGCTTTGGCGAAGATAAAGAGATACTTCTTTGTGTGATACAAAGTAGGGAATATATTGAAAATAAGGAACTTTTAGCAAATGACATCAAAATAGTGTTTGAAAAGTTTAGTGAAGTTACCAATCAGTTTATGATAGGAAATGCAATAAACCGTATAAAATGGGGATTTGTAAGTATGGAGGAGTATTTGGAATTTTTCCAAACTATCCAAAATGTGCGAGATGAAAACTTCCCACAAATCAAACTTATAGGAAGTTCAGTCATAGATTTTGAATACCATTTTACAATTCGAACATTATTTAATAAGTTTAAAATCCATTTTGATGGTTTAGCAAGTTTACTCTATGTTGATCGTCGTGGTGCTCCTACAAATACCCAATATGGGCTATTTGACCTTAAAAATAAAGTAGAGTTTTTAGATACTATCGTCAGAACTTCAAAAAAATGTGAAGATAAGATTTATATTACAGAGACAAATTGGCCACTAAAAAATACTGCTCCTTATGCTCCTACTTCTGAGTTAGAGTGTGTGAGTGAAGAGGAATATGCTACTTTTATGCTAGAGTATTTTGATATCGTTCGTCAAACACAAAAAGTGGAAAAAGTTTTTTGGCATCAGCTTATCTCTGCTGGATATGGTTTAGTCGATAATCGTGATGGGAAGTTACGAAAAACAAAAGCCTTTTATGATTTTAAAAATATGGTAAATAATGGAAAGTAAGAAGATTTTTATAGAGATTCCAACTTGGCTTGGAGATGCAGTGATGGCAACACCTGCGATTGAAAATATTGTAGAGCATTTTCCAAATTGTGAGTTGATTATTTTAGGTTCATTTGTAAGTACAAAGATTTTCTCACACCATCCAAATGTGAAAAGATTGATAGTAGATGACTCAAAGAAAGGTGGATTTCGTTATAAAAATCTCTATAAAATTGCTAAAAGTGTAGGTAGTGTTGATATTGCTTTTAGTTTTAGAAGAAACTTTACATCTGATTTTTTACTCTTTTTCATCGATGCGAAAGAGAAATATCGTTACAGAAGATACACACAAGATGAAATTCATTTAGTGACTCGTTATAACGATTTTGTCAATAGAAGTTTAAATATCATAAGCACTCCAGATAAATTAAAAATTTATGGCTATGAGAAAAAAGAAAATAGTAAACCACTTCTTGGAATCAATCCTGGGGCTACTTATGGAAGTGCGAAAAGATGGTATCCAAAAGAGTTTGCAAAAGTAGTGATTGAACTCTCAAAAAATTATGACACTCTTATCTTTGGTGGAAATGGTGAAGTCGATATGGCAAAAGATATTGAGGATGAAATGATTGCTTTTGGAGCGACAAATTATCAAAATCTAGCAGGGAAAACGTCTGTTGAGGAACTTATAGAAAAGATTGCAAATCTTGATTTGTTTATCACAAATGATAGTGGACCTATGCACTTAGCTGCTGCTTTTGGAGTCCCTTCTGTTTGTATCTTCGGACCTACAAAGTTTACTGAAACATCTCAGTGGCGAAATGAAAAGAGTGTGATTGTTAAAAAAGATTTTGTTTGTATGCCTTGTATGAAGAGGGAGTGTCCACTTCGTGGGGAAGAATATCATCAGTGTATGAAAAACATTCAAGCAAATGATGTGTTGGAAAAAGTAAAGGAAATAAATTGAAAGTTGTTATTGTTGGTGCAGGATATGGTGGGCTTCGAGCTGTTGAGAAATTAGTCAAACAAAAAGGTATTGAAATAGTGTTGATTGACAAAAATCCATATCACTATCTTCAAACAGAAGCTTATGGATATATCGCAGGAAATTTTGATATTTGTGATATCACAGTAGATATCAAAAGTTGGTGTGAGGGATTTGGACAAGATATTGAGTTTTTGCAAGAAGAGTGTATTGGGATTGATACAAAAAATAAAACTATCCAAACAAATCATCAAACGATAAGCTATGATGAGCTTATTTTAGCAACTGGGGCTTTGACAAATTTTCCATCATTTATACAAGGGTTAGAAGAGCATTCTCATGGGGTAAAGGTTTTAAGTCGAGCTTATGAGTTTAAAACACAATTTGAAGAGATTATTTACCAAAAAGTCAAAAATAGTGACCACGAAGAGTTTAATATCATCATTGGGGGAGCAGGGCTTAGTGGGGTAGAAATAGCTGCTGAGATGGCATATATTTCACAAAAGTTTATAAAAAGTATCGGGATTAAAAAAGGAAGTATCCATATCTATCTGATAGAAGCTTATGGCTCAATTTTAAATGGAATGGATGATTATATCATCAAGCATACAATGACAAGACTTGAAGATTTGGGTGTAAAAGTGATGATAAACTCTTTTATAGATAGTGTGTCACAAAATACAGTTCATCTCAAAACTGGCGAAAATTTGGAATTTGATTTTATGATTTTTACAGGTGGAATACGAGCACTGGGTGTAAATGACATTTTAGATGTCAAAAAAAATAGATTAAATCAGTTTATTGTGGATGAATATTTACATATTGAAGGGTTTGCAGATATCTATGCCATCGGGGATTGTGCAGAGATACGAAATCTTAAAGGGGAACTTTTACCACCAACTTCACAAATAGCAGAGCAATGTGCAGGTGTAGTAGCAAAAAATATTATCAAAAAACTAAACAATGAGTCACTTACAAAATATGATGGCAAAATGGATGGGATGTTTGTCGCTCTTGGTGGTGAATATGCAGTTGGAACGATGTTTGATATGATAAAAATCAAAGGTTATATGGCATATTTAATGAAAAAATTTATTACAAAATCGTATCATTACGGTTTAAAATTACGACTAAATAATAGTTTTAGAACAAGGAAATAACTGATGAATGAAATTTTTGAAGCGGTACAATATAGTGCACAAAGTATTACTATTGTCACAGGATTGGTACTTGTGTTTTTGATTTTTAAAAGTGTACAAGCACTTATCTTAGCATACAAGGATAATAAAACATACGAAGATATGAAAAGAAATCCAGATAGAACGGGATTAAGTAAATTTTATTATGGTGTGATTACTGCTATGGTAAGTGTTATTGTTTTCTTCTTACCATATTTTTTCCGTTAAGGTTTTTATAGGATAGCCTTTTTGACAAGAAGATTTGAGATTTCATAGTTTGCATCGATAAACTCAACATCTTCCAAATCTCTCATACTCTTTCTCTCATCTATCGTGTCAATCTTTACGATTACCTTTGGTACTTTTGAAAAATTTAAAACAGCTTCACTGATAAGTCTTTTATTTTCTTCACTATTGGTTGTGATGATAACCGCTTTGGCAACATCTACTCCAAGGGATTCTAAAACGGGAAGTTTATTTAAGTGCCCAAAATAAGCCATGATACCTAGTTTTCTTGCCAAAAGTACATGTTTTAAGTTATCTGAAATAACGACAAATTCCACCCCTTTATTTTTTAAATCCCCAGCAACAATTCTTCCTAATGTTGAAAATCCAGCTACTATAATGTGATTTTTGAGTCCAATTGGTGTAATAACATCTGATTCATAAAACTCTTTTTCAAAATATGAAGAGAGTTTATAGATATTTTGTATCACAAAAGGTGTAAGTATCATCGAAATAACACTTACAAGTATCAAAAAACTAGCCATCTCTTCACTTATAAGTTGTTGGGAACCAGCAAGTGCAAAGATTGCAAATGAAAACTCTCCAATTTGTGCAAGAGCAAGAGCAGTTTTAGCTGAAGTATTTTTATCCTCTTTTTGTCTTATGATAAAATAGATTACAATCGCTTTAAAAACCATCACAAGTACAAAAATAGAGATAATGATATGGATATTTGTAAAGAAATATATGGCATCTATTTTTGTCCCAACACCAAAGAAAAATACTCCAAGAAGTAAGTCTTTGTAGCTTGAGATATCTGATTCTACTTTGACATTGTAGTTGGTATCGGCAATAATCATCCCTGCGATAAAAGCACCCAATGAGTAAGTAAATCCCATCTCATGAGCCAAAAGTGATGCACCTAAAACGATTGAAAAAACAGAACCCAAAAAAAGCTCTTCAAGGTGTGTTTTTGCTGAAAATGAAAGCATACTATTTACTATTTTTTCTCCAATTGTAAACATAAATACTACAACCAATATCGCAGAAACGATTGTTTTAGTTAAAACCTCTGTGATTGAGAGAGTATCGTTTGATAAAAATGAGATAAGAAGTAAAATAGGGATAACTGCTAAATCTTGAAATATTAAAATTCCCATAGATTTTTGTCCATATGGGGTATGGATATCTTTTGATTCTTTTAAGTAAGTCAAAACTATTGCAGTTGATGAGAGTGAAAATGCTAAAGAGATGATAATAGAACTATTAAAATCAAGTCCAAAAATGTAAAATGAAAGTATAAAAATCACCACAACACTTAGTATCACTTGAAGCATCCCGTTTGCTAAAAGTATCTCTTTCATTTTTTTAATTTTTCCAAGGCTGAGTTCAAGCCCAATAGTAAACATCAAAAAAACAATTCCAAATTCTCCAATAAGATCAAGTGAGTGGATATTGAGCCCATTAAATCCAAAGATGTAACTGATGATGGTTCCTGTAATAATATATCCGATGATATGTGAAATTCCAAACTTTTTCAAAGTGATATTTAAAATAGTTGCGATTGCCAAAGTTAAAAAGATTGCTAATAATAGATTTTCCATAGCAAAATTATAAACAATTTTATAAAATATCTCTCTTTTTATTTGTATAAAAGATATACAAATAAGTAAGAAAATCATTTCATAACGATATTTATTGAGCTATTTGTAGCATAATAAGTTTTTTTATTGATTTTAGTAATTTTATGTAAAAATACTAAAAAAAGTGGTTATGTAAAGAGGCAAGATGATATTTCAAAATCTTTTTGATATGTTTAAAAATAATTTATGGGTAAAAGATGATGATATTTTTGATTCATCACTTATCAAAATAGAGGATATTAAGATATCTTTGTATTTAAGTGAAATTGAATCTGAAGAGATTTTAAAAGAGTTAAAAAGTGAATTACAAACATTTCAATCACTTGGATATAGATTTAAAAGTTTTCAAGAACTTGAAAAAATAGAGTATCATTCATATCAAATAGGTATTCTACTTCAAGCAGTTGTGTTAAACTTTGATTTAAAAATTGTAGATGAAACTGAATATTTTCCAGATTTTATTTATAAGTTAAAATATTCTCATATTCAAAAACAAGTGATGCATATGATTGAAAAATATAATAATCAAGTTTCAAGAATCTATACAAAACAAGATTTAAAAAAGCATATTATTTGGACACCATTGGAAGCTGGATATCTTCTTTATTATCTTTCATTTTATAATCGTATTTTAATAAACTAAATAATATAAATTGTTATTTTGGTATAATTAAAAAAATAAAAAAGGTTGTTTATGGATAGTTTTTTAAAGTTTTTTGTTGGATTATTATTGGTTATATCAATCCTTTTACTTTCTGGTGTCGTATATTTCTTTTTAGAAGAGGTACCGTCACAACCACACAAACAAGAGGTAAAAAAAACTGTAGAAAATCCTGTAAAAAAATCAATTAGCGATAATCAAGAAGCAGTTGAAAAGTCTTATGCAGATAGACAAGAAAGAATTGAAGCATTAAAAGAGGTTGGAAGAGAATTAAGTGGAAACTGAATTGTGTTCCTCAATCATAACGATATAAGTTAAGTATGCTAAAAAGAAAGTGATAGGTGCAAAGATGTATTTGTCTATAAAGTAAACTGAAAAAAGATGAGAAAAAGAAGTCAATCCAAAAACAACAATCATTACTTTCAATGACCACTTTATAACCTTATCAGGTAATCTATATTGTAGAGTTTCTATCTTAATCAAAAAAATAAATAAAAAGAAAATATTTAGAACAAGGGAAATGGTAGCAGATAAAATAGCAAACTCATTAAACTTTATAATATGAGCAAGATGACTAAATCGTGTAGGTACAATATGAAATAAATCTGCCACTTGATAACCTATAATAACAGTGAATAAAACCAAAAAGTTTCGTGTTACAAGGGAAAAACAATTATATTTTTTTTGACAACACTTCACTTTTGGATACTCGTTGCAGAGATATTTTTTTTTACTATTGAGTGAACTCATTAATATTTTTCGTTTTTAAGATTACCAAAAATTGTTTGTTCGATATCTGGTAAATCATTGTTAGTAACTCTTTTCGATTTTACTTCAAATTCAACCCGTCTATTATTGGGATCTGTATTTTTTGAGCTATTGTATCCACTTGAAAAAAGCCTTTCCTTTGGAACTTTATATCTTATAAGTTCTCGTATAACATTATTTGCTCTTGCTGTTGATAAATCAAGTGTATCACGAAATGTAGATTGAGTCCCTAGTTCATTTTCATCAGAAAAACCTATAACATTCAATTCAGTATCTTCTGGTAAATATGTCAAAATTCTTGCTATTTTTTGTAAAAATAGCAAGCTATATTGAGTATCAAGAGTTGCTTGACCCTCTTTAAAAAGTAAATTTGCTGGAATAGCAATCATCGTCCCATCTTCTAGTCCTACTAAATTACCACCTTTTGCTTGTTTTTCTTCCATCTCATCTAATTCTGCTAAAATCTCTTGAGCTTTAGCTTCTATCCCTCGCTCTCCATCTGTTTCTTCATTAGTTTTAGCTACATTTTCATCTTCTTGTGGTTCTGCTAGTGTTTGAGCATCTGTATTGAAATCATAAATTTTCATAAATTCCTCTTTTAATGCTATTTGTTTTTCTATGTTAACTGAAGCGAGTGCATATAAAGCGATAAAGAGTGCTAGGAGTAGACTGAGAAAGTCAGCAAAGGGAACTGCCCATTTTTCCCCAGCTGGACATTCACATTTAGGACATTTTTTAGCCATCCATTTTACCTTTAGTTCATTGGCATAGGAGTAATCATATTTTTGAGTTTTGCTTCTAAAACTTTTGGAGCAACTCCGTTTGAAATCCCTTTGACTGCTTCTAAAATAAGTTGTTGATCTTTTACGATAAGATGAGCTTTTGCTTTCATTTTATTCCCCCAAGGTCCTAAAAACATATATGCTCCTGCGATACCTGTAACGGTTGCTGTAAAAGCTCCTGCAATACCTGCTGCCATCTCTGCAGGATTATCAAGTTTTTGTAAAGCTAGAATTAGTCCCAAAACAGCTCCAATAAGCCCCATAACAGGGCAAGTTTCACCTGCTAGTAACCAATAATGAGATGCACTATGATAGTAATGATCTGTCTCTTCTATAATTGGTTCCAACATTTGCTCAATCTCCTCCTCTTTTGAACCATCAACTATCATATTTAAAGCTTCTCTTAAAAAAGGTTCATCTAGATTTTGTATTTGACTTTCGATAGAAAGGACACCATTTTTTTTAACAGCAAGTGCAAATTCACACATTTGTTCAATTCTTGCATCAAAATTGATTGGTGATTTTTTAAAAACAATTTTTAATTCTTTAAAGGCAGCGGAGATAGCATGAGATTCTGTAGCAGTTGCTGCTGCAAACATTGCTGTTGGTATAACAATGATGAGAGAAGTGATATGAATAACATGAGCAGGATTCCCACCCTCCATAAGGTCACCTATCGCAATAGATGCTAATGCTCCAATCATACCAATAATAACGGTTAAATCCATATAATGCTCCTAAAATAAATATTGTTTAAATAGCTAAAATCTTTATACTTTGTATCTATCATTAACTTTTCTCACTAAAATTACAACAAAATCTATATCCTATACAAGATTCTGTTTTGATATAAGTAGGTCTTGTACTATTTTTCTCGATTTTATTTCGTAAAGTATTTATATAAGTTCGTAAGTATTGCATCTCATTTTGATATGCAACACCCCAAACTTCTTTCAAAATTTGTTTATGAGTAAGTGTTTTATTTGCATTTAAAAGAAAATACTTTAATAATTCATACTCAATGGGTGTAATTTTTAATAGCTCATTTTTAAATAAAATATCTCTTGAAATTAAATCTAATTCAATTTCTCCACAAACAATTTTCGTAGAAACATTTTCTTTGTGGATATTTCGTCTAAGATTTACTCTAACTCTTGCTAACAATTCATTGACAGAAAATGGTTTTTTAATATAATCATCTGCTCCAGCATCAAGAGAAGCTATTATTTCACTTTCATCATGTCTTGCACTTATTACAATAATAGGAATTTTTGAAACTTCTCTGATTTGAGTGATAAATTCTTTTCCATCTCCATCAGGTAAACCCAAATCAACGATAATCAAATCAGGATTATTTCCTAAAAATATTTTCATAGCTTGACTTTTATTTTCACACGATATATGGTTAAATTGATAGTTTTTAAAAGTTATCTCAAGTAATCTTTTCACAGATATATCATCTTCAACAATTTGTATTAATTCTTTTATCATAATAAACTCACTTTTTTAACTACTGGTAAATTCACTTCTATTAAAATACCATTTTCTAATCCATCTGCTTTGATTTCACCCATGTGAAGTTGAACAATACTTTTGCAAATAGATAATCCTATGCCACTGCCAGAAATATCATTTGTATCCTCTAATCTATAAAATTTATCAAAAATATTGTGTAATTTACTTTTATCTATCATTTCACTTTGATTAAAAATGGATATTCTTACAGAGTCACTAAGGTGTTTAATTTCAAGACGAATAATAGAATTTTTTGTAGAGTATTTTAAAGCATTATCAAGAAGATTCACTATTAATTGAATCAATAAAGTATTGTCACCCCAAAAAAGTTGCAATTTATCAACCTTAATTTCTACTAATTCATTATCTTGTTGTTGTGAAAATTCTTCCAGTGCCACACCAATTATATCCTCAAAATCACACCATTCATATTTTAGTTCAGCATTACCACTAGAGAATCTTGTACTATCTAATATATTTGTGATAAGTCTTTTCATACGATATGATGCATAATTTATATCTTCGAGGAGATTTTGAATTTGTTTTGTATCAAGACTATCATCTGACAAAATAAAATTGATGGTACCGTGAATAGTTGATAATGGTGTTCTTAAATCGTGTGAAATAATATGAAGGAGAGATTCTCTAAGAATATTTTGTTTTCTTTGTGTATTTAAATTTTGAGCTTGAATAGTGATAATCCATCCAACAATACCAAAAATTATAGAACTCCAAATATATAATTCATTATGGAATGAGATACTATAAACTGGTGGAACAAATAAAAAATTAAAACAAATCATACTGAGTAAAGTGATTAAAATTGTAGCTTTTAAGTTCCCATACATAGCGATAACAACAACTGGAATTATATGTAAAAGGGCGATATTTATAATCCCCAAATAGTCTTGAAAAAGATGACTAATGGCAATAACCACCATTAATATTAAAAGTGATTTCCCTATTTCTGAAAAATTTATTGTGTATGCTTTATATTGATTCATTGTATGTTGAGTATATTTCATTTTTTATAAAGTATACATCAAAAAATATCAAAAGATATCAAAAAAATATCAAGATTGCGAGTGTTTATTTCACAATCATATTTTGCGATTTATTTGTAGCATGATATATCACTAAACCATATTTTTTTGCATAATACCTTAAAAGTAATTTTTGTAATGTTGGCTGAGTTGATGGGGTAAACCATGCATTATTTGAAGATGCTATCACAAAAGGTGTGTCAAGATTTTGATAGATTGCATCAGTAGTTGCCTCATAGCAGATAGCATTTCTAAATTTCACCCCTTTAATTGTAAAAGTGGTAGGATTAGAAGCTTTAGAATAATCACTAGCACCATCAAAAAAAGTATCATTGATAAAATCGACCAAAAATTTAGGAAATGGTATCTCTTCGCCAAATGGAACTAAAACCACTTTATTTGCAATTTGAAAAGCCCCATTCTCAAACATATAAGTGGAATTGAGATATTCATCTTGCTTTTGTGAAATCGCCCCTGTAACAATAGAGATTTTTTTTGATTTTTCCTTTAAAAGTTCTAAAATTTGATTTTCTTGGTTGAGGGCTAATGGAAAAGCAGTTTCTGGAAGAATCACTATATCATAACCTTTTGCTATCCCATCATCTATATTTTTAAGGTTTATAGCAATCATCTCATCGATAAATTGTTTATCCCATTTTCTATCTTGAGGGATATCATAAGAAGGCATATAGATTTTAAGTGGAGCAACTTTTAGATTGGTTTCATAGGTGTTAAAATAGGTATTGATAAGTGGCAAATCTAGTTTAAACCAATTAAATCCAAATGGTTCAAAAAAAGTAAGTAGATAAACCATAACAATTCGTACCAATAGTCTGTCAATAATCGCTGTAAACCAAAAAAAGACCCCATGTGCAACACCAAAAAAGAGGACAATAAATGGGATAAGATAAACCAAATCATAGTAGATAAAACTATATCCAATCCACCAAAACCATAAAAGTCCTGTAAAAAATCCAGCAAAAAAGAGTGATTTTTTATCAATCGTAACGAGGAGATAATATGCAGCTAAAATAAAAATAGTATTGATAAATTTGCTTTCAAATCCAAAATATTCAAGATAAATAAACGATGACAACAAAAAAGATACTATAAAGCCTTTTATAATTATAGAACTTGTATAATCCCCACTCTTAAATTTAAACATAGAAGGAATCATCATGGAACAATCTGGAAGTTTACTGGGGTCATTATTACCTCTTATCGTACTGTTTGGTATATTTTATTTTTTAATAATTCGTCCTCAACAAAAGCAACAAAAAGAGCACAATGCAATGCTTGAGTCTTTAGCTAAAGGGGATAAAATTGTAACAAGTGGTGGCTTAATAGTTGAAATTTCTAAAGTTGAAGAGGGTTTTTTTAAAGTAAAACATAGCGATGGTGCAGAATCAAGACTTGTAAAGACATTTGTTGCAAGCAAATGGGAAGATTAAAAATTGAATCTTTTAAACTATAGATTAGTTATTTTTGCTTTAGTAGCTATATTTGGAATAGTTTTTTCTATTCCCTCTTTTATCCAAAGTAGCGAAGGAAAAAAAATAACTTTAGGACTTGACCTTCAGGGTGGTATTTATATGCTACTTGGTGTTGAAACTGAAAAAGCAGTGGAGACTAAAATAAAATCAATCGCAGCGGCTGTTCAATATTATGCTGATCAAAATGACATCTTAATAGATGGTCTTACTATCAATCCTAATAATCTGAGTTTTATTGTTCTTGATGAAGCTGAGATTAAAAATATTGATACGATGTTGGCAACGATACAAGGGTTAGAAATTACTAAAAAAGATACTTTAGAGTATAAAATATCTTTAACACCTTTGGAAACTGAAATTACAAAAGATTTAGCTGTAGCTCAAGCAGTCGAAACGATAAGAAATAGACTTGACCAATTTGGTTTAGCAGAACCAAGTGTTACAAGGCAAGGAACTACTGATATCGTAGTAGAGTTACCAGGGATAAAAACTGAAGCTGAAGAGCAAAGAGCAAGGGAACTTATTGCAAAACCTGCTAATTTAGAACTTATGTCAGTTGATGAAACATTAGCAGATCAAGCAATGACGATGAGTGAAGAGGAAGCAAAAGCAACGGGACATTTACTTTTAAGTGATGTTGCAAATCCAAGTCAAAAATATATTGTAAAACAAATTCCTATTTTAACAGGTGCTGAACTTGTTGATGCAAGAGTTGCTTTTGACTCTCAAGGTGGTTCACCAATTATCAATTTTGAATTAAGTGCATTTGGTGGAAAAGTATTCGGAGATTTTACAGGGAAAAATGTAGGTAGCAGATTAGCTGTTGTACTTGATGGAAAAGTGTTTTCTGCCCCTGTGATTAGAGAGAGAATTGGTGGTGGAAGTGGACAAATTAGTGGTGGATTTAGTGTTGAGGAAGCTGGAAATGTGGCGATTGCACTCAGAAGTGGAGCTTTACCAGCACCAGTAGTAGTTTTAGAAAAAAGAAGTGTGGGACCGAGTCTTGGAGCTGAGAGTATACAAGCTTCTTTAATTGCACTTTTATCTGGATTTGTTGCAGTTGTTTTCTTTATGATGGTCTATTATAGAAGAGCAGGAACAATTGCAAATATAGCACTTGTTGTAAATATTTTTATTATCATTGCTGTTATGGCAATGTTTGGTGCTACGCTTACTCTTCCAGGGATGGCTGGTATCGTTTTAACGGTTGGTATGGCAGTTGATGCAAATGTTATCATCAATGAGAGAATTCGTGATCTCTTGGCTCAGGGGATGAGTATCCCTAAAGCTATTGAAAATGGATATAAAAATGCTATGAGTTCAATTTTGGATTCAAATATCACGACCCTTTTGGTTGCTGTGATATTGTATGCTTATGGAACGGGTCCTATTAAAGGATTTGCAGTAACAATTAGTATTGGTATTTTAGCTTCTATGATAACTGCAATCTTAGGAACCCATGGAATCTATAATGCAATGATGAGAAAAATAGCAATAGATAATAACAAAAAGAAATGGTTTGGGGTAAATTAATGGAAGTATTTAATAGTAATAAAGTTTATCCGTTTATGGAAAAACGGTTCCATTTTATGGGATTGTCTGCATTTTTGTTTGTCGCATCATTAGTACTTATTTTTGTTAAAGGCTTAAATTTTGGTATCGATTTTACGGGTGGAACACTTATCCAAGTAAGATATGAACACAAAGCTCCCGTAGAAGAGATAAGAAATAAACTTGCCACAGTTGCTACATTTCAAAAAGCAACTGTGACTAAATTTGGAAGTGAAAATGAAGTTGTTGTAAGAATTCCAACATCTTCAAGTTCTATACAAAAAGATATCGGTGATGAATTAAGAGAAACTCTTAAAGCAACTGGAAAGTTTGAAATTAGAAGAGTTGATATGGTTGGACCAAAAGTAGGTGATGCTCTACAAGAAAAAGGAGTTATGGCACTTATCTTAGCTCTTTTAGTGATATTAATCTATGTGTCACTTCGATTTGAATGGAGATTTGCCATTGCATCTGTTTTGGCACTTGTGCATGATGTTACAATTACAATTGGATTTATTGTTCTTTTTAATGTGGATGTGAATCTTGATATTTTAGCAGCACTTCTAACTCTTCTTGGATATTCAATTAATGATACAATTATTGTATTTGATAGAATCAGAGAGGGACTTACAAATTCAAAAGAAAATGAATTAGGAAAAATTATTGATGAATCAGTTTCAAACACTTTAAGTCGTACAACACTTACTTCATTGACTACTTTCTTTGTTGTTTTAACACTCTTTTTATTTGGTGGAGAGATTATTTATGGATTTAGTTTTGCACTCTTAGTTGGGATTATAGTTGGAACATATTCATCTATTTTTATAGCATCACCACTTCTAATGCAATTTGGATTTAATATATCTGATTATAGAAATAAAGAAGCACAAAAAGAGAAAGATAAAAAAGAAAAAGAGAGAATTAGAGCTCAATTTGAGCAGGGAACTGTTTAATTTTAAGAAGTTTAGTTTATAAAAAATAAGGAAAAGATTTTTATGAGTAGCTACGAAGCAAAAAATATAGAAACAAAATGGCAAACATTTTGGACACAAAACAATACAAATGAACCACAAGATGAGTCTTGTGGATTACCAAAGAAATATATTTTAAGCATGTTCCCATATCCAAGTGGACGAATCCATATGGGACATGTAAGAAATTATTGTTTAGGTGATGCATTTGCAAGACATTTTAGAAAAAATGGATTTAATGTACTTCATCCAATTGGTTGGGATTCTTTTGGGATGCCAGCTGAAAATGCAGCAATCAAACATAAACTTCATCCAAAAAAGTGGACCTATGAAAATATTGACTATATGAGAGATGAGCTAAATCATTTAGGACTTAGTTTTTCAAAAACGAGAGAATTTGCAACGAGTGATGAACTTTATACAAAGTGGGAACAAGAGTTTATTATTAAGATGTATGAATCTGGGTTAATGTATCGAAAATCAACAATGGTTAATTGGTGTGAAGATTGTCATACGGTTTTGGCTAATGAGCAGGTAGAAGAGGGATGTTGTTGGAGATGTGATAATGAAGTTATCCAAAAAGAGATGCAGGGGTATTATGTAGGTATCACACAATATGCAGATAAACTTTTAAATGACCTTGATACTTTAGAGGGAAAATGGCCATCACAAGTTTTGACTATGCAAAGAAATTGGATAGGGAAAAGTACAGGATTAGAGTTTGAATTTGAACTCAGTCCTACTTCAAAAGAGAAACTCGGTGGAAATTTTGAAAAGTATAAAGTATTTACAACAAGACCAGATACGATTTATGGAGTGACATATTCTGCACTTGCTCCTGAACATGAAATCGTGAAATATTTAATCAAAAATAAACTTTTAAGTGAAGATAAAATTGCTCAAATTGAAGCGATGCAAAAATTAACTGAAAGAGATAGAGCAACTGAAGAGAAAGCTGGACTTGATCTTGAAATCACTGTAATACACCCTTTAACAAAAGAGGAAGTTCCTGTTTGGGTTGCTAATTTTGTCCTTGCAAGTTATGGAAGTGGGGCAGTTATGGCTGTTCCTGCTCATGATGCAAGGGATTTTGAATTTGCAAAAAAATACGACCTTGATATCAAAATAGTTATCGATACAAAAGATGGAATCATCGATTTAAAAGAAGCATTTACAGAAGAGGGGATTTTGGTTGATAGTGGAACTTTCACTGATATGCCAAATGGTAAAGCAAAAGATGAGATTATCAAATATTTTGAAAGTATGAATCTTGGAAATAAAAAAATAAACTTCAAACTTCGTGACTGGGGTGTGAGCCGTCAAAGATATTGGGGTGCTCCAATCCCATTTATCCATTGTGATAGTTGTGGTTTAGTTCCTGAAAAATTAGAAAATTTACCAGTTGCACTTCCAAATGATGTTGAGATAACAGGTGAGGGAAATCCACTTGACAATCATCCAACTTGGAAACACTGTATTTGTCCAAAATGTGGGAAAGATGCTCTAAGAGAAACAGACACACTTGATACATTTGTTCAGTCATCTTGGTATCATTTAAGATATGCTACAAATCCTAAAAAGTGGGAAAATTGTGGAATAGATAAAAATGATAGCAATTATTGGATGGATGTTGATCAATACATCGGTGGAATTGAACATGCTATTTTACATCTTTTGTATGCGAGATTTTTTACAAAAGCATTAAATGAACTTGGATATACAAATAGTAGTGAGCCATTTGCAAATCTTTTAACGCAAGGGATGGTTTTAAAAGATGGGGCAAAAATGTCAAAATCAAAAGGGAATGTAGTTGATCCAGACCTTATTTTAAGCAAATACGGAGCCGATACAGCAAGACTTTTTATCCTTTTTGCAGCACCTCCTACTAAAGAGCTTGAATGGAATGATAGTGCAGTTGAAGGTGCTTTTAAATTTATTAGAAGATTTTTTGAAAGAAGCGGGGAGCTTGATGGAGCTGGATTTGATTTAAATAGTATTGCTCATAGTAGTTTAAATAGTGAAGAAAAACTTGCAAGGAGAAAGGTGTACGAAGCACTTCAAAAAGCTCATGAAGTTATGAATAAAACTTTCGCATTCAACACTTTAATAGCATCATCAATGGAAGCATTAAATGCTTTAAATGTTCAGTCAAATAAAGATATTTTACTAGAGGGTTATTATATTTTAACGAATATTTTAGAGCCAATTATTCCTCATGTGTGTTGGGAGATTGCTGATAGACTCTTTGGAAGAGCAAATTTCTCACAAACTATTGAAATAAAACAAGAGGTTTTTGAACTTGATAGTGTAGCACTTGCAATTACTATCAATGGTAAAAAACGAGGTGATATTGAAATGAAACCAAATCTTTCAAACGAAGAGGTTCTGGTGATAGTAAAGAATAGTGAATTAGCAAAAAAATGGATTGATGGCAAAGAGATAATTAAAGAGATAGTTGTTCCAAATAAACTTGTTAATATTGTTATCAAAGGGTAGTTTTGAAAAATAAAATTTTTGCATCGTTTTTTTTTCTAGTTATCCTTTTCTTTTCTGGATGTGGATATAAACCTACATCTACAATAGCAAAAAAAACTATAGGTGAAAAAATATATATAGATGTAAAAATTGATATTCATAACTTAAATAATAGCATATTGATTAAAGATGCATTAATCAATGTGTTAAGCAGTAAACTGGATGTTCAAATTGTTACAGATCGTTCTTTAGCTGATACTACAATATATGGAGAGCTTCAAAGTATTTCAGAAACCGTATTAGAATCAGATGTTGCTGGATATTCAAAAATGTATAGAGAAACTGTGACTGTTTTTATCTCTTATATTGGAATTGATAAAAAAACTAGAAATTTTACAGTTTCCAATTATTATGATTTTGTTGTATCAGATGATTCCGTGGTTACACAATCAAAAAAAGAGGAAGCAATAAAATTAGCTATTAATAAAGCTTTATCAGATGTATTTTCAAAAATAGCGATACATTCACTTTAAAATAAACTGCAATGAAAATAAATGTAAATGTCAATTTTTTAGATTTTCTCAATCAAAAAACACTTTTCTATACAAAAATAGAATATGACACAATCAAGAAATCATGGGAAGTTTTATCAAAATATATAAAACTTCCTTATGTTATCCATATTGTTGGAACAAATGGTAAAGGGACAACGGGAAGATTTATAGCTACTTTTCTTAAACAACAAAATAAACAAGTTCTCCATTATACATCACCACACATTTTAAATTTCAATGAGAGAATATGGATAAATGGTTCTAATGCTACAGATGAACAACTTGAAAATGCACATCAGCAAATAATAAAGATTCTATCTGATGAACTTCTGTCACAATTAACTTATTTCGAGTACACAACACTTTTAGCATTTTATTTAAGTTCAAATTTTGATTTTATAGTTTTGGAAGCTGGACTTGGTGGAGAGTTTGATGCTACAAATGTAGTAGAAAATAATCTAACAGTAGTTCCATCAATTGGGCTTGACCATAAAGAATTTTTAGGCGAAACGATTGTAGAAATCGCCTCAACAAAACTAAGAAGTTGTGACAACAACTATATTTTTGGAGACAACTTTCAAAATGAAGTACTCTCTTTAAAAGAGACTATATTAAAAGGTAAACAAGAGATACCATATATAGAGAATCTTGATTTTAATTTTCCAAAAAATTTACCAACATATATCATTAAAAATGCTAATCTAGCTCTTAGTGTAATGAAATACTTAGGATTGTATAGAGATGATTTTATTTTAGAAGTGTTAGAAGGTCGTTGCCAAAAAATAAGAGATAATATTACAATTGATGTTGGACACAATCCACTTGCTGCAAATGTAATACTTGAAGAATTTAAAAATAAAAAAATTACACTTATATATAATAGTTATAAAGATAAAGATTTTAAAGAGATTTTAACAATCTTAAAACCAATAATAAAAGAAGTTTTGGTGATACAATGTGATGATGAAAGGATGATAGCTGAAGATATTTTGATAAATACTATAAAAAGCTTATCATTAAAAGGGGATATTTTTAAATTTGAGAGTATGAAAAATGATGAAGAATACCTAGTTTTCGGCTCTTTTAAAGTTGTTGAAAAATTTCTTTCAAATTTTTAATATATTCTCAAACACATTAAGCGTTTTCTAAGCATTATCCCATTATAATTCCCGTCCTTAAACAG
>CAZHJR010000037.1:0-18130 GCA_964533335.1 uncultured Helicobacter sp. | reverse complement strand
AAAGATTACCAAAAGGCTGAGGATATTATGGAATCTCTTGATGAATTAAATATTGATGTCAAAATAGATAAAACATATATCAGAACTCTTGCTATCATAGATAATATAAGGATGCCAATTGAAGAGAAAACTGAAAAACTTTTGACTATATTTAATGCAAATAATCTTATTGAGAGGCTTTTTTTACAATTTTTACTGAGATATAACAAAGAGTTTTTTTGGAAAAATACTCAACTTTTTACCCACCAAAAGATTATTGACTTACTTTGGTATCTCGATATCAATGAAATTAATTTAGAAATAGTTACACAAGATACATTTTTAAAAAGTTTATATAGTGCAAAAGGGTATATTAAAGACAATTCCCCAAGTGAACTCTTTGAACTCACAGTTCTAATCTCTACAAAAAACTCTACTTTAAATGTCAATCTTGACCTCAATTTTTATTTTATTTGTTCAAAATGTAAAAAAACTATCCCTATCTATGATACTAGATGTCCACATTGTCACTCTATTTTAACTCTAGAAGTAAAACCACAACTTAGTAAAGGTTATTATGAAAAAAATTCATCTCTACAGTGATGGAAGCAGTCTAGGTAATCCTGGTCCTGGTGGTTGGGGAACTATCCTAAAATATAAAGAAAACATCAAAGAGTTAAGCGGTGGCAATCCAAATACAACAAACAACATAATGGAACTTACAGGTGTTATTGAGGGTTTAAAAGCACTTAAAGAATCTTGTGAAGTTGAAGTGATAAGTGATAGTAAATATGTGGTTCAAGGAATAAATGAGTGGCTTGCAAATTGGGAAAAAAATAATTGGAGAACAGCATCAAAATCGCCAGTTAAAAACCTTGAGCTTTGGAAAGAATATTTAGAGGTTTCTAAAAAGCACACAATTAAAGCCACTTGGGTAAAAGGGCATGCTGGGCATATTGAAAATGAAAGATGTGATGTTTTAGCAAAAAATGAGGCTCTAAAGCTACAATAAATGAAAATCAAATCAAAATTTAATTAAACTTAACAAAAAGGAAAAAAATGAAAAAATACACTGAATTAGAGAAGTGTTTGGGTTATCAGTTTACAAATAAAAATCTGATAATCGAGGCTCTAACTCACAAAAGCTATAAAAAAGCATACAACAACGAACGACTTGAATTTTTAGGAGATGCGGTACTTAATTTGATAGTTGGAGAGTTTTTATACAATAAATTTCCAGATTCAAATGAAGGAGATTTATCAAAAATTCGTGCAAGTTTAGTCAATGAAAAAGGTTTTACGAAACTTGCAAATGCAATCGGTTTAGGGGACTATATCTATTTATCTGAAGCAGAAGATAGAAATAATGGTCGTACAAAAGCTTCGATACTTTCAGATGCTTTTGAAGCGATTATGGGTGCTATTTATCTTGAAGCTGGACTTTTAATCTTAAAACCAATTGTGTTAGATTTACTTGTCAAAAATTATGACAATATCAATCTTGATGAACTTTTTAGTGATTATAAAACAGCACTTCAAGAGATTACACAGGCTAAATTTGGCGAGATCCCTGTATATAAACTTGAGAGTGCAACTGGTCCAGATCATCTGAAAGTTTTTGAGCTTTCCCTTTGGATTGGCGATAAACACTACACAACAGCAACAGGAAAAAGCAAAAAACTAGCTCAACAAGCAGCTGCAAAAACTGTATTAAAACAACTACAAAAGGAAAAATAATGAATAGTTTTGGAAGAAAATTCAGGTTTACAACTTTTGGAGAGAGTCATGGAGTTGCTCTTGGTTGTATAGTTGATGGTGTTCCAGCAGGAATTAAGATAGATTTAGAGTATATCCAGTCGCAAATGGATTTACGAAAACCAGGGCAAAATAAAACACAAACAGCAAGAAATGAAGCAGATATTATAGAGATTTTAAGTGGTACATTTGAAGGTTTAAGCACAGGAACACCTATAGCCATGGTACTTTATAATGGAAACCAAAAAAGTGGTGATTATGAGAATGTAAAAAATATTTTTCGTCCTGCTCATGCTGATTTTACCTATTTTCATAAATATGGGATAAGAGATTATAGAGGTGGTGGAAGAAGTAGTGCAAGGGAAACGAGTGCTAGAGTTGCTGCTGGTGCTATTGCTGATTTGATTTTGGCACAAGTTGGTATCAAAGTAGAGTTTGGTGTGTGTGAAATCGCTGGAATAGCTGGAGAAAATTTCGACTTTGCTCATGCTTTGCAAAGTGAAATATTTGCTTTAGATAAGACTAAAGAAAAAGAGCAATATGATGCTATTATTGAAGCAAAAAATGCTCACGATAGTGTTGGAGGTGTTGCACTTATCAAAGCTTCAAATGTTCCTGTTGGACTAGGTGAGCCAATTTACTATAAACTTGATAGTTTAATAGCTGATGCAATGATGAGTATCAATGCAGTAAAAGGTGTTGAAATTGGAGATGGCTTTCTTAGTGCAAAAGTAAAAGGGAGCCAAAATAATGACCAAATCACAAACAATGGTTTTGCTACAAATCATAGTGGAGGGATTCTTGGTGGAATTAGTAATGGTGATGATATTTTTACAAAAGTTTATTTCAAGCCAACTCCATCAATTTTTATAGAACAAGATACAATTGATATCGCTGGAAATGAAGTAAAATATAAGCTAAGTGGACGACATGACCCTTGTGTAGCTACAAGGGGAAGTGTAGTAGCTAAGGCAATGATGAGTATAGTAATAGCCGATATGTTGCTTTTAAATATGGGTTCAAGAGTAGAACATCTAAAAGCGATCTATCAAAAATAACAAAATGAAAAAATATATTTGGAGTTTCTAATGACTTTTGGAGAACTTGTAATAGAGAGATTGTCACAAAGAGTTGTTGAATATCTTGGAAATGATTTACAATTAAATGTTCAAAATATCACTTCAATTACTAGTGCTAAAGAGATACAGTTTTCTAATCAAACTACTTGCATATCAATTTTTCATCCAAATAGTGCCTCATTAGCTATGAGTACAAGTTATAGGCTTTCAGAACTTATACTTCGAAGTTTTATCAATGTAGATATTTTAAATGCGGATATTCATGAATTTTCACAAGCAAGTTTAGGAGAAACTTTAAACATAACTCTTGGCAATATCATAAAAGATTTACCGAAGGAGTATGGAGAAATTACTATTTCTCCACCATTTTCATTAGAAAAGCAACAAATTATATTTCAAAAAGATCTATCTGAAATGTATATGATACAAATCACTATTGAGGGTGAAATAATGATTTTAAGTTATTTTATCTAATGCTAAAAGGAGAAAAAATGGCAAAAATATTAGTAGTAGATGATGCAAAAATTATGAGAATGAGCATAAAAAATATGCTTCATGATTTAGGGCATAAAGTTATTGGTGAAGCTGATAGTGGCTATAGTGCCATAGAAGAATATAAAAACCTTCAACCAGATATTGTAACTATGGACATTACAATGCCACATGTCAATGATGTTGCTGATGGGATTGAAGCTGTAAAGGAGATTATTGCATTTGATAAGAATGCTAAAATTGTAATGATAACCTCACATGGTGAACAAGAAAAAGTTATCAAAGCAATTCAAAGTGGGGCTTCAAATTATCTCCTAAAACCACTAAAAATTGATAAACTAAAAGAAGTGTTAGATAAACTTATGTAACACCTCTCTAAAATTTCTCCAAAAAAATCTTTTTTTAACTTCACTTCTTATACAATTCTCGATTAAATATTATAATTAATGTTGATTAATAAAAAATTACATTTATTCAAAAAAGGGAGATATTGTGTCAAAAGAGGTAATACTTGACAAATCAACTATGATTGTTTCAGAAACAGATATGAAGGGGAATATTCTTTATGCAAATAATGATTTTTGCAAAATTGCTGGATATACAAAAGATGAACTTATAGGGCAACCACATAATATTGTACGCCATATTGATATGCCAAAGATTGCCTTTAAAGGATTATGGGACACAATTGCAGCTGGAAAAACTTGGAATGGGATTGTAAAAAACAAAACTAAAAATGGTGATTATTATTGGGTTAATGCCACAGCTTATGAGGTTGTTAAAAGTGATGGTACCCATAGACTTATTTCTGTCCGAAAAAAACCTACAAAAGAGGAAATCGCATTTGCTGAAACTCTCTATAAAGAATTAAAGAAAGAGGAATATTAATGTTTTTTTCAAATACAAAAGATACAAATGAGATTCTCCAGATACTTGAAAAGTTTGAGAACTATATAAAAGGGGATTTAAACAACATTAGTTTATCAAGTGATACTGTAAAAGATAAAAATCTCAATCAAATAGCAAATAAAATTATAGATATCGCAAACCATATTGCAAAAGAGAAAGAGGAAGATTTAAAAGTTTTTGGTGAAATTATGCTTGTGTGTGAAAAATTATCTGATGGTTATACAGATGATACAATCACTAGAAAAACAAGTGATGAGAAGCTTAATTATGTTGCTTATAGTATTAATGAAGCTGTAAAAAATATCAATACCTCGCTTAGTGAAGTGACTAAAGTTTTACATCAATATGAAAATAATGATTATAGAAGTACAGTTGATGAAAATCTTTTTAGAGGTGGGCAATTTAAAGAACTTCTTAAAGGGATAAATAATCTCCAAAAAGGGATTACCCTTAGAGTTCTAGATTCTTATAAAATTGGGATGACTATGGAACATCAGTCAAATATTCTGCAACTGGAAGTAAAAAAACTAACTGATTCTACAGCCTCTCAAGCGTCTGCTGTTGAAGAAACAGCAGCAGCGGTTGAAGAGATTACAGAAAATATCAATGCAAATACTCATGCAACTATAAAAATGCTTGAATCAAGTCAAATTTTAAAAGATTCGGCATCAAAAAGTATGTCATTAACTCATAAAACAAAAGAAGCAATGGAGAGTATCGATAAGTCAACTCAAGCTGTGTATGAAGCGATTAGTGTTATTTCACAAATTGCATTTCAAACAAATATTCTCTCACTAAATGCAGCTGTAGAAGCTGCAACTGCAGGTGAAGCTGGAAAAGGATTTGCAGTCGTTGCTGGGGAAGTGAGAAATCTTGCAAATAGAAGTGCTGATGCAGCAAATACAATTGTTGCTTTAATGGATGAACTTAAACTAGAAACTATAAAAGGGAAAGATTCCTCGGCATCTATGGAAAATGAATTTTCTATTTTAAATACAAACATCAATAATACACTACAATCCTTAGAT
Organism: uncultured Helicobacter sp.; assembly: GCA_964533335.1. Classification (GTDB taxonomy): domain Bacteria; phylum Campylobacterota; class Campylobacteria; order Campylobacterales; family Arcobacteraceae; genus CAIJNA01. The sequence goes on along the minus strand of CAZHJR010000037.1, from coordinate 12,888 downwards.
CAAATTGCAACTGCTTCAAAAGAGCAAAAAGCAAGTATTTTACAAATAAATCAATCTATTCACAATATAGATAAAGCTACCCAAAACAATGCATCTTCAACACAAAGTGTAAATACCATTTCAGTCCAAACATACAATGTCGCTCACACTTTAGTAAACTCAAATAAGGATGTTAATTTTGAAGGAAAAGAGGCAGTAGAAACACCTGATAGTATTATCAAATCACTTTTTACAAACAAAAAAATATATTAGGAGGAAATGATGACAAAGATAGCAATTATAGATGATGAAAATGAAATTTTAAAAGTTTTAGAGAGAGCTTTGCAAAGAGAATTTGAAGTAACAACTTTTACCAATCCAGTTGCAGGATTTAATGAAGTTATTCAAGGGAAATTTGATTTAGTACTTTGCGATATCATGATGCCTCAACTCAATGGGCTCACTTTACTAAAACAATTAAGAGAAAGAGGTTGTAATGTAAAAGTGATTATGATGACAGCATATGACTCTTTAGATAAAGCTCTTGAAGCACACAGTTATGGTGCAAAAAATTATATAAAAAAACCATTCAAAAGTTTAGAGGATGTAAAAAATACGATTTATGCCGAACTAGAATAAATCGTATTTCCCCTACATTATCATTCTACTATAGGGAGTATAAATAAAAACTCAACACCATCATTTAGATGGTTTGTGATTTTTATTGCACCATCTAATTTATCAACTTCCCCTTTTAAAGAGGCTAGTCCAACCCCTCTTCCTGAGATATCTGTCACAACATCTTTAGTACTCAATCCATCGTAAAAGATAAACATCAATAGCTCCTCTTCACTAAGATTATCTAATTTTTCTTGTGTTGCTAAGTTTTTTTCTACTATTTTTGATTTGAGTTTAGCTAGATTTATCCCGCGTCCATCATCTGCATAGTGTATTTGTAAATTATTATCAACAACTTTTACACTACAGCTAATTAAACCTTTTGGATCTTTTTCAAATATATATCTCTCCTCTTCTGTTTCGATTCCATGATCTAAAGAGTTTCTAAACATATGAACAAAGGTATTTAAAAATGGTTTATATTTATCATTCAAATAGATATCATCACAATCTAAGATAAGTTCATGCATAGGTTTTTCAAATCGTTTTGATAATGTTCGCACAAGTTGTCCATAAGCATAAAAACTATCTTTGATATTAGTATATATGAGTTTTTCAATATCTTTTTTGAGTGTTTCAATATTTTCATATTTTTCAATATTATTATAAATATTTTCTATTCTCTCTTTTTCAATTTTTACTACATTTGATTTTGTCAAAACAGTAGGTTTGAAAATTTTACTTATCACATCCAAGTCAACCTCTAACCAGCCATACAAAATTTTACTAGAGAGATAGATAATATCATCATCAAGTTCTTTAATTTTTAAAGAATAATCAATCGTACTCTCTAAAGTATGGAGTTTTTTAACAATATTAAGTAATTCAAACTGAGCAAACAACCCTTTATATGTATGGATTTCTCTTCTCAGTATTGGCAACATCTCTAATGTTTTATATTTTTCAATCTCTTTAGTAAATGTTTGATAACTCTCTTTTACTTCGTTAAATTGTTCAAAAAATGTAATCACAGTAATAACCATTTTATAGATTTGTTGTTCATCTTTTATTTTCTCATTAAGATATTTATTTTGAGTGATATCACTTAAAATCAACATAAAACTATTTTTACCAATCACTTTATATTGCACTTTGATAAACTTTCCTCGTATAAAAAATTCATCTTTTAAAAGAGAGATCAATATAGCTTGTCTTTCCACTGTTTCACTTAAAATACCAACTAAAGTATCTTTTATAAAAAGCCTCTCCTCTTCGTCATTAAAAAGCAAATCAGTAATATATTTCCCCCCTATCTCCATATCAAAAATCTCTTTTGCTTGTAAAGAATATTCACTTCCGATAACCATATCACTATTAAAATACAAAAAGCCCTCATTTGCATTATCAAACAATATTTTAAGTTGGGTATGATTTTCTTCCATTTTTTCTCTGATATTTTCTAGCTCATCAATATTTGTAAAAACCGAAGTTACAAACATTTTATCATCAAATAAAATACTATTTGCAGAGACCGTAAAAACAACCCCTTTTTCTTTATTATGAAGTATCACTTTATAGATTTTATTTTTATTATTTACAAGATAATTTTCCCAAAAAATACTATCCATGAACTCACGAATATATCCCTCTTCATCTGTTTGTTCAAAGACAAAAGAGAGTTTTTTATCATATTGTGTTACAAATTGTTCTAAATTTTCTACACCAAAGAAAGCTAAAAAAGCTTGATTTACATTTGTGATATTTCTATTTTCATCAAATGTTACAACTAAATCTGATTGTGTATCCATAATACTTTGAGCAAACTTTTCTGTACTTTTTTTAAATTCTAAAGTCAACTTATCAATATACTCATTAAACAAAAGAGCAACATCCCCTATCTCATCGTTGGTTCTAACTAATAATTTTACATTACTACTAAAGAGATTTGAATCAAGCAACCTTTTAAACCCATGTTTTAATCCCTGTATTGGCTCAGTTGCCCTTTGGATAATAATAAGCAAAACAATAATAGTTACAACTCCAAAAAATAAAGAGGTATAAACAATATTCCAAATAATATCATTCGCATGTTCGTTATAATCATCGACAATAAAAGTCACCTCCATCACAGCAACAACATCACCATTAGCTTGATTTATATGACACCTTAAACATTCATTTGTAGCAATAATAGGAGTTAATAGTTTGATATAACTTTTATTATCAACTTTCTCTTCAGTTACACTTTCCACTTTACTATCAAAAACAGTTACAATATTGTTCTCTTTAGTAAACTCCTCCTTAGAATTACTAAATTCAAGTATCTTTTTACTTTTTATAAGTCTTAAATCAGCAATATTTTCTAACCTTTTTGCTTTTTCAATAATCCCTTGCAATTCACTTGTTTTTCCCTCACTCATTTTCATTCTAAGTTCTGTAAAAATATTGTTATTAAAAAGGTGTAAATGGTGTTTTGTAAGTTCAAGATACTCTTGGCTTATCTTGTTACTTGTAGTTGTCAAAATTGTGAAACTACTTATCGTTAACGATACTAGCATCCAAAATATTATCTTATTTTTTATACTTCCATTGATAAACTTCATACCCATTTGTCTCAATTATTAGTTAGATTTTTATTACTTTTTAGTACAATACAATAAATTTTATTTAGAAAGCTTAAACTATGAATGTAGAGAAATCGAACCAAACAGAGAGAGAAGAGAAATTAAATACTCTCATCTCTCTTGAAACATCAAAACTCAAAACTATAATCAATGCTATACCAGATTTAGTTTGGCTTAAAGATAAAGAGGGTGTCTATTTAGCTTGTAATAAAAGATTTGAAGATCTCTATGGGGCAACAGAAGAAGAGATTATTGGAAAAACAGATTATGATTTTGTTGATAAAGAGTTAGCTGATTTTTTTAGACAACACGATATCAATGCAATGAATGCAGATATTCCACTTACAAATTTTGAAAATTTACCTTTTGCTAGTGATGGACATATTGAATATGTACAAACAACAAAAACAAAAGTTTTAGATGAATACCAAAATATTATTGGTGTACTTGGTATCGGAAGAGATTTTACAGAGGAAAAGATTGCAAAAGAGAAGATAGAATCACAAAAACAAGAGCTTGAAACGATATTCAATACTACAAAAGATGGTATAGCTATAACTGATTTGGAATCAAATTTTAAAAAAGTTAATAAAGCTTATACCCAAATAACAGGTTTAAGCCAAGAGGAACTTTTAAAAACCTCTTGTTTAAACCTTACCCATCCAGATGATGTTAGTTTTACTAAAGAAAAAATGATACTTTTATTTAAAGAGGGTCATGTTGATAATTATGAGAAAAGATGTCTTATCAATGGTAAAACGATAATTGTTAGCATCTCTGCGACTATCTTACCTGATGGAAATCATATGCTTATTAGTATGAAAGATATCTCGAAATTCAAATTATTAGAGGAGAGAGCAAAACTAGCCTCTATGGGTGAAATGATAGGAAATATTGCACATCAATGGAGACAACCTCTTAGTGTTATCACTACAATGGCTAGTGGAATACAATTAAAAAAAGAACTTGGTATGTTACATGAAGATACTCTCAATGAAAGTATGGAAACAATTGTAGACCAAGCAAACTACCTTTCTCATACTATTGATGATTTTAGAAATTTTATACGAAATGTAGATGAAGAGATGCCACTTGATATCAAAACAACTCTTTTAAAAACACTTTCAATAGTCTCTGCTGCTTTAAAAAATCATGATATAACAGTGATTCAAAATATAGAAGATACCATTACAATCAATGGGCATGAAAATGACCTTATTCAAAGTTTTATTAATATTATCAATAATGCAAGGGATGCAATAGAAGAGAATGTGTCAAATTTGGATGATAAATTTATTTTTGTCACTACAAAAACGGCTGAGAATGGAGTTATCGTATCGATAAAAGATAATGGTGGTGGGATTCCACAGGATATTATCAATAAAATCTTTGAACCCTATTTTACAACAAAACATCAAAGTACAGGGACAGGGATAGGACTTTCTATGACACACCAACTTTTAGAAGAGAGACATCATGCACAAATAACTGTTCAAAATGTAGAATATGATTATCAAGACAAAATCTATAAGGGTGCTTGTTTTGAAATTTTGTTTAGAGAAACAACAAATGAAAATAAAGAGGAATAATGTCAAACAAAGTATTAGCACTAAAATATAGACCATCAAAATTTGAAGATTTAATAGGACAAGATAGTATCTCAGAAACTCTCTCTCTTGCTTTAGATAAAAATAGACTCTCCCATGCCTATCTTTTTAGTGGACTTAGAGGAAGTGGAAAAACAAGTACAGCAAGAATTATGGCAAAAGCTCTTGTATGCCAAAATGCTCCAACATCAAAGCCTTGTGAAGTGTGTGATAGTTGTTTAAGTGCAAATAATGGAAGACATCTTGATATCGTTGAGATGGATGCTGCTAGTAATAGAGGGATAGATGATATCAAAGATTTAATTGAGCATACAAAGTATCGACCAACAAGTGCAAAATATAAGGTATTTATCATCGATGAAGTGCATATGCTTACAACTCAAGCTTTTAATGCTCTTTTAAAAACACTTGAAGAGCCCCCTGCTTTTGTCAAATTTATCTTAGCAACAACAGATCCGCTCAAACTCCCAGCTACAATTTTAAGTCGTACACAACATTTTAGATTTAAAAAAATTCCGCAAAAAGATGTTTTTCATCACTTAGTTCATATCTTAAATCTTGAAAATATCACTTATGAAACTGAAGCACTTGATATTTTGATACGAAGTGGACAAGGGAGTTTAAGAGATACTTTAACCTTACTTGATCAAGCTATTATTTATTCAAAAAGTGGTGTTTCAACAACAGCAGTGACTGATATGATGGGACTAATTGATCCTGCTTTTATGGATAAAATGTTTGATACTATTTTAAAAAATGGCGATACTAGTGATATTTTAAATGAGCTAGAATCATATGAAGCTGGACAAGTTATAGATGAAATTTCTATCTATCTTAAACATAAAATGCTTACACGAGATCCAAGATTTGATATCTATCTTTTTGATAGATATTTTAGAATTTTAGGTGATGCAAAACAACTTTTAGCACAAAATAGTGATGGGGGCTTTGTCCTTATTTTAACACTGATGAAACTTACAGAAGCAAAAAAACTTAAAACTATTGATGCAATGATTGAGGAGATACAAAATACTCCAATAACTGAAACTCATCACCATAAACAAATAGTGTCGCAAACACCAATGGTGCAAAATGTAGAGAAAATAGTACAAGATGAACCTCTCCAACCAACTATACAAACAATAAACAAAGAGGAAAATGCACCAAAGCCTATAATTACTGAAACAATCTCAATAGCACAAAAAGAAGATACACTCACCAAACAAAGCTATCAAAAAGTGACTGATATGATTTATGATAGAAGTTATGAGCTGGGAGAGTGTTTTAAAAATAGCTTTTTACTTCACTCTTATGATGGGCAAAATCTAACCATTGATAGTTGTGCAAATGATGAATGTAGAATGATTTTAAAGAAAAATTTTGCTTATATTAGAGGATTTATAGAAGATGTATTTGGACTTGATACACAAATACATTTTAATAAAATAGAGCAACCTAAAAAGGATTTACCCCAAAGCATAACTTCTATTAAATTAGAAGAACAACCTTTTCAAAACTCGGTTATAGAAAATGAAGAGGAGTCACAATCAGGCTCAATGATTGAAGATATAGAACTAGGAAGTGGCTGTGTAGCAAGTATGGGAATACAAAATAGCCCAACTTTGTCACAAAAAGAACTTAGTATTGAAGATATTTTAAATTCCCCATTTGTCAATAAAGCAATAGAGTTATTTCAACCAGAATCTCAAGTAAGAGTTACAAGTAAATTATAAAAACTGCTACTAGATGGTTGCTAGTTTTTTATTAAAAAAGAAAGTTCCAAAAGGGATAATCGAAGCAATGAAGCCTAAAATTGTAAGATTCAAACCTTTTTGATACTCAGTATGAAAACTATAAAGAACCATCAAAAACCAAATAAAAAGCCCACCATGTATCATCCCAACAATTTTTGTTGCAATCGGAAAATCAAAAAAATATTTTAAAGGCATCGCAATAAAAAGGAGTATCAAAAATGACCATCCCTCTACTTTTCCAACAACCATCAATTTTTCTTTTGTATTTTTATTTTCAAAATTACTAAACATTACAGTCCTCTCAAAGTAACACCCAAATAAAGTGCAATTAGCCCTAAAGCAATATTTGTCGGTATCATCCAAAGAGCTAATGGGGCAAGTTTCTCTTTTGCACTTTTAAAATCACCTGCATCAAAAAATCTTTGTGCTTTATTTCTTTTGAGATAAATGAGTGTAAAAATAACTGCCATCACACTCCAAATAGCCTCTTTTATATGCACTATAGGATAGAGTGGCGATTCTTTAAGTCCAAGTCCAATTGACATCATAACTGCTGTAATAAGAAGTATGATGATAGAAGGTATCACCATATTAAAAAATCTTCGTAAAAGTTCTAAAGTCCGACCTAGTTTTATCTTTGGATCTTCTATCTCTTGCATTGAATAATGAACCCCAAATCGAATAGTAATCATCCCACCAACCCAAATAACTGCAGAGATGATATGGAGAAACACTATCAAACTTCCGTAACTAATAAAAAATTCACTCATAATGAAAATCCTTATAATCTAATCACAGAAAGATCTCTCTTTCTATAAGCAACCGCGATTACTGCAAACACAGAAGCTGTTACAACATATACCCAAGTAGGAATTGGTACAGGGTCACCTGTAGCATAAGAGTGCATTCCACTAAGATAAAAATTCACACCAAAATAGGTCATCAATATCGTACTAAATGCTAATGTTGAAGCAACCGCAAATACATAAGGACGATTTAACTTTGGAATAAGTCTAAGATGGAGAACAATTGCATAAACAACGATTGCTACATAAGCCCAAGTCTCTTTTGGATCCCATCCCCAATATCTTCCCCACGACTCATTTGCCCAAACTCCACCAAGGAAGTTTCCAACTACAAGAGCAGAAAGTCCTATAATAAGTGCTGCTTCATTGATAGCTGTAATATGTTTGATGGTCTTATCAATATGTGGTTTATTTTCATTTCTAAAAATAAATAAAAGGAGTGCCATAAACCCAAGCATTCCACCAAGTGCTAAAAATCCATATGAACCAGTAATAATCGATACATGGATAGTGAGCCAGTATGATTTAAGAACAGGGACTAGATTTGTAATTTGTGGGTCTATCCCACTTAAATGTGCCGTAAACATAAATACTGCTGTCATCACAACCGTAGCTGAAAGTGCCATAAGCGATTTTCTAAAGAATACAACTCCTGCAAACATAATACTCCATGCTATATAAATAAGTGATTCATAAGTGTTACTCCAAGGAGCATGTCCACTAATATACCATCTAAATCCCATCCCAATAGTTTGGATAATAAATAATAGTGCTAACAAACCAAAGAGGATATTATTCAGTTTTGGTGATGATAAATTTTGCTTAAATACAGTTGCAAAAGCGATAACAAACATCAAAACACCTAAAACAAGATATGCTAAAGTAAGTCTTGGGAAAATATCGAGTTTGTTAAAAAGTAATTCAGAATCAATTTTTTCACTACTTGGATAGATATCCTTTCCAAATTTTTGTTGGTACATTGAAATAAGTTCTAAACTTTTCCCTGCTGCTGTATAATTGCCATCACTTACAGCTGAAATAAACTGAGAAGTGATGTAATAAACTACCTCTTTATCTTGCCCCTGTAGTGTATTGATTGCTGTATTTGGACTTATCCATTGATTGTTTGGATCTCCAATTTTTGGGTAAATCTTGAACATATCACTTAAAAATATCATATAGATAATATTTACCCTCTCATCAACCCTAATAGCATCTTTTTCAAAAGTTCCTCTTTGATTTGGGTCTATCTTATTCACTTCCTCTAAGAGTTGAGCTAATTTATATCCATCTTGAGTAAGAATTTCACTAAATGCTACATATTTTCTATCATTTGGAACACCCAAATATTCTCTTAATTTTGGAGTATCCACTTTTATAATCTTAATATCTTTCCAAATATTTGGATTTGATAACATACCTAAAAGAACTTGATTTGGGTTCATCCCTAAAAATTCACTTTGTCGTGCTAATTTATTTAAAATCTCCCTTGAAAGTGTATCTATAGGCTTCATCCTTCCCATATCAGCTTGCACAATAAGATGAGAAAACTTTTCACTAATCTCTTTACTTTCATCTTTATATTTTTCAAGATAAGTAACTGTATTGTTGAGATTATCAGCCACTTTTACCTCTGCTTTTAGATTTGTAGTACCAAAAATAAAAAGGGCAACTATAAATAAAACAGCTGTTTGATTTGCTTTTGCTATATAACTTGTCAATTTACTAAATCTTGAATTTTTATCAAAAAAGTTCATTATAAGTCCAAGAGTAAGGAGGAAATACCCAAAGTAAGTTGGCCAATGTCCAATATCATGATTAACTGAAAGAACTGTTCCTAACTCATCAGGATCATATGAACTTTGAAAAAATTTATAACCATTATGATACAAAATATGATTCATATAGATATGAAATGGATATTGTTCATTATTCGCCTTATCCACAACTTCTACCTTGCTTGAATATGATGATGGTGCCATACTTCCAGGATATCTTTGGAGTTCAAAATCATTCAGTTTTATAGCAAATGGTAATTCAAGTGGTTTTGAACCATATTCAAGTGAAATTTTTGTTCCATCTTTAAATACAACATCTTTAACAACACCTGTTCTCATCCCTCTTTGCCCAACAAGTCTCTCTTGTATTGCTTCCCCTTTGTATTTTGCTTCAACTGTTACAAGTCCCATTTTACTCGTACCCTTTTTAGCCAATTGGTAATCTACAAAATTCACCTCAAGGTTTGTTCCATTTAAAGATAATGTATATGAAAAATCGTTTCCTCCAATAGCAGAAAAATCTTTCTCAAAATAAGTAGTTTCAGCTTTACCATTTGTATAAGTAGTTACATGAAGATAAGGTTCAAGTGAAATCATTTGATTGGTTGTTTCACCCTCTCTAATATTCATAATCCCCTCATAACCATAATACCTCGTAAGCCCAGCTCCAATAAGCATCACAACAAACGATGCATGAAAAATAAATTTAGCTCTACTCTTAATCATTTTCGTTTGAGCCATAATCCCCATAAGATTAAAAACTGTTAATGTAAGGACAAGTTCATACCAAAAATGATTATAAACAAGTATTCTTGCAGTTGAAGTTCCGAAATCATTTTCAATAAATGTTGCTACACCAGCTCCAATAGCAAGTAAAGCAAGTAAAATCATTGTTGTCCAATATGAAAAAAATATTTTTTTAACCATATAAAATAGCACCTTCTCTTTCGTAAAATAAGGTTGGATTATATCCTAAGATAGTTTTTATTTCATTTATCAATATCTCTTTAGTCATAAAAGGTAAGTTTGGATTAAAATATATGATATACAAAGATATTGTATATTTTATATACACTTATAGTATTTATTAAATCATCATAATCTGTCATACTTCCTTTGATTGATTTATCAATAACTCAAAAAAAAGGAAAAGAGATGAAAACAAAAACTTGGCTTTTAACACTTCTTCCAGCGATGGCATTCGCAGAAGAAGTAGCAACAATCGATTCTGGTAACAATGCTTGGATGATGATATCAACTGCATTGGTACTTCTTATGACACCAGCTGGATTAGCACTGTTTTATGCAGGTATGACAAGAAGTAAAAATGTACTTAATACATATGCAATGGTATTTGGTGCTTTTGTTGTTGCTTTTGTTGCTTGGATTGTCGCTGGATACTCTATGGCATTTGGAAATGGTGGTAGCCTGCAAAGCTTTATTGGTGGATTTGAGAATATGTTTTTAAATGGGATTAATTGGTCTGATTTAACTGCTCAATCTTATTCTATGTATGTATTTATAGTGTTCCAAGGAACATTTGCTGCTATCACTGTTGCAATTGCAAGTGGTGCAGTTATTGAGAGAATGAAATTCTCAACATGGTTAATATTTGTTGCTCTTTGGACAGTATTTGTATATGCTCCTATAGCACATATGGTTTGGGGTGGAGCTGGTGCTTTATTATTTGATGCAGGTGCTTTAGATTTCGCTGGTGGTACAGTTGTTCATATGAATGGTGGTTTAGCTGGTTTAGTTCTTGCTATCTTAATTGGTAAAAGAAAAGATTATCAAAAAGTTGCGATGAAACCTATGAGTATAATGTTAACTGCTTTAGGTGCAGCATTATTATGGTTTGGATGGTTTGGATTCAATGGTGGTTCAGCATTTGGTGCAACAGAGATTGCAGGACTTGCATATCTTACAACTGCTTTAGCTCCTTCAGTTGCAGCTATAACATGGATGATACTTGAATATATGGTGTACAAAAAAGTTACTCTTCTTGGGGCAGTTTCAGGGGTAGTAGCTGGACTTGTAGCAATCACTCCAGCAGCTGGATTTGTTGATGTAAGTGGTTCATTTATCATAGGAATAGTTGGTTCAATCGTAGGTTTTGTGGGTGTAGTTGTTATGAAGAAAAAACTTGGATATGATGATTCTTTAGATGCATTTGGTATCCACTTCTTAGCTGGACTTTGGGGAGCATTAGCAACAGGATTATTAGCTGTAGATGATAAAAATCTTCTATGGGATGGACCACTCAAAGCAACAGGTGATAGAATGGGACAATTTATGGTTCAACTTGAATCTGTAGTAGTTGTTGGATTGGTTACTTTAATAGGAACAATCGTGATATATTACATAGCTTCTGCACTAACTGGTGGTGGTAGAGTTGATGAAGAAACAGAATCAATTGGGCTTGATGAAGCAACACATGGTGAGAAATCACTTAACTTATAAAAAAAAGGGAGCTAAAAGTATGAAAAAAATAGAAGCAATTATCAAACCTTTTAAACTTGAAGATGTAAAAGAAGCTTTAAGTGAAGCAGGAGTTACGGGTATGACCGTAACTGATGTCAAAGGATACGGAAGACAACAAGGTCATAGTGAACTCTATAGAGGTGCTGAGTATATCGTTGATTTTTTAGCAAAAACAAAAATTGAGCTTGTAGTCAATGATGAAGATGTAGAAAAATGTGTAAAACTTATAAGTGATAGTGCTAAAACTGGAAAAATTGGAGATGGGAAAATATTTGTTATGCCTATTGATGAAGTTATCAGAATTAGAACTGGTGAAACTGGAAACGAAGCAGTTTAATTTTAAACTTAGTAGTTTTAGAAAAAGGTGGTATCAAAGCCACCTTTTTTATTGTCTAGAAAAAATTATTAGATTGGTAAACCAAATTTTTGAAGAGTATATTCCCCATCATTATTAAAGAAAACATAGTACAAAAAGTCTTTTTTAACCTCAAATCCAGCTAAATATTTTAAAGCCAAATTTGCTTGCAATGAAGCTATTTGCATCACGATCGGACAAGCTATCCCATTTGGAACTCTCTCTTTGACACTAAAAACACTTGCAAAACTAGCCTTGTCAAAAAAGCAAACTTGTCCATGAAACTCCTCAACACTTCCATAAATCCAAAGAATATTTTTCTCTTTAGCAAAACTATCAATCGTAGCTCGTACAGGAAGGTTATCTGTGGCATCAAGGATTAAATCAGGCACAATAGAAAGTTTTGTAAAATCCTCAAAACTCCCATCAATCGCCTCTACCTCAACATAAGGGCAACGAGAAACGATAAGCTCTTTTAAAACTTCACATTTTTTTCTCCCCTCATCACCAACTTTGAAACCAATTTGACGGTGGATATTGTGCACCCCAACCTCATCAAAATCAATCAGTGTAATCTTCCCAATCCCACTACTTCCAAGTGCGATACCCAAACTGCACCCGAGTCCGCCACAACCAACTATAACGATATGTTTTTTTTGAAGCGATTGTTGCGTTTCAAGCCCCCAGAGCTTTATTTGTCGATTAAAATAACTTTCCATCAAAGTTCCTAAAACTCTACATCTTTAGAAAGTATCTCTTCATATTCTAACTTTGCATTGTCAAGAAGTTTTTGAGCGATTTCTATCTCTGCCATCCCTTTTTTATATGCCTCAACACTTTGACTTAAAGTGATATCAGGCTTGATAAGTTCATCAAGATACTTTTT
>CAZHJR010000036.1:0-18584 GCA_964533335.1 uncultured Helicobacter sp. | reverse complement strand
TTAAAGTCTATTGTTTTCATCTTGGGATTATATCGAATATAACTTATTTATATCAAACTTAATATATGGTACAATCGCGACAATTTTAAATAAGAGGAAAATATTTATGAGTTTTATTGAAACAAGAGGAAATGACGGAATCAAACCAAATGAAGTTGAGTTTTCTTATGCTATTTTAAATCCAAGTGCTTCATTTGGTGGGTTGTATATCCCAAAAGAGTTACCACAATTTACAATCGATTTTATACAAGAGTGTACAAAATTGAGTTATAAAGAGTTAGCATTTTTGATTTTAAAATCGTTTAAAGTTGATATTGAAGATCAAGATTTAGAAACAGCACTTAACCTTTATGATGCTTTTGATGATGCTAATAATCCTTCACCAGTAGTAAAAGTAAAAGATAATCTTTTTGTAAATGAGCAATACCATGGACCAACACGAGCATTTAAAGATATGGCACTCCAACCATTTGGTTCTATTTTAAGTACGATTGCTAAAAAACGAGGGGAGAACTATCTTATTTTAGCGGCAACTTCAGGGGATACAGGTCCTGCTGCTTTAAATACTTTTAAAAATAAAGAGGGGATAAAAGTTGCTTGTTTATATCCAGTAGGTGGAACAAGCGATGTACAAAGACTTCAAATGGTAACTGAAGATGGAGAAAATTTAAAAGTTATCGGGATAAATGGGGATTTTGATGATGCTCAAAATGCTCTTAAAAGTTTACTTGCTAGTGAAACTTTTAAAGCGACACTTTTAGAAAAACATACAAAACTGAGTGCTGCAAATAGTGTAAACTTTGGAAGAATTATTTTTCAAATTGTGTATCATTTTTGGTCATATATTGAACTCCTTAAACAAGGTGAAATTGAGCTTGGAGAGAAGATTTATCTTACAGTTCCATCAGGAAATTTTGGAAATGCACTTGGTGGGTATTATGCGAAGAAGATGGGATTACCAATCGAAAAAATTCTTATCACTTCAAATGCTAATAATGTATTAACTTCATGGATAAATGATGGAGTATATGATTTAAATGATAAAAAATTGGTTCTTACAAAATCGCCTGCTATGGATATCTTAAAATCTTCAAATATTGAAAGAATTATGTATGATATGTTTGGAAGTGGTAGAACAAAAGAGCTTATGGAAGATTTAAATACTAAAAACTGTTTTACACTTACAGATGAAGAAAAAACGAAATTGCAAAGTGAATTTAGTGCAACTTTTAGTGATGATGCTTATGGATTAAAAACTATTAAAACATATCTTGAAGATGGATATTTAATGGACCCACATACTGCAACTTGTATCAAAGCATATGAAACATTGATGGAAAAACCACTTAAAAATGTAGTGTATAGTACAGCAGAATGGACTAAATTTTCACCATCAGTTTTAAATGCGTTGCATAGTGATGATGTAAAATATAGTGACCGTGAAGCTTTAGAAAAGGTTAGTAAAGAATACAAAGCAACTGTTCCTAAGGTGGTAGAGGAGTTATTCGATGCACCAATTTTACATACGACAGAGATAGATATCAAGGACTTAGAAGGGGAGATTATAAAGTTTTTATAATCTCTTTTTAGAGAAACTAAAAAAGGGCTAGAGAAAAGTTTCCCTAGCCCTTTTTTGTTTGTATATATTTTTGTTATTATTTAATAGTCATTAAAAAACTTAAAACTGTGTCTATAAATGCATCGTGCTTTCTTTCTTTAAGGTATGCGATGTAGAGTGTTCGTTTCATTGTAAGCTTTGGCAATCTTGCGATAAAAAGTTTACCATCCTCTTCATACTCTTTTAGAGCTTTATAAGAAGCGATTGATACAGTTGGTGTTTCAGTTTTTGAAGAGTGTAGTACAGTTTGTAAAATAGCTGTGAGTGATGATGATTCTGTTACTACATTAAATGTATCACAATCTTGAAATCCTGAAAGGTCTAAATATTCTTTAAATAATTTTCTTGTATGACTTTCATGGTCTCTACAAACCCATCTATAGCTTTGTAAATCTTCATTTCTTACTCTTCTTGGAAGAGGTTGATTTGAAAATATCACAATTTCATCTTCCATCCAATCTCTATATATAACACCATCTTCAAAAATAGGAGATTCAATGAGTGCCATATCCGCTTTTTTGTCTAACAATGCAGTTATACATTCATTACTAAGTTCCACATTGATACTTACTTCATTATTGATTGTTGTTTTAATTTCATTTAAAACAGTTGGAAGAATATAATCACCAATAACTTTCGATGCTGCAAAAATAAAATTGATATCCTTATTGATAATACCTAAAAGTTGTTGCTCTGCAACTATAATTGATTTTTGAAGTTTTTGAGCAATTAAAAGAAGTTTTTCACCCTCTTTAGTTAACCTAATTCCATTTTTTTTTCTATCTAAAACTTTCGTATCTAAATAATCCTCAATATATCTCATTTGTTGTGTAACAGCAGGTTGTGAAATACCTAATTTTGCTGATGCTTTTGAAAACGACTTCTCTTTGACAACAGTTAAAAAAGTGTTTAGTTTTGTAAAATCTGATAACATAATACTAGCCCCTCATAAAAATAATAATAATAATAACATAAATTTATAGAAAAACTATTAAAAGAACTTTAAATTACAAATTTATCATTTTTGAGTTATAATAAATAACAAAATAAAAATAGTAGGAAGAGCAATGCTTTCATCTTTAAATGACTCACAAAGAATAGCCGCAGTTCATATTGATGGACCACTTTTGATATTAGCTGGTGCAGGAAGTGGGAAAACAAAAACGATAACGACGAGGTTAGCATATCTTATCTCTTTAGGGATAGACCCAGCATCAATATTAACATTAACTTTTACTAATAAAGCAGCAACGGAGATGAGACATAGAGCATATGATTTGATTGATGAGATAAAGTATCCACCACTTTTATGCACTTTTCATAAGTTTGGACTTTTATTTTTAAAATTTCATATCAATAAACTTGGAAGAAAAAATAATTTTGTAATTATTGATAGTGATGATAGAAAAAAAATACTGAAAATGATAGATAAAGATACAACGACCTCAATTTTATCTGCTGAAATCTCAAAATTTAAAAATCTTATGATGACACCTACTGAAGTAAAGCAAACTTCACAAGATAAGCTCTATGCAAAAATAGCACAGGTTTATGAACAATATGAGGAGTATTTAGTAAAAAATAATTTGGTTGATTTTGATGATTTATTGCTTTTGACTTATAAAATTTTAGATCAATATAAAGATGTAGCGGAACAAACAAGTCAAAGATATCAATATATAATGGTAGATGAGTATCAAGATACAAATGAACTGCAATATAAACTCTTAAAAAAACTTTGCACAGCTCATAATAATCTTTGTGTCGTTGGAGATGATGACCAATCAATCTATGGGTGGAGGGGTGCAAATATTAAAAATATTCTCAATTTTGCATCTACATTTGAAGGGGCTATGACAATTAAATTGGAGGAGAATTATAGATCAACTTCTCAAATACTAGAGCATGCCAATTCTCTTATAGAACATAATCGTGATCGACTTGGAAAAGAACTTCGTTCAACTAGAGGTATTGGAGAAGCTATAAAATTATATGATTCAAATGATGAAAATGAAGAAACAAGAAAAATTGCTGAGGATGTTAGAAAGCTTTTAAATAGTGGAGTAGATGCAGGTGAAATTGCGATACTTTATAGGGTAAATGCACTCAGTCGAGCTTTAGAAGAGGGGTTTAATAAAGCTAGGATAAACTATAAGCTAGTTGGTGGAACAAAATTTTATGAAAGAAGTGAAATTAAAGATTTGATAGCTTATTTTAGAGTTATCACAAATAAAAATGATAATTTCTCAATTAAAAGAATTATTAACAAGCCAAAAAGAGGTATCGGACCTACAACAGTTGATAAACTTGAAGTAGAAGCAATGGCGATAAAAAAATCTATTTTTAGTTTTATTGAAGATTTGGACACGAAAGAATTAGCAAATTTTGTTGGAAAAAAGAATGCTATGACTTTAAAAGTATTTATGGCTTCAATTAAGGATTTGCAAGAGATTTTACAAACTGCAAGGATGCGATTTATTGATCTTTTTGATGAGACATTTGATTTTAAAGAATTTTATCAAAGTCAACCAGATAGTAGCGATAGGATAGCTAATATTGATGAATTTTATGGATATCTCAGAGACTTTTTACTTCAAAATATTGATATGAATTTAGAAGACTTTCTTAATGAAATATCACTCAAAAGTGATCAAGATGCTATTGAAGAGGGTGCTGTTTCTATGATGAGTATCCATGCATCAAAAGGATTGGAATACCAATATGTTTTTGTAGTTGGGATGGAAGAGGGATTTTTTCCACTTGTAGGAGAGGGAAGCGACTTAGAAGAGGAGAGAAGACTTGGATATGTAGCATTCACAAGAGCAAAAGATAGATTAACCCTTAGTTCAGTGCATAGTAGATTTTATAAAGGGAGACGAACTCAACTTATTAAAAGTAGATTTTTAAGTGAATCAGGACTTATTGAAGGGAGTTTTAGTATAGAAAAAACAGCAGCATTTAAAAAAGATGATATTGTTAAGCATAAAATTTTTGGTATGGGAAGGGTGATGTCTGTTCAAAAAGTTGGAAAAGATCTCAAACTGAATATCAATTTTGGTGGTACAAAAAGGGATATATTATCATCATTCGTGGAGAAAATCTGATTGGATAGGTTGTTTGTTGTTAAAAAGCCCCTAAATATTAGTAGCAATTTTTATCTTAGTAGAATGAAGCGAAAATATAAAGAAAAAGTAGCTGGATTTAGTGGGACACTTGACCCCTTTGCTTGTGGATGCTTGATTGTAGCTTTTGGTAAATATCCACAACTTTTTAGATTTTTGAAAAAATCTCCTAAAACTTATCGTGCAACCATTTGGCTTGATGCAATAAGTCCTAGTTTTGATCTTGAAAATATTGAAAAAGTGGAAGAAACTTCTTTGGTTTTAGAACAATGTATAATAGAAAAAGAACTACAAAACTTAATAGGAACTCTTACATATCTTCCCCCAAAATATAGTGCAAAAAATATTGATGGGAAGAGGGCATATGAGATGGCTCGTGATGGAATTGAATTTGAGATGAAAACGATAAAATCTGAGATTTATAATGTTGAATTTATAAACTACAATCATCCCTTTATAACTTTTGATATTACTGTTAGCGAGGGAAGTTATATAAGAAGTATTGCTCAAATATTTCTCCAAAGAATAAAAAGAGTTGGTACATTATCCTATCTTGAAAGACTCAATGAGGGTGATTTTAGATTTGATAATGAAAAAGCATTGAACCCATTGAAATATCTTAACCCTCCTATAAATAAATACACAGGGAGTAAAGAGTGGTTTATTCTTGGAAAACGACTTAATTTGGAGTATTTTGAAACGAAAGAAGATGGAGAATATCTAATAGTGTTTGATGATTTTTTCTCAATTATTGAAATAAAAGAGGGTGAACCAAAATATCTTTTAAATAGAGTTTATTATGAAAATGAGTTGGTGTAAAAAATGACACAAAAATCGTATGCAAAAGTAAATATCTTTTTGAAAATAGCAGGGAAGAGAGGAGACTATCATGAGCTTGTTTCTAGGTTTGTAAGAGTAAACAATCTTTATGATAATATCTCTTTTGAAGATGGCGAATATACAGAGTTTACTTTAGAAGGTAGATTTGGCTGTGAAACACAAAAAAATACAATCTATAAGGCTTATATAAAACTGTGTGAAATCTCTCCTAAGGTAGAAGAATTTTTTAAAAAATATAAAGTTATTGTAGAGAAAAAGATTCCTGAATTTGCTGGACTTGGTGGTGGAAGCTCAAATTGTGCTACTTTTATACTTATGGTAAACGATATCTGTCATTTAAATCTTACAAAAGATAAAATGGCTAAGATTGGAGCTACAATAGGAGCTGATGTCCCATTTTTTATTTATGAATATGAGAGTGCTAATGTAACTGGCATAGGAGAGATTGTAGAAAAATTTGATGAAGAGTTACTGGATATTGAAACAATTACACCAAAGATAGAGTGTAATACAGGGGCAATCTTTAGAGAATTTAGAGAGAATTTTTATAAAGAGATAACAAAAGAAGAAGCAAATAAACTTTTACAAATAAAAAGTAATGAAATTTTGCAGAATCTCTCTATAGAAGAAGCGAATGACTTATACCTTCCTGCAAGTAGTGTTAAATCAGAACTCAAGGAATTTGCTCAAAATGGATGGTTTTTTAGCGGTAGTGGAAGTAGTTTTTTTAGATTATTACTCCAACAATAAATAATGTGAAATAATAGTAACTTTATTTTAAGCAATATCAAGGATGGTTTTATAAAATTACCTAATGGTAATGAACAAAATCAGACGACGATAGTGTTTAAAAGAGAGTTATAAACTTTCAATAAAGTACCAAATAATAAAAAGATATATACTCGTTTTATATCTTTGAAAAAATATTTTATAAAATCTTGATGTATAGTATACATCTTTAATTTTGTGCAACATTTTTTCTGTGAAAAAAACGGCTATTATTCAGATTATTTGTTGGTGGAGTAATAAAATGTGTAGGGTAAAATGGCAAAGAAAAAAGAGAATAATCAAAGGGAATTTGTAAATCGAAAAGTATTTCATGACTATGAAGTGAGTGATGTTATCGAAGCTGGGATAGTTTTAGAGGGAAGTGAAGTAAAGGCTATACGGGCAGGAAGGATAAATTTACGAGATAGTTTTGTCAGAATTATTAAAAATGAGATATTTGTCTTAAATATGCACATCTCACACCTTGATACAACTCATGTCTCTTACCGTCCCGATGAGAGCCGTCCTAGAAAACTTTTGATTCATAGAAAACAGATAAATAAGTTTTTTCAAAAAGTTGCGAAAGAGGGTTATACAATAGTAGTAACAAAACTTTATTTTGATGAGAAAAATTTTATTAAGCTTAATATTGGGATAGGAGCTGGGAAAAAACTCCATGACAAAAGGGATGCCCTTAAAGAAAAAGATTTAAAAAGAGAGAGTGATAGAGCAAGAAAAGAGTGGAGCAGATAATTATTATAGCTCTATAAATATTTACAATATGTACAAGTTTTATAGTTCTTTAACTATTATAAATTTTGTAAAATTAATATAGATAGTTTACTTATTTAAATTGCTTTAAAATGGCATTTAAGAAAGAAATGTATAAATTTAAAAAAGAGGAAGAATTTATGACAAATCAAAAGTTAAAAGAGGAAGATTTACAATATATTTTTCATCCTTGCACCCAAATGAAAGATCATGAAAAATTACCCCTTATCCCTATTAAAAAAGCTCATGGGATTTATTTGGAAGATTTTGAAGGAAATCAATATATTGATGCCATAAGCTCTTGGTGGGTAAATACTTTAGGACATAGTAATAAATTTATTAACGATAGAATAAAAGCTCAACTTGATGATTTAGAACATGTTTTACTTGCAGGATTTACCCATCAGCCTGCAGTTGAATTAGCAAAAAAATTAGTTGAAATTACCCCTAAAGGACTTGATAAAGTTTTTTTTGCTGATAATGGAAGCAGTGGAATTGAAGTGGCTTTGAAGATGGCTTTCCATTATTTTTCTAATATGGGTGAAAAAAGAGAATATTTTGTTTCTTTGGAAAATTCTTATCACGGCGAAACCATAGGGGCTCTTAGTGTAAGTGATATGGGTCTTTATAAAGATATTTATGATCCTATTTTAATCAAAACACTCAGAGCAAAAGCACCAAAAAATCAAACGAAAGAGGAAGCTACTTTAGCTCTCTTGGATATGGAAACTCTCCTAAAAGAGAGACACAAAAACATTATCGCTGTGATTGTAGAACCCCTTATTCAATGTGCTGGACTTATGAATATGTATCATAGTGATTATCTAGTTGGTTTACGAAAACTTTGCGATAGTTATGGGGTGTTTTTGATAGCTGATGAGGTTGCTGTTGGTTTTGGAAGAACCGGAAAGTTATTTGCTTGTGAATGGGCAGAGATAACGCCTGATTTTATGGTATTAAGCAAAGGGCTAACTGCTGGTTATTTACCATTAAGTGTTGTGATGATGCAACAGAAAATATATAATGCTTTTTATTGCGAATATGATACAAAAGGGGTAAAATCTTTTTTACATTCACATAGTTATACAGGAAATCCACTCTCTTGTACAGCAGCACTCGCAGGATTAGAATTTTTAGAAAATGAACATATTATTGAAAAAAATAAAACATCTATATCATTTATACAAAATCAGCTCCAAAGGTTGAAAGACTTTTCTAATGTTGCAAATATTAGACAACAAGGGATGGTTTGTGCTTTTGATATTATTGGGTATAAAAGTGAAGATAGAATAGGATTACAATTTTATGAGTATGCCTTAAAAAATGGAGTTATTTTACGACCTCTTGGAAATGTAATCTATTTTATGCCACCTTATGTTATTACAAAAGAAGAGATTGAAAAAGTATTTGATGTGATAATAAAGACCATTAAGTCTATTTGATAGGAAAAGAGGATAAGGAACCTTATTCCTTATCTCTTGTGATATCTGCTCCAAGAGTAGTTAGTTTTTCTTCTAATCTATCATATCCTCTATCTAAGTGATAGATTCTATGAACTCTTGTTTCCCCTTGTGCTACAAGTGCTGCTAAAACTAAAGCACTACTTGCTCGTAAATCTGTAGCCATTACATCTGTTCCAAAGAGTGCATTTGGAGTACCAACAACAGTAGCTACTGTACCATTTAAACTAATATCAGCTCCCATTCTTGAAAGTTCACTTACATGCATAAATCTATTTTCAAATAGTTTTTCATCAATGATACTTACCCCATTTGCCATAGTGCAAAGTGCCATAAATTGAGCTTGCATATCTGTTGGAAACCCTGGATATTCTGTTGTTGTGATATGGATTGATTTGATTTTTGTTGCAGGAGTGAGTGTTACACTTGAAGCTTCCCTTTTTATTCCAAATCCCATCTCTTCTAGTTTTACAAGCATTGCTTCAAGATGTTTTGGGATAACATTTGTAATAGTCAATGTGCTATTGCAAATAGCTCCAGCACAAAGATATGTTCCAGCTTCAATTCTATCAGGGATAACTGCAAATGGTTTAAAATCTAAAAGTTTCCCGCCATTTCCAACAACTTCAATTGTATTTGTTCCTATTCCAGTGATTTGTACTCCAGCATCCCTTAAAACTTCACAAAGTTGTACAACTTCAGGCTCTTTTGCAGCATTGATAATAGTTGTATTTCCATGAGCAAGTGCTGCTGCCATAACGATATTTTCTGTTCCCCCTACTGTAATTTTATCAAATACAATCGTAGCACCTTTAAGTCCATTTGGTGCAGTAGCTTGGATATATCCCGCTTTTATTTCAATTACAGCACCCATTGATTCTAGTGCTTTAAGATGTAAATCAACAGGTCTTTGTCCAATAGCACAACCTCCAGGAAGTGAAACTTCACAATGTCCAAATCTTGCAAGGAGTGGTCCAAGAACTAAAATAGAAGCTCTCATAGTTTTTACGATTTCGTAAGTTGCTTGAGTTTTATCTAGCTCTGTTGTATTGATAGTGATATCATT
Organism: uncultured Helicobacter sp.; assembly: GCA_964533335.1. GTDB lineage: Bacteria > Campylobacterota > Campylobacteria > Campylobacterales > Arcobacteraceae > CAIJNA01. The sequence goes on along the minus strand of CAZHJR010000036.1, from coordinate 8,939 downwards.
ACCTTTGTGGTCAAATTTCGCTCCAAGCATTCTAAGAAGTTTTAAAAGAGTTTTGATATCAACAACATTTGGTAAGTTTGAGATAATAACATTGTTCGAAGCTAAAATAGTCGCAGCTAAAAGTGGTAAAGCAGCATTTTTTGCCCCTGTTATTTCAATTGAACCTTGAAGATTTTTTCCTCCGATAATTTTTAGATAATCCATATTTTTATTTCCTTTTTTAAATTTTAGTTATTGATTGTTTTTACAATCTCTTGAAGCACTTGATAAACCCTATAAACAGAAGCAATCTCACATTTTTCCCTATTTCCATGTGGAAAATGGATATTTGGACCTATTGAAGTGACAAGTATTTTGGGATACTTATCTTTAAATATTGCACATTCCAGTCCAGCATGAACAGCTTCAAAAGAGGTTTTACTATTGTATTTTTTATAAATCTCTAAAACAGTTTTAGAAAATTCATTTATTTCTGGTTTCCAAGCTGGATATTTTCCATTTGTAGTTACTTCAAAACCAAAACTTTTCAATTCCTCTTTTGTGAATTTTTTTATTTTTTCTAACTCAACATTGTCCATACTTCTAGCACTTAAACAGACCTTGAGTCCTTCAATTGTAGTCTCTATAATTGACAGATTGATTGAAGTTTTTGGGATATGGAGTTCATTGTCAAACTCTCGTACACCATTTTGAAATATTGAGAGAAACTCTAGTGCACTATTGTCAAATTTTTTATAGTGTTCACTTTTTGTATCGATTTTTGTGATGGTCATATTTGGATGGTTTTGTTTTGGCTCATTATTTGAAGCGATGATTGCTTTACATTTTTTTGGTATTGAGTTGATTCTCTCCCCACCATTGATATCAAGAATCTCCCCATCACACTCTTTAATAGCAAGTGCTATAAGTTTAATCGCATTTGGGATATTTTTATCAATATCAACTCCACTATGTCCACCTGTAAGATTATCAATAGAGAGTTCATAGAGTGTTTTATTTGTATCGTTTGGCACAATCTTTGATTTGCTAATTGTTCCAAAAATATCAACACCACCTGCACAACCAATACAGATTCGTGCCTCCTCTTCGCTATCAAGGTTAAGCATATAGTTTGAAATAAGTGGAAGGGCTAAATTATTTGCCCCAATAAGTCCAATTTCTTCATCACTTGTAAATAAAAATTCACACTCCGCACCTTCACTCATAAGTGCTAACATATAAGCACAGCCAATTCCATTATCAGCCCCAAGAGTTGAATCAACAGCAGTCAAATAACCATCAACCTCTTTGATTTGTGGAATTTTTCCATCTTCTAGACATACGATATCATAATGTGATTGTAAACAGATTTTAGGAGTTGTATTTTCTTTGTAGCAAAGGATATTTTTAGCATTATCTACTTTGCAAATGTAGTTGTATTTTGCACTAAATAGAACCATAAAGTCAATAAATGGTTGGTGTGTACCACTACATCGTGGTATTTTTGTGATCTCTTTAAATAGGTTTATTATCATAGTCGCGATTATATCAAATCAATGTTTAAAGAGGATATGCGACTTTTTTTCTTTTTTCAATTTTTTTTAATTTTTCTTCTAAAAGTTTGATAGCACTATCTACTTTTGTTAAATATATTTGTATCTGTTCATCAGAAGCATCTATAGATAAAAATAAATTTATCATTTCAAGTATTGATGTAGCTAGCTGGCATTTCTCACCATGTTCATTGTGTAATGCTTGAAAATTTTCTTCAATTCTTTGCTTTAAATCTATTATTACTTCTTTCACCAATTTACCTTTATAAACTTGATAAACAATTATGACTTATCAATCATTTAATTATGATTAATAAGTCATTGAAAATTTTCAATGATAGATATATCATAAAGCATGACAATAGAGCAATTAAATATGAAAACATTTGAAGTACATAATCTCATATCTTCAAATGTTGTAAAATATAGGAAATTAAAAAATATTTCACAACTCCAGTTAGCTTTAGATATAGGATTAAGTGGCAATGCTTTTATAGCTAGGGCTGAAAAAAGAGTCAATAATGCCCACTTCAATATTGAACATTTGGTTAAGATTTCAAATATATTAGAAGTTGACATAGGTGAATTTTTCAAGTAGTTTTTAACTTAATCTATCTTATTTTTAGTAGCTTTTAGATAAAATCAAAACCTTTAAAAATTATAATACAGGTACAAAAATGACAGTAAATATAACTCTTCCAGATTGCTCATATGATATACACATTGATAGACTCAAAACAATACACTTAGATGCAAAAGTGGTCGTCGTGACCAATCCAACTATTTCAGCCCTTCACCTTGATTATTTGCTTTCGAAAATAGAGGCAAAAGAGGTGAGTGTTGTGACTATTCCTGATGGGGAACAATATAAAACTATGGATACCATCTTGGAAATTTTAGACCATTGTTTTACTCAAAAACTAAATCGAAAGTCTATTTTAATCGCTTTTGGTGGTGGAGTTATAGGAGATATGACTGGATTTGCAGCAAGTATCTATCAAAGGGGAATTAATTTTATCCAAGTTCCAACGACACTTTTAAGTCAAGTTGATGCAAGTGTTGGGGGAAAAACGGGGATAAATAATAAATTTGGAAAAAATCTTATAGGTGCTTTTCATCAACCAATTGAGGTGAATATTGATCCATATTTTTTGACAACTTTACCAAAAAGAGAATTTGGAGCAGGTGTTGCGGAGATTATTAAAATGGCTGTATGTTTCAATCAAGAGTTTTTCGTATGGCTTGAAAATAATCGTTTAGATACCCCTTCTAATGTGGCTCTTGCAATACAAAAATCTGTTGAAACAAAAGCTTGGGTTGTAGGGCAAGATGAAAAAGAGCAAGGGCTACGAGCTGCTTTAAATTATGGACACACTTTTGGACATGTGATAGAAAATGAGACCAACTATGAAACATACTTACATGGTGAAGCTGTAGGGATTGGGATGGTGATGGCAAATAATCTAGCTGTTAGAGTTGGATTTATGAATCAAGATGAAGCAGATAGAATTAAAAATCTCCTTGATAGCTATGAGATACCGACAACTTATGAGATTAAAGATGTGGAAGATTTCTATAATCATTTCTTTTTAGACAAAAAATCACTTGATGATAAGATTAAATTTATTCTCCCTTTTGGAATAGGGGATTGTCGTATTACAGACAAGATAGAAAAAGAGGATGTCATCTCAATTTTAGAAGGATTTAAAGGATGAAAGTTTTTAAAATCATTTTTATTTTTTTTATTTTGTCGCAGTTTTCATTTGGTGCTTCACCAACAAAACAAGAAGTTAAAAAAAATGAAGAAGCAAAAGTTTTAGCACTTAAAAATGAAGAGATTGCAAAATTAGTAACGAATATTAAAAATATTAATGAAAATCTAAAATCAAATATTTGGATAAAACGGTACAACAATTATTTAGCTTATCGAAATATTGAAGCGGAACTTGAACAAACCAAATTTGATGCTCAAAAATATAGCACTTGGGAAGGTATAAAATACAAAGAACTTTCATATCAACTTACAAATAAAATTAAAATCAAACAAAATGAGCTCTCTTTGATAGATGAGTATAAAGACTCTCCAATCGGAAAGATGATTAAACCAAAAGATATTGAAGCGATGCCAGTTATCTCAAATCCTTTTAATATTATCGAGGCTTATTCTTTTATCCAAAAACTTGAGATAAATGTAAAAACTTATAAAGAGACCAATTCTGAGATTAATGATTTGGTGAAAATTCTTCTTGAAGAGATGGGCTATTATAAACAAATTTTTGAACTTGATGGAAATGGAACACTCTCAAATGAGATGGCATTGGCACAAAAAAGGCTTAATGATTTTACAATGGTTGCAGATATCGTTTCAACTACAAGTGAGGTGTATAGTAGAAAAGTTGATCAACTCAAACAAGAGGCAAACGATAAAATCTCTAATGAAATAAATCGAACAGTAAAGCTTACCCTTGTCCTTTTTGTTTTATTAGTTATCGCAGTTGGAATAAAAATTGCCCTTAAACGGTATGTAAAAGATGATGATTACCTTTATACTTCTAATAAATTGATTAACTTTTTATTGATATTTGTGATTATTTTTATCATTATTTTTTCTTACATTGAAAATGCTTCTTATCTAGTGACTGTACTTGGATTTGCTTCAGCTGGGATTGCTATTGCTCTTAAAGATTGGTTTATGTCAATTTTTGGATGGTTTGTCATCATGACAAGTGGAGCTGTAAGGGTTGGAGATAGAATACGAGTAAGTAGAGATGGGTATGAGATGGTTGGGGATGTCCTTGATATTTCACTTTTTAAAATGACTGTAAGGGAAGATGTAACCCTCACAACTTATACAAAAAGTAGAAGGTCTGGAAGGGTTGTTTTTGTACCAAATAACTATATTTTTACAGATTTGATCTCTAACTACACTTATGATGGACTTCGTACTGTTTGGGATGGGATAGATTTTTATATCACATTTGATTCAAACCATAAAAAAGCGGTAGAGATAGCAACTGAAATAGTGACACACCATTCACGAGGATTTACCGATTTGACAAAAAAACGGATGGCAAAACTTAAATCAAGATATGTTTTAAGAAGTATCAATCCAGAGCCAAGAATCTTCTCTTTTGTAGAACCGTATGGGGTAGTGATATCTTCTTGGTATTATACAAATTCCTATGCAACTTTGGGACTTAGAAGTAAGATAAGTATGGAAATTTTGGATGCTTATATGAAAGAGGATGATATCATTATCGCTTACCCTACACAAACTCTAAGGGTCGCAAATAGTAGTGATGGAGCTGAAAATCTTCTACCTGGTGGAACGGCACATGGACTTTTTGATGGACCGAGTGGGAATTAGATGATATTGAAAAAACAAAAAGTATATTTTAAAACCTTTGGTTGTCGTACAAATGTAGTTGATAGCCAGATTATGATGTCAAAACTAGAAGATTTTGAGACAACTTTAGATGAATTTGAAGCAGATATTGTTGTGATTAACTCTTGTACTGTAACCAATAGTGCCGATAGCACCGCTAGAGGTTACATTAATAGTCTTAAAAAATCCCCTAAAAATCCTCGTATTATTTTTACAGGATGCGGAGTTTGGACAAAAGGGGAGGGGCTTTTTAAAGAAAACAAAATCGATGCCCTTTTTGGTGCGAGTGAAAAAGAAAATATCAATGCCCTTTTAAAAAATGAAAGTCGTTTTTTTGAAGCGGGTGATTTAAACCATATCGACAATACAATTATTGAAAATATGATAGGGAAAAGTAGAGCATTTATTAAGATTCAAGAGGGGTGTGATTTTCGTTGTAGTTACTGCATTATCCCTTATGTAAGAGGAGATTCGAGAAGTTATAGTGAAGAGAAAATCTTAGAGCAAATCAAACTTTTAGCAACGAACGGTTTTGGAGAGTTTATCCTCACTGGGACAAATCTAGGCTCATATGGAAAAGGAGTTGAGGGGAAAGATGGTTTGGCTTTGCTTCTTCAAAAAATTTCGCTTATTAAAGGGGTGAGAAGAGTTCGACTTGGAAGTGTGGAGCCTATTCAGATAACAGAGCAGTTTAAAGAGCTTTTAGATGAACCATGGATGGCAAAACATCTCCATATAGCACTTCAACATACCACAAAAGAGATGCTCAATCTTATGAATAGACGAAATAAATTAAAAAGTGATTTAGAACTTTTTGAGTATATCGCTTCAAAAAACTATGCTTTAGGAACTGATTTTATTGTTGGGCATCCTGGGGAGAGTGAAGCTATTTGGCAAAGTGCTATGGAGAATATTAAGAAGTTTCCTCTGACCCATCTGCATGGATTTACCTATAGCAAACGAGATGGAACACCAAGTGCTACGATGAGTGGGATAGTGAGTGGAGATATTGCAAAAAAAAGACTGAGCGAACTTACTTTGATAATAGAAGAAAAAAACTACCATTTTAGAAAAAAACAACAAAATCTTGAAGTTTTAATAGAGCAAAAAAAAGATAATATTTTTGTAGGGTATGATCAGTTTTTTAATCAAATAGAGGTGGAGAGTGTTGCTGATTTGGTCGGAGATTGGATAAATGTAGCTCAATATAGTGTTGATTTAGATTGTAATCGAACTGTTTTTAAATGATAAGAAAGATAAAGGGATGGATATATGATTGAATTAAAATATAGAACATTGATTAATGAACTTGATAATATTGTAGATAGTAAGCATATTAATCAGGTTAAAAAAGTTATTGAAGATTTAACAAAAATAAATAGTTTTAAAATAGAACTTCTTCATACTTTGGATATCGATGTCGTGTATAAAAAAATCTCCCATTTTTTACATCTAACTTTTCATATAAAAAATTATAAAATCATACAAAAAATACATAATATAGAAGAGGTAAAATTTATTTCTGAAGATAATAGTGGGGAGTATCCTTATAGATTTACTCATTCTATAAATGATTTAGGTGATATAGAAATTTCTTTAGATAATTCCCATTTAGAAACTTTTGAACAGGTTTATTTGAATACTTTTTTAGATGAGATTACAAATGTTTTATATATGAAATATGTGTTAAATGAGTTACAAAATTCAATTTTCGTAGATCACCTTACAAAGCTTAAAAACAGGCAATCATTTGATGAAGATATGAAAAATTTTATCCCATTGGCTCTTAGAGAAGAGATGAATTTGGGAGTTTTGATTGTTAATATTGATAGATTTCGAGCTGTGAATGATGAACATGGTACAAAATTTGGAGATGAGTTTTTGAAATTGTATGCAAATGTGATAAAAGAAACAATAAGAAGCTCAGATATTGCTGTACGATTTGGTGGAGGAGAATTTTTAATAGTTTTAGTGAATGTTTTAGATGAAGAAAAAACTTTGGAGATTGCCGAGAAGATTAAAAATAGATTGACTGAAACATATTTAATTTCGCCTAATAATGATCAATTTAAGAAAACTGTTTGTATCGGTATTTCGATGTTCCCTGAGGATTCAAAAGATATGAATGAGGTGATAAAAAAAGCTGAAATGGCATTAATTGATGCAAAAGATATGGGGAGAAATAATATAGTAAGATATGTTGAGCCTGATAGTGGAGAGATTGACTTTTTCTAAGCCAATTCTTTATATCTTCCAATCTTATCATAAAGGGCTAAGATATTCTCATAACTTTTATCTAAAGTTGTATCGATGAGAAAATCATCTCCAGCTATAATTTTGAGAGCTTTCAATACTAAATCTTCTCCAAAAATAGCGATTAAACCCTCTTTAAAATCATCAAATTGAAGATTCTCATTTTCCATTAGGATGATTTCACTTACTACAATTGAAAGTTTTTTATCACTAAAGCTAAGGAGTTCTCGTGCCTCTTCAAGTTCATCTAAAAAGATATGAAGGGCAGCTTTGCATTCAAGCATGGCAAAAGGATTTTCAAAAACAACACCAATATACTTTCCGACATCAAGAGAATTATCAAGTGGTAAGATTGCATTTAAAATATCTTCACTATCATAATCATCCATATTTAAAATCATATCTCGTACCAATTTTGCTTGATTTTTATTGTTGTAAATTAAATCATCTATCGGATAGACTTCACTAAAATTAGGTACTATAATTTGGCAACTATAAAATCCCAAATAATTGTATTCTCGCAAATATATCTCTTTTTTTTCATTGTGAATGATTTTTACTAAAAACTCATATTCATCTTCGCTATTTTCCCCATCATATCCCCAAGGTGCGGTAGCGAAACTTTTTTTTGCACTTAAAAAACCAAAGCCAATTTTCCCGTTTGAGTCGATAAAGTGCGATTCGATATTGGAACTATCATCGACCAAGTTCATATCAAAAGTAGGAGTTTCAAAGCTATCAAGACGAGTTAAATCTCTCCCTTGCATAAGTTCTGTCATAGTTCTCTCTAATGCGACTTCAAGTATAGGATGAGCACCAAATGAGACAAAAAGGGTAGAGTTTATTGGATTGATTAGGGAGATTGCAATAACTGGATATACACCACCAAGGCTCGCATCGTGTACTTGAAGAATATATCCATTTTGCTCTAATGTTTTGATATCTTCACTTAGTTTTTCAAATTTTTGCAAAGTTGTTTCATCAAAAGTAGGTAAAGAAAGCCCCTCTTTGATAACTTTTATCTTCACATATCGCTCAATGATTTCGCTCAATGCTTGTACTTTTGCTTCATTTGGTGTATTGCCACTAGCTAGCCCATTACTAACATAAAGATTACTGATAATATTTTGAGGGATAAAAACTCTTTTATTTGTAGAGAGATTTAAAAATGGTAAACAGACAATTTTATCTTCATAAGCACTATTAAAATCTACCAAATCTTCACCACTAAGTTCATTATGCGGGTCATAAATCTTTTTGAGTTTTTTATCAAAATTATCTTCTAAAAAATTATCCACATCAAATAAAATCTCATCAGGGAAATGTTCTTTGTTTGGCAAATAAAAGTCACTAAAAAAGTTATTTGTTTGTAATCTTTCTATAAACTCCCCATAAGCACTAGCAAGAGTTGCTTCGTGATTTATCCCTTTTCCATTTGAATAGATAAAGTTTTTTGCTCCATCAAAAGAAAGATTGAGCGAAAAACAGTTTTTAAGTGGGTGGAGTTCAGTTGATAGAGTTGTTTTGATATCAAGTTTTTTTAAAACATTGGACATATTTGCTAGAGTAACTTCGAGTGGAGCATTTTTTCCTAAGAGTTGCATGGTGTGGTTTCTTTCATGTTGGATTTATATAAAAAAGAAACTGAAAGAATCAGTTTCTAAAAAGAGTTAAGATTGTGAACTTGTGTGATATTCCTCTTTAAATTTCACATATCGTCCAGCATGAGCGATTAAGTTATCAACTTCCTCTTGTGAAAGTGTTTTGAC
>CAZHJR010000035.1:0-19087 GCA_964533335.1 uncultured Helicobacter sp. | reverse complement strand
GAGCAATATTTCCTATCATCTCCCCCATTGAAGCCATTTTTGCTTGTTGATAGAGTAGCATATCCTTTTGACGAAGTTGTTCTTGTATATTTTTTCGCTCAGTGATATCTCTTGAGGCTGCATAAAGATACATTATATCATTTAACATTACACCTGTTGTAGTTATTTCAACAGGGAAACGCGTACCATCTTTTCTTGTATGAATTGCTTCAAATGTTTGTTGCTCTTTCATTAAATTCTGTATCTCGATAGGATTGAAGTTTTTATCCCAATCGCTAACATTTAAGTTTTTTATCTCCTCTTTTGAGTATCCCAAAGATTTCCTAAACGATTCACTATACATAAATAGATTACCATCAATATCTAAAATATGAATAGGGTCACCCGCATTTTCCAAAATAGTTTTTACACTATTCATCTCATTGTCTAATGACTTAATTAACTCTTGTTGTACACGATTTTGTGTTTTGATTGTAGAAAGATTATTTGTAAGTTGCACTACCATTTTATTAAATGTTTTTGCTAATAATCCAATCTCATCCTCGGTGTTGATTTTTAATTGAACATCCAAATTATTATTAGAGATACTTTCGGCTGCATCAGTTAATAAAGAGAGATTTTTTGTAAGTAAATATCCTATTGAAAAAAGTAATATTACACTCAATACAATTTCAAGTAATGCAATAAAAAAACTTTGTGTAACAAGCTCATCCTTTGCAGTTTGCAAAAAAGTTGTATCAAGACCAAAATAAACTTCACCATATTTTTGTTGCATATATTCTATATCAACTTTTGCATTATATATAGAAGATTGTGTATTAAAAAATCTATCTACTATAGGTAGCGGATTTTTCTCATCCCAATTTGAAGCAGCTATAATTTGCCCATCTTTATAGATAAAAATATAATTTATCTTATTAGAATTTGTATATTCTTTTAAAATTGAGTTTAAACTTGCATAATCTCTTACGACCAACAAAGGAAGTAAAGAAGCATGAAAATTATCTTTGATATCTTCTAACTGTTTAGTAGCTTGTGATGTAAGATGACTTTCAATAAGCCTTGAACTATTAGTGATCAATAATCCAAGCATAACAACCTCTATAATAATAGAAAAAACAATAAGTTTAAATCGGATACTTTTTAAAAATTTCATTCTATTTTATTTTTAAAAAAGCTTTCGTTTCATCTAAAACTGGCTTTATAGCATCCAAGTCTTTTTTTGTTATTTGAGTATAACCCTTATAACCTGTTGTAGTAAAAAACTCTTTTCCCACTAAAGATTGTTCAAATTTTAAAAGTGCTTTTTTTAAACTTTGTGTCTTACTTACTGATAATTTAGGATTTGCAAGGGTAAAAAGATGTGGCATTGCAAAATCTGATTCAAATGTTTTAATTTTACTTTTTATTGTTTCATCTGTTAATTGTTTAATTGGTGTATGTGTTGTAATAGCAGCATCCACATCACCTAGAACAACACTCATTATCGCACTTGTATGTGAGTTTGAATTGATAAGTTTAAAATCTTTATTGTTTTTAAATCCCTCATCAATCAATGTTTTAATCCCACCAATAGAAGAAACTGATAAATAATTTGACATTGAAATCTTTTTATTTTTTAAATCTTTTACTTGTGCATAAGGACTATTTTTCAAAACGACAAAAACTGGTTTTAGCTCTGTGTTATATCTAAAGATTGGAATAAAACCATTTTGAATATGGATAAGACCAAAATGTGGTCCAGTGATAATCATATCAAACTGACCATTTTTAGTGTCTTCAAAAAAAACTTCATAACTACTAGCAGAATAAATCTCAACCTTTTGTTTTAATTCATCTTCTAAAAATTGCTTCATTGGTTGATGTATAGTTAAAATTTTAAGTGCATCAGTATAAGGAAGTACACCTATTTTTAAAGTCTCAGCAATACCAGATGACAACATAAGTACACACATTAATATGTATCTAAATAGTTTCATAATCAGCCCTTCTTTTTCTTAATCATTGTATAACTTGAAATAGTATAATAATTCCTATTTAGTTTTACTTCTAAGATTACAAAATTTTTACATTTTAGCTAGATAACGGCATGATTATTTTAAAATTTGCACCTTTATGTTTTTCACCTTCATATTCATACTCTTCATTAGAAGCCTCAATCACTCCATGAAATCTATTTTTTATAATCTGATAACTCATATAGAGTCCAAGACCTGTCCCTTGGGATTTATGTTTTGTTGTAAAATATGCATCAAATATCTTTGGCAATACATCCTGCGGTATCCCACCTGCATTATCTTTGATAGAGATAATTGCCTTATTATCTTCAAGATATGTCGCTATAAATATCTTCCTATTCTCTTCTTTAAACTCTTTAAGTGCATCTTTTGCATTATTTAAAATATTGATAACAACTTGCAAAAGCTCATTTTGATTATTATTAATCATCACATCTTGCATATCTAAAGTTATCTCAATATCATAATTACTAAAAGCCTTTCCAAACATTTTTAAATTTTTCTCAACAACATCTTTAATATTAAACTCTCTATTTTGTTGTTGGGGTTTAAGATAATCTTGAAAATCATCTATTGTTTTTGAAAGAAATTGAACTGTATCGTTCACTCTATCTAGTGATTCTAGTAACTCTTTTTCTTCTATTTTTAGCCCATACTCTATTTTCATACCCATTCCAGTAACAGAAGTACTGATAACACTTAACGGTTGTCTCCACTGGTGAGCAATATTTCCTATCATCTCCCCCATTGAAGCCATTTTTGCTTGTTGATAGAGAAGTATATCTTTTTGTTTTAGTTCCTCTTGAGCTCTATTTTTTTCTGTGATATCTCTTGAAGAAGCATATAAATAGATATTTCCATCAAGTTCCACACCTGCTGTTTTTATCTCTACATCGATTAAAGTGCCATCTTTTTTCTTATATGTTGTTTCAAAAGTATCAATATTCTCAACAAGTTTTTGTATTGAATCTCTATCAAAAGTATTATTCAAATGGACAATATTTAAATCCTTAATCTCCTCTAAAGAATACCCAAGTTTTTGTGCAAATGAATCACTATGCATCACAACATTTCCCTCTAAATCAAGGATATGGATACCATCAACAGCATTCTCAAGAATAGCTTTTACTCTAGCATTTTCCCCTGCTAGTGAAACAATAAGTTCCTCTTGAGTTTTATTTTGTTCTTTGATAGTTGAAAGCTGATTTTTAATTTGAGATATCATTTTATTAAAAGTTTTTGCCAAAAAGCCAATCTCATCTTTTGTATGTATCTCTAGTTGGATATTGAAATTATTGTTAGAGAGATTTTCTGCAGCATCTTTAAGAAGGGCAAGATTTTTTGTAAGATAATAACCAATCGAAACCAATAAAATCAAACTCACAATAATCGCAAATAAGGCAATCATTAAACTCTGTGTCAAAAGCTCATTTTTTGCATTTTTTAGAAATCTTGTATCAAGCCCAAAATAGATATCTCCATAATTTTGACCACTAAAAGTGATATTTTTTGTTACATAAAAAATTTCATCATCAGGATTAAACTTATCACTTAGTTTCAAATTTGTATTGTTGCTATTCCAATTTGAAGAGGCAACTATCTGCCCATCCTTTTTGACAAATACAAATACAAGTGTTTTGGAATCTGTATATCCTTTAAGAAGTGATTTTAACTCTCCATAGTCTCTTACAAGTAATAAAGGGAGGATTGTAGCTTGTAAATCAGCTTTTTTATCCTCTAAATACACTTTTGCAAGAGATGTTAGATGAGACTCCATAAGTCTTGAATTATTCACTATAAGAACAAATAGGACTGCTACTTCAATGATAATTGAAAAAGCAATAAGTTTAAATCTCAGACTTCTAAAAAGATTCATTTAAGTCCTAAAAAGTTTTTTGTTTCTTGTAATATTGGTTGTATAGTTTTGATATCTTTTTTGGATATTTGGGTATAACCTTGAAAACCTGTATCTTTAAAAAATTGTTCCCCAACAGATGTTTTTTCAAATTTTAGCAATGCTGTCTTTATTGATGCTACTTTTTGCTTTGAAACTCTTGGATGGGTTATCGTAAATACATGTGGCATATTAAAATCACTCTCTAAGTATTTTATATTGTTTTTTATTGCCTCATCTGTTATTTGACTCACGGGAGTATATGTCGTAATTGCAACATCTGCTTCACCAAGCAATACACTCATGATTGCATTTAGGTGGGAACTTCTCACAACCAACTTATAATCAACATTGTTTTGAAGCTTTGCATCAAGAAGAACCTTAATCCCACCAATTGAAGATGCTGAGAGTTCACTTGAAAGTGCTATTCTCTTATTTTTTAATTCGCTAATTTTCTTTAATTTACTATCTTTACGAATTACAAAGATTGGCTTTAATGGAGCACTATATCTTAAAACTGGAGTAAATCCATCATTAAGATGTAAAACACCAAAATGTGGAGCAGTGATAAGCATATCAAATTGCCCATTTTTTGAGTCCTCAAAAAAGTTTTTGAACCCGTTTGAACTATATAATTCAACATCTTGTTTGAGTTCCGCTTCAAGAAATTGTTTTAAAGGTTGATTCATAGAGATTATTTTTTTACTATCTAATGTAGGCAAGATACCAATCTTAAGAACTTCACCACACAATGAAGAGAGGGTTACTATCACTAAAAATCCTAATTTAATTATATTCATTTTTTATCCTCCAGATTAGTACAAATTATAAGTCACATTTAACCACATTTATTGGTAAAATCAGCTTAAAATGAGCCCCTTTATATTTTTTACCTTGATATTCATACTCTTCATTTGATACATCAATTGTCCCACCAAATCTATTAGTAACAATCTGATAACTCATATAAAGTCCAAGCCCTGTCCCTTGTGACTGATGTTTTGTTGTAAAATAAGCATCAAATATTTTTGGCATAACATCTTGTGGAATCCCACCTGCATTATCTTTAATTGAGATTACTACAAATTCATCCTCTTTATAACTAGAGATAAACAATAACTTAACCTCATATGGAGCATCTTTGAGGGCATCTTTTGCATTGTTTAAAATATTAATGCTCACTTGGAGAAGTTCATTTTGACAATTTTGCAACATCACATCATTGAGGTCTAAAATAATCTCAATATCATTATTTGAAAATGCCTTTCCAAACATCTCAAGATTTTTTATAATCACCTCTTTGACATTAAACTCTTCATCTCTTTTTGGAGGTTTGAGATAATCTTGAAAATCATCTATCGTTTTTGATAAATATTGTGCTGTTTCATTTACCCTTTCAAGTGTCTCAACAATCTCCTCTTTAGGTACCTCCATCCCATAATCTATTTTAAAATTTAGTCCAGTTGCTGAAGTGCTTATTACACTAAGTGGTTGCCTCCACTGATGGGCAATATTTCCTATCATCTCCCCCATTGAAGCCATTTTTGATTGTTGAAAAAGAATCATATCTTTACTTTTATTTTCTTCGATAGCTTTTTGTACCCTTATCTCTAATGACTCATTTAACTCTTGCAAATCTCTTGTTTTCTCTTCTACTATAAGTTTAAGATTTTGATTTGCTTTATTTAAGATAAATTGTCTAAAAGCTAAAAGTAAAACCAAAATAACAATCAAGCCAATAATGATGTAAAAAACTGTATAGTCACCTGATGTATCAAATTCTATATTTTCATATCTTTTTGCAATATTATTAACTTTCTCGCCATCCATTGTCCCTATCACTTTATTTAAAGCTGATTGTAAAAGTGGGTAATCATCTCGTATCATTACCGATACTTTAAAATCTACACCAGTATTCCCAGCTATTTTGACATTTTTATATTGCATTCTTTTAATATTATAAGTAAGTGCTGGCTTCATATCAACAAAGCCAAACACTTCTCCATCTTCCACCAGTTGAAGCCCATCTACAATACTTTCTACAAATACAAAATCTATCTGTGGATATTTCTCTTGTAATAATTTATGTGCTGTGAAATTTTTTCCTACTGCTATCTTTTTGTTTAAAACTTTTGTAAAATCTTCTATAAAATCTTCATCCTTTTGTGTTGCTATTGAGATAGGAAAAGAGATATATTGATCTGTAAAAATGGCATATTGTTTTCTATCTTTTGTTTCCCCTGTACTAAATATAACATCTGCTGTTTTATTTTTAATATCATCTAGCTGTTTTGTAAATGAATCATGAAATGAGTATTGCACTTTTAATCCCAACTCATGAACTAAAATATCCCAAAATTCAGCAGATATTCCTGTAGGGGCTCCATCTTCACTTTGAAAACTAAAAGGTCTGCAATCTTTAGAAACTGAAACTTGTATCACTTTATTTTTAATAAATTCTTTCTCCTCTTGCGAGAGAAATAATTTTTTACTATCAAAAATAAACTCTTTATATTCAATATCTTTATTCATAAGTCCCATAAGTCCATAGATATCCTGGATTCTTTTAAGTTTGCTCTCATTGATATTTCCAAATGGAACACCATTCATATATCCCAAACCTTTTAAAACTTTTGCTTCATATTCCAAAGCTTTGTACGATTTATTTTGAGTGTTATACTCAGCTTGTATCAGTCTAATCGTCTCATCAATATGAGAAAAAGCATATTCCCACCCTTTAAGCGTTGCTTTTTGAAATCTAGAAACTAATTCTGGATTTGTATCTACTAAGTTTTTAGAGGTAAAAAGTAAATCATTGTAAAAATCAAATCCATAATTTTTAGGATTAAATACTTTATACTTTATCCCTAGTTCGTCAAGTTTATGAAGTTCATTTGAACTATATGCTGAGAAAACATCTACTTTTCCCTCTATTAAATCATCAATATTAAAGCTAGGCTTGATAAGTTTTATATCGTTTAAAGAGAGTTTATGAGCATAAAGCATACTTAAAAGTGGAGCATTTTGTATTGCATCGTTTTCTATCATTATTTTTTTATTTTTAAAATCTTCAATTGTATTAATTCCAGATTTTTCTAAAACAACAAGTATATGTGGAGAGGTTTGAAAAAGTGCATTGAGTAATACGATATTGGCACCATTAGATTTATCAAGGAGAATATTTGGATAACCTACTCCAAATGTTGCTGTTTGTTTTTCAACCTCTTTTGTGACATTTATTCCAAAATCATACTCTTTAATAGCAACATCGAGTTTCGCATCTTCATAAAACCCTTTCTTCTTTGCCATATAAAATCCAGCAAATTCAAATTGGTGTTTCCATAAAAGTTGCACTGAAACTCTATCGATGGGTTTTGCCATCAACGATAGAGTAAAAAGAAAAAGAAATAATAAATGTTTTGTCATCGTTTTTTGTACCTATATAAAATAAAGAAAAATTATAATCAAACTTACCTAAATGCAATCACTTTGTTAACACAAAAGTTCAAGTATTTTCTCTTGGTTAACACAAAAATTGCCATTTTTCTCAATTAAAATAAGGTCATTTACTTTTCCTCTAATTGAGTGGATTTTCGCACTCTCTATCTCAATATTAAAATCATCAAAAATCTGAGCAATATAAGCAAAAAGCCCTTTTTGGTCTTTTGTTTCTATTTTTACTTGAGCTAACTCATCCCTATGATTACAGTCAATTTTGATATCTTCTCTGTGGATAATTGGCTTTCTATGTGGAAATTTTTTCGTCATATCAAATGAGTTTTGCAAAATCTCTTCTATAAACAATAAATCATCTTCATACACACTACTACCAAATCGTATTTCAAAATATTTTTTCCCATCATAGAGTTTAAAAATATCCATACTTGCTAAATCTAAAAAGCTCAGTTTTCCAAGTAGATACCCAAGATTGAGTGGATTTACCCTAATAATTTTAATGATAAGATTCTCTTTATTGTCTATCTCATACTTTGCAGTTGTTACATCTTTCGCTTGTATTGCTAGGTTGATAATCTCACTTGCTTTATGCACTAAAAAAAGCTGAGTTGATTCAATACTTAAAATCTTCTTTTGCATTTTTGGGTCTAAATTTTGGAAATCTTTATTATTTTTGATTGCATTTTCTTTTTGAATTCTTCTGCTGCTATCTTTTAAAAGTCCTTCATTTTCAAAACTTTGAATACTCTGAAGATAAAGTTCTTTTAATAGATTTGCTGTACTACTTTTATAAACACCAACTCCAACAGAATTAATATCACAATAGGTTAAACAATAGAGTAAATCAAGTGCTTCTTTGGTTTGAATCAATGCTGTAAAATTTAAAATCACTTTTTGAGAATAGATATCTTCATTAGTTGCTGTTGCTGACATTTGATTGTGATATCTGATAATCCTTGAAGCAAGAGTGATATTTGCTTCACTAAGATTGATAGATTTTGCAAACTTTTTAAATAGATCTTGACTTACAATATGATGATCTTTCTTTCTCCCTTTCCCAATATCGTGAAACAATACTAAAAAATTGAGAAGCGATTTGTTGTTTTTTGAAAGTTCATTGTAGATACCTAGTACAAAACTATCTTTGATATTATTGATATGCCACAGTGCTTTTATCGTATGAATATCAACAGGATGGGTATGATAACCATCAAATTGTGGCTGATTTGTTATCATTTTTACAGATGGAAGTATCGCTTTAAAAAGATTTGCTTTATACAACATTTTAACGATTGGGTGAAGGTTCTCTTTTTCGAGCAATGTTTTAATTTGTTGTTTCACTTTCATAGTTAGATTGGATGGTAAAATAGTTTGTTTCACAAAATAAACATAAGAATTATCGAACTTTTTGATAGTTGTAGGAAGTTCATTTAATTCTTTTAGCAAATCAAAAAGTGTTCTTGGTTTTCGTTTAAAAGAGGTATAAAGAATATGATCATCACAAATAAAAAGATTCTTTTTGATTCTTTTTGGTTTTAAATTGGAAATATTTTTAGCTTCAAAGAGATAGGGTCTGACTATTTTTTTTACCATAATAGAACTAAAAGAGTGTATATTATGCAAAGACTCAAAAAGTTTTTCCATACATTGTCTCTCTTTTGAGAGTTTATGAGTATGGACAAACCCTAATTTTGAAGCAAGTTCTGGCAAAACATCAAAATTAACACTATCAAGTTTTTTCTTTGCAATTAAATGGAGTGCATTTCGTACTCTAAATACAAATTCCAAAGAACTTCTATAAGATTTATATTCACCATCGCTAAAATGAACCCCTATAAGATCTTTTGTACTTCCTACACCATATCTAATATTTGCCATCCAAAAAAGCATATTAGATTCCCTCATCCCACCATATCCATCTTTAATATTTGGTTCCATTTTAAGTGGATATTTTAAAAGTCGTGTTTTGTGTTCACTTAGTTTTTCCAATACAAACTCTTTTTGAAACTCTTTTTGGATAATTGAAAGTTTATTTTGAAATCCATACCAAAGTATTTTAGATCCATAAATAAACCTTGATTCTATAATAGAAGTTTTGATGGTTATGTCGGTACGAACAGCGGCTATCACCTCATCAAGTTCATGCACTCTTGAGCCAAGTTTGAGTCCACTATCCCAAGCAAGAATCATAAGTTCTTCCATAATTGGTTTGAGGTTGAATCCTTTAATATCTTTATAAAGTACCATCAAATCAATATCGCTATAAACACAAAGTTGTTCCCTTCCATAACTTCCAAGGGCAACTAATGTGATAGGGATAGAGTTGCTCATCGGTAAAAAATCACCAAAATGTTTCCGTAAAAGATAACGGTATAAAATTTTAATAAACCCATCGATTGTTTTTGTATGTTTTACAAAAAAATCTTTCCCTTGAGAATCGTTAAATATCTCATCAAGTGATGAAAGATACCCCTTTACACTATTTTTTATAAGCTTTGCTATCTCAAAATCAGGAGCATTTTGAGATATAAGTTCTTCTATTTGTAATGATAAATCTTCCATTGTCTCTCTTATAAATTATTTTTTATATTCCTTCAGCAATCATAGCATCAGCTACTTTTTTGAATCCAGCGATATTTGCACCATGAACATAATTTCTCTCAACCCCATAATCTTTTGCAGTGAGAACAACTTTTTTTGAAATTTGTTTCATTGTTTCTTGCAATTTTCCATCAACCTCTTCAAATGACCATCTTTGCATAGAAGCATTTTGACTCATCTCAAACCCACTTACAGCAACTCCACCAGCATTTGCAGCTTTTGCAGGAGCAAAAAGTATGCCCTCTTTTTGTAGCAATAATGTAGCTTCAGGAGTTGTAGGCATATTTGCACCTTCTGTTACAATTTCTATTCCATTTGCAATCAAATTTTTAGCATCATTTAAAGTAAGTTCATTTTGTGTTGCACAAGGAAAAGCAGCATAACAAGGGATACTCCAAACTCCATGAGCATCCTTGTGATAATCCTCCACTTTCACATACTCTGCACTTTTATATGTTTCAAGATAAGCCTCTAAAGAGAGCCTTTTTTCAAATTTTATCTTTTTAAGAAGCTCAACATCAATCCCTCTTTTATCATATATAAATCCTTTGCTATCACTACAAGTTACAGGTATTGCCCCTAGTTGTTTTAACTTTTCAATTGTATAAATTGCTACATTTCCACTACCGCTTACTGTACAAATTTGTCCTAAGAGTGGTTTTTTATGTTCAAGTTCCAACATCTCTTTTGCAAAATAAACCACTCCATAGCCAGTAGCTTCAGGTCGCATCAAACTACCACCAAAGAAAAATGGCTTTCCTGTAAGAACACCATCGTATGAAGAGGTGATATGTTTGTAAGTTCCGTACAGATATCCTATCTCTCTTCCACCAACACCAATATCCCCAGCAGGAACATCGATTCGTGAACCTATATATTTATGTAACTCCATCATAAAAGAACGGCAAAACTTCATCACTTCAGTATCGCTCTTCCCTTTTGGATCAAAATCACTTCCACCTTTAGCACCACCCATTGGAAGTCCTGTAAGGGAATTTTTCAGTATTTGTTCAAACCCCAAAAATTTCAAAATCCCACTATTCACACTTGGATGGAACCGTAGTCCCCCTTTATAAGGACCAAGTGCATTGTTAAATTGCACTCTATACCCATTATTAACTTGAATCTGGTTATTGTCATCTAACCAACTTACTTTAAATTGAATCTGTCTATCTGGCACTACCAATCTTTTTACAATAGAATTATCTTGGTATTTTTTATTTGATTCGATAAGTGGTGCTATTGACTCTAAAACCTCTTTAACTGCTTGAAAAAAAGTGCTATCTGCACTACAATTGCTCAACTTTAAATGCTCTAATGTATCTTCTATAATATTCAATCATCTCTCCTTACGATTTATTTTATTTATTTTGTCGTGTTGGTAACATCTCTAATTCAAGAGGTAGCTTTATAATAAATTCAGCTCCATTATAAATTTTATCTTCATATTCATAAGTTCTATTTTTTACTATAATTTCCCCTTGTAACTCATTTTGTATCATACTATAAGTCATATGAAGTCCAAGTCCCGTCCCTTGAGATTTATGTTTTGTTGTAAAATAAGGCTCAAAAATATGTTCAATAATATCTTCTCCAATACCACCTCCATTATCTTTTACAGATATTAAAACACTACTATCTTCTTTTTTTGCACTTAGAAAAATATATTTTTTTTCAATATTATTTTCGACTAAAACATCTTTTGCATTATTGATAATATTCATTAAAGACTGAATAATAGGGTTTTGATACGAAACTATCTCTATCGCTTCATCAATATTTTTCACAAGTTCTATTTGATGAGTTCTCAAAATTGGATCTTCGATAATAAGGCATTTATTGATATTCTCTTGTATATTAAACTTTTCAAAAATCAAATCACCTTTGATTAAATCTCTAAAATCATTGATAGTTTTTGATAAAAATTGTGCTGCATTATTGATATCATTCATCCTAGCAGTTACATATTTTTCCTCTAATATACTTAACTCTTGTTGCATTAAAACAGCTGTTGCAGAGGTAGAAATCAAACTAAGAGGTTGCCTCCACTGATGTGCAATATTTCCTATCATCTCCCCCATAGCAGCCATCTTTTCTGACTGAAAAAGTTGATTTTCTATTTTCTTCACTTTTTCAATCTCTATTACAATTCTTTGTTCCAAATTTTCATTTAAATCTTTTAATTGTGCACTATATTCGATAAGCTCTTTGTTGAGATTTTCTAACTCCTTTGTTTTCTCCTCAACTGCAATTTTAAGATCTCTATTGGCTCTTGTAATTAAAAAATTTCTATACAAAATCAATAAAATCACTACAAAAATAGCTATCCCAATCGCTTTGGCAACTTTTGTCTCCCAAAAAAACTCTTTAAATTGAATATGTGTCCAATCATCATAAATTTGTTTCATCTCAGATGGTTTTATGCTCAATAATCCTTTATCTAATATATTCACTAATTGTGTATCATCTTTTCTTACTGCTATTGAAAGTTTCATTGGTTTATCAAGATATCCAGCGATATGAAGATCATAAAGTCCAAACTTTGACATATAATAAGATGCCTCTGGAACTGGTGCTATAGTAAAATCAGCTTTATTATTTTGTACCATAGTGAGCGATTCTAAGTAATTACTCGTTTCCAAAATAGTTACCATAGGATTTAATTTTCTCATTGTATCAATAAGACTACTCCCCTTTTTTCGAGTCATTATTTTGTTATCAAGTTGTGACATATTTTCTATAAACGGAGTGTCTGTTTTTGTAATAATGGCTATTTTATAATCAAGATACGGTGCTGTAAAATTTGCATACTCTTCTCTTGTAGGTGTTTTCCCAGCTGCTGGTAAAATATCACACTTTTTCTCTTTTAAAAACTGTTGTGATTCACTCCAATCTTTCGTTGGTACATTTTGAAATTGAACATTTAATTTTTTTTCCAAAAGTTTTAAAACATCTATGGCAATTCCACTCATATTTGATTGGTCATCATTTGGGGCAAACTCAATTGGTTCCCAATTTTGATTATTACACATTTTAATAACTTTTTTTTCTTGTAGATACTCTATCTCATCTTTAGAGAAAGTTATAGCATCATCTATTTGCAAAGCAAAACCAATAGTGCTACAAAAGAAAAAATATACCAAAACTCGCATCATTCTAATCACCTCTTATACCATTTCAAAAAGAGTTTATTATAGCACTTTTGATATAATAGGAGAATGAATAAAAATGAAAATACAAGTGAATTATTTGAGGAAGATAAACCCTGTGCTTACATAGATGATAAGTTATCTGACATTAGGTATAAGTATATGCCTATTTGTGATGATGCAACACACTATAAGATGATTGAAAGGGGTTGGAGAAGATTTGGATATGTCCATTTTGCCCCAGAATGTAAAGGGTGTTTTGAGTGTAAAACAATACGAATTGATGTTGCTGATTTTAAATTTACCCCATCACATAGAAGAATATTAAATAAAAATAAAGACCTTAAAATTTACATCCAAAAACCAACATTAAGTATTGACCATCTCAATCTATTTAACAAATATCATAACTATATGAGTGAAAAAAAAGATTGGCCACGAAATAATATCTCACCAAAAGATTACCAAACTTCTTATGTTGATGGAGCGAGTAGTTATGGGAAAGAGATTTTATATTTTTTAGATGATAAACTGATTTGTGTAGCACTAAGTGATGTGCTGGAAAATGGCATATCAGCAATTTATTGCTACTATGACCATGATTACCAAAACAGGTCACTTGGAAAGTTTTCTATTTTGATTCAGCTTAGTATGGCTAAACTATCAAAAATCCCTTATATGTTTTTGGGATATTGGTTAAAAGATCACTATAGTATGGGATACAAAGAGGAGTATGCTCCTTTTGATGTATTACAAAACAGACCATCAATGGATGAAGAATGTATATGGGAGAGATATGAAAAAAAATAACAATAATTATATAGTTGTAACTGGTGGTGGAACTGGTGGACATTTGGCAGTTGCTAGAAGTTTAATAGATGAGTTATACAACAGGGGATATAAAGTCATTTTTATAGGTTCTACAAAAGGGGCTGACCAAGATTGGTTTGCAAATTATGAAAAAATTGCAATAAAGTATTTTCTTGATACAAAAGGTGTAGTAAATCAAAGCTTTTTTGGTAAATTTACTTCATTATTTAAAATCATCAAAGAGGCTTTTTTTTGTAGAGAGATTATGAATCAATATCATGTCAAAAAAGTTATAAGTGTTGGTGGATTTAGTGCTGCTAGTGCTTCTTTTGGAGCAATTATTGGTGGTCGTGAACTTTATATACACGAACAAAATTCAGTAATGGGAAATTTAAATAAAGTAACCTCAAAATATGCAAAAGAGGTTTTTAGCTCTTATGATAAAAATTCATCTATCAAAGATTATCCAATCAATCAAAAGTTTTTTAATTTTCAAAGGGTAAGAAAAGAGATTAAAACAATTATCTTTTTAGGTGGTTCGCAAGGTGCAACGGCTATTAATAATTTTGCGATAAAAATAGCTCCACTTCTAAAAGAGAAAGGTATCTCTATTATCCATCAAACAGGAAAAAATGATTTAGAAAAATGCAAAACATTTTATAAAGAAAATGATATAGATGCGGTCGTTTTTGATTTTGATAAAAATATTTTAGAATTTATGAATAGAGCAGATTTTGCGGTTAGTAGAAGTGGGGCAAGTTCTTTATGGGAACTTTGTGCTTTAGGGATACCAACACTTTTTATCCCCTATCCACATGCAAGTTTAAATCATCAATACTACAATGCAAAATTTTTACTTGATGAAGGTTTATGTTTTTTAAAATCACAAAATGAATTAGATGAAAAAATTATCGAAGAGATTTTAACTGCCGATATTGAAACTATAAGTAAAAGTTTGATTAGTCTTATAAAAAAAGATGGTGTTAAACAAATAACCGATAGAATTCTTGCATAAATCAAAAGGAGCCAATTATGTCAAATGAAACGAAAATAATTCCACTAGCAAATAGTAAGAAGGGATTTATAAGTATCACAACTATTAGCGAACCGTATGGAAAAGGTACAGATACAGTTGCAAGTATCGCGATATCTTTGAATGGTGCTGATATTGAATGGAAAGTGCATATTCCACTAGCTAATTTAGATGATGTAATAGCTTCACTGCAAGTTATAGAAAAATAAAAATTAGTACAAAGATTACTTTGATTTTTACCCTTTAGGGTTGTTTTTTAAGTAAAGTCAAGATAAAATTTAACAAATTTACATATATGAGGAAGATATTATGAGTGGTATTAGTAATAGTGTTGAACAATTAACAAGAGCTCACCTTAGAAATGTGCAACAACTTGCCGTTTTTTATACTGGTAAAGGAAATATTTATGCTATCAATATTGCAAAAATTAAAGCTTTTATAATAACCGAAGAGGTAAGTATTTCAGATACACCAACTGATAATGATATTATACAAGGTATTGCAACTATAAGGGGTGTTCCTATTACTCTTGTCAACCTTGATAGATGGTTGGGACATCCTGCACTTCCAATTGACCAATACAAGCTCATTATTTTTTGTGAATTTAATAATCACCAAATTGGTTTTTTAGTAAAAGATGTTATCAATATCGTTGAAAAAACAACCGCTGAATTGATTAATACTGAAGAACAAAATGCAAAAGTAACATACACCACTTATGTTGAAGTAAATAAACAAACAAAACTCTGTACAGTATTTAATGCAGAACAACTTTTGGTTGATATTGGTTGGACAGATGATGGGCAAACTCAGTTAGATAAGTATATAGATAAACCAGTAAATAACAAAAAATATATTTTAGCTGCTGAAGATAGCAAAGTTGCTAGAGAAATTTTGGTAGCATTTTTCAAAAAAATTGAGGCAAAATATGAAATCTTTCATAATGGTACAGATTTAGTTGAGAGACTCAAACACATAAATCCGCAAGATGTTGGGTGTGTTATCACAGATATTGAAATGCCAGGCACTGATGGTTTTCAAGTTGCTCAGTTTATTAAAGGAACGTCTGATCTTTCTCATATTCCTATTATTGTTAATTCAAGTATGACTACAACTGCTATTAAAAATAAAATGGTATCAATAGGTGTAGATGACTTTGTTGGAAAAACAGATATAAGTGCTCTTTACAAATCAGTTTCTGAATATTTAGGAACAAAATAAAATCTGATAGATTTATTTAAAATAAAAAAGCCTCCAAAAAAAATTTGGAGGCTTTTTTTATACTCTTAGAAAAGAGAGCTTTACACTGGTAAAACTCTAATATTCTCATCTACTTTATGTTTTAATGTTGATTCAATTGCATACAATGTCCCTGTGCTTCCACTTGCACAACTTCCA
This sequence comes from uncultured Helicobacter sp., assembly GCA_964533335.1. Classification (GTDB taxonomy): domain Bacteria; phylum Campylobacterota; class Campylobacteria; order Campylobacterales; family Arcobacteraceae; genus CAIJNA01. The sequence continues at coordinate 2,728 of CAZHJR010000035.1, read as the reverse complement.
CAAGCACCAAGATATCTGATATAAATATCATAATATGGAAGGTTCTCTTTAATATCAATAATCTCCATATTTCCACCATCCATAATAAGCATAGGTCGAATATACTCATCAATTACAGCATCAACTGCTTTGATTCTTTGAACTATTGTCATCTTATCAAATGCATTTTCCCCAGTTGCTGTTGTATTTGCTGCATCCACGAGTTTTTGTTGCTCCATCTCTTCTCTTACTTCTTTAAGTATATCTACCAAATAGATATCTTTCTCTTCATGTCCACCTGGTTTAATACAAGATTTACAATAAGTTCCAGCTTTAGTTTGTAATCCTATCTCTTCTACCGTTTTTAAATCATAAGTTTTAATTGCATTGATAATATCTTGTTTTGTCGCTCTTGCACATTCACATACAATATCTTGATTTTGTAAGGTACTTCTTTCAACACCTTTATATTGAGCAGCAGCTTCAATAATAACATCATATGCCATAACAGAACAGTGCATTTTTTGTGGTGGAACAGCTGGAGTTCCATCATCGTCTCTTAAAAATTGTTCAACCTCTGTATTTGTGATATGGATAGCTTCATCAACAGTTTTTCCTATACAAAGTTCAGCCATTGCATCACTTGAAGCGATAGCTGTACCACAACCAAAAGATTTGAATTTACTATCGATAATTTTATCTGTAGTTGTATCAACTACCCAATATAACCTGACAGCATCACCACAGCTCTCAGCACCAAAATCTGCAACGATCAGTTTTCCACCTAATCTTTTTGCATCTTCTTCTGTGAGTTCACCCATAGCTTTTGGATTATCCATTCTCTCTTGAACTTTTTTACTATATTGTTCCCAAACATTTCCACTTACTAAATCACTTCTAGCCATAATACATATTCTCCTTTTCTTACTCTTTTATTCTTCTCTCTCGTGAACACTAAATGCTTTTTGTTTTGCATAAGTCATCGAGATACTTCTTAATCTTTCAACAATTGTTTGTAACTTCTCTATTACATAATCAATCTCTTCATGAGTTGTAAATCTACTAAGAGCAAACATTACTGTAGCATTTGCTATCTCTGTTTTCTCACCAAGTGCTTCAACAACTGCACTTGCTTCTAAACTTTCACTACTACAACTACTTCCTGTTGAGATATAAATTCCATTTTTATTCATATCCCAAAGCATCGCTTCACCTTCTATCCCTTTAAAAGATGCCACTACAAGATTGTTCAATCTATATTCTTTTGGAACATATGATTTTGTATCTGGTATTTTTAAAATAGCATCTTCTAGTTTATCTCTAAGATTTCCAATATGATTTTTCATATAGGCAATAGTCATTTCAGAATTTGCTATCTCAATTGCTTTAGCCATTGCAAATATTCCATTGTTATAAATACTTCCAGCTCTTTTGCCACCCATCACATTTTTACTTCCATGAATAAGAGGTATAAATGGTGCTTTCGCTTTTATAAAAAGTCCTCCGATACCTTTTGGTCCATGAAATTTATGAGCTGACCAAGTAAAATAATCAACACCTAAATCTTGTAAATCCACCTTAATCTTTCCAATCGCTTGAGCACCATCTGTATGAAATGGAACACCAGCTTCATGAGCAATTTTTGCCATCTCTTTAATTGGTTGGATTGCTCCTGTTTCATTTGAAGCAGTTAAAATTGTGATAAGTGCCGTTGTAGGCTTAATCGCTTTTTTTAACTCTTCAACACTTACAAGTCCATTTTCATCAGTCCCTAGATAAGTAACTTCCATTCCAAAAGTTTTACAATATGCAAGAGGTGATTTTATACTTGAATGTTCAGCAATACAAGAGATAAAATGATTTTTACCATTCCCTTTTAAAAAAGCATCAAGAAATGTTTTTATAACTGCATTATTCCCTTCTGTTGTAGATGATGTAAAAATAATATCATCATCATCACTTGCATTTAAGCTACCATAAATCACATCGTAGGCTTTGTTTAATTCTGCTCTTGTCTCTATACCTTGTTTATAGATAACATTTGCATTTCCAAAAATATCTGCACTTTTACATGCTATCTCTTTTACTTTTGGATCTATTGGAGCTGTTGAATTATTATCTAAATATACTTCCATAATTTGTCCTTAATTTTATTTTTTCTTTTACAATAAAACATCAAAAGATATCCTATTTTTACCACATAATTGTGTATAAAATTGATACTTTCATATTTTATTCCAACGGTGCAATTTTGATATTTGAAGTGTATCCGAAATAAGATAAAATTAGTCTTATTTTGATTTACTACTTTATTTTTTTATTTGTTAAATACTTGCGTTGATTTATTACTTTATTCTTTTAGTTGTTAAGTCCTAGTTTGATTTACTAAATAATAATTTTATCTCTTTTTGCTAAGATTACAAAATGAGTGAAAGAATAATATGTCAAAAATGTAAATTTTATTTTGTTACTTGGCAGTCAAGTCAACCCCATGGTTGTAAAGCTTATGGTTTCAAGTCAAAACAGATACCCTCGACTGTTGTGAAACAAAGTAGTGGAATAGCATGTAGTTTTTATGAACAAAAACAATTCAATAACGATGAAGTAAATGATGACAAATAGGGTTGTTCTAAACTAAGAAAACCTCAAATTTAAAATTTGATGCCCTTATAGGAATAATCTAAATAGGGTCATTCTTTCGCTTTCCACTCTCTATATAAAGCTTCATGCTCTTCAATTTCAGCACGAC
>CAZHJR010000034.1:17683-19781 GCA_964533335.1 uncultured Helicobacter sp. | reverse complement strand
TACCCCTTCTTAAAGAAAAAATAAAATCGCTAAATGGAAAAATTTAATAAACCTTATTAAAATTATTTCACTAACAGCTCCCTTTTCTTTTAATTTGCTATAATGTTCAGTTTTTTAAATTACCAAAAATGGAAATCCTTATGACAGATACAATAAAAATATACAATGCAAATGAAAACAATCTAAAAAATATCTCACTGGAGATACCAAAAAATAAGCTAATCGTTTTTACAGGACTAAGTGGAAGTGGGAAGTCAACTCTAGCATTTGACACACTTTATGCAGAGGGGCAGAGACGATATATAGAATCATTAAGTGCCTATGCTAGACAGTTTTTAGGAAAAGTTGGAAAGCCAGATGTTGAGAGGATTGAGGGGCTGACTCCTGCTATTGCGATTGACCAAAAGACAACCTCAAAAAATCCACGAAGTACAGTTGGAACTATCACAGAGATATACGATTATCTACGGCTTTTATATGCAAGGGTAGGGGTGCAACATTGTCATAAATGTGGGAAAAAAATATCAAAAATGTCTAGTAGTGATGTTATTGAGCAGGTTTTATCTCTTCCAGATGAGTCTAAAATAGTTATCTTAGCTCCATTAGTAAACCGTAAAAAAGGGACATTTGCTGATTTGTTTGATTCAATGAGAGCAAAAGGGTATGTACGAGCGATGGTTGATGGGGTGATGGTTCGGCTTGATGAAGAGATTGACCTTGGAAAATCACAAATGCATACAATTAAAGTGGTGATTGATAGAGTTGTAGTCAAAGATGAAAATCGTCAAAGAATCGCGGAGGGTGTAGAAAAAGGGCTCAAAGAGAGTTTTGGAGAGCTTGAGATTGATGTACTCAATCATGAAGAAGTGGGGACAGAAGCTCATATCCATTATAGTGAGCATATGGCTTGCTTTGATTGTAAAATCTCTTTTGAGCCACTTGAACCACTTAGTTTTTCTTTTAACTCTCCAAAAGGTGCTTGTCCTGCTTGTGATGGATTAGGGATACGATATGCACTTGATATGAAAAAAGTGATAAATGAAGAGCTTTCTATCGATGAAGGTGCTATTAAAGTTATCTATGGATTTAATAAAGGGTTCTATTTTAAGATGCTTCAAGCTTATTGTGAAGAGGCAAAAATAAATACAAAAATACCATTTAAAGAGCTTGAATCACATCAGAGAGGGGCTATTTTACATGGAGGTGTTGAGGAGTTCTCTTTCTTTTGGAAACGACATAAGCTTACTCGTACTTGGGAAGGGATTACAAAAATTGCTTACGATATGATAAAGTCAGAGAGTGATAGTGAAGAGTATATGAGTGAAAAAAAATGTGATAGTTGTGGTGGATATAGATTAAAGCCAGCAAGTTTAAGTGTAATGGTTGCTGATAAAAAAATCAGTGATATTTTAGATATGCCGATTGAAGATAGCCATATTTTTTTCCACAACGATGAAAACTTTGCCCATTTTAATACTCAAAATAAGATGATTTCAACTCCTATTTTAAAAGAGATAAAAGAGAGAATATTTTTCCTTTTTGATGTGGGGTTAGGGTATATCACTTTAGGGCGAGATGCAAGAACAATTAGTGGTGGAGAAGCTCAAAGGATACGAGTTGCTAGTCAAATAGGAAGTGGGCTTACAGGGGTGTTGTATGTACTAGATGAGCCAAGTATTGGACTTCATGAAAGAGATACTGCTAAACTTATCAAAACTCTTTTAGCTCTTAGAGATAAAGGAAATACTGTAATCGTTGTAGAACATGATAAAGAGACAATGGAAGCTGCTGATTTTATCGTGGATATCGGACCAAATGCTGGAAAATTTGGTGGAGAGGTTGTTTTTAGTGGAACGATGGAGGAACTACTCAAATCAAATACACTCACAGCCGATTATTTAAGTGGTAGAAAAGAGATTAAATACTACAAAAGAAGACCACAAGAGGAGTGGATAGAGATACACAATGTAAACCTGAATAATATCAAAGGATTAAGTGCAAAAATTCCACTTAAAAACCTTGTAGCTATTACTGGGGTAAGTGGAAGTGGAAAATCTTCACTTATTTTGCAAACACTTTTACCAGTAGCTAAAGAGCT
>CAZHJR010000034.1:11061-17583 GCA_964533335.1 uncultured Helicobacter sp. | reverse complement strand
TTATAAGATGGCGACAAGAATAGAATTTGGTAACTTATCACAAACAAAGAAGAATGCTGTGTTTTTGTGTATCTATACAAATGAGATGGCTCCTTGGAAATACTTTATGGATGAGATGAAACATACTATTTGTCCTGCTGTGATTATGATTGATAGATGGGATGGAAGGATGGGATTCCCTGGTGGAACACTTGAACCAAATGAACCACTCCTTGATGCTCTTGTACGAGAGATAAAAGAGGAAGTAGGGATTCGAGTAAAGCCAGATAAAGTAGCGGAAGTAGTTTCATTTGAGAGTGAAAAAATTGTAACTCATTTGTATGCTTTGTGTGTTCATGAAGTGGAGTTTTTGCATATCTATTACCATATACTCAATAATTTTGCAAGGTCGATTTTAAAACATGCTTATGAAGCAGAGGATGAATCCCACTTTATGTCTGAGATTACTGGGATTAAAATAGTTCCTATTGTCAAACACCAAAACAAAGGGATTAATAAGTTTTTGGAAAATAGTTTTGCTGGAAGTTCTAAAGAAGATTTGATGGTTTTTTTAGAGGAAATCTTGAAAATTGATTTAAAAGCTATTTTGTCATAGTTTTTGGATTGTATTCTTTTTTATCAAAGCCAAAAGTTTTAGCAAGAAGCTCAAATGTAAGCTCTCTTTTTTCTTTTGTTGCATCATAAGGGATCACTTCATCATACAGTTTTGAGATAAAGTATCCTTTCAGTCCAGCTTTTTTAAATCCAGCTGTTCTTCCTGATAAGAAATAGGTAACAATAGCCGATCTAAGAGTACATTCTGTATCAACAGCTATATGGTATTTACCTAATTTTGCATAGGCTCTAATTTGTGAGTATTTAATACTGATATCATTAAAGCTCAAATCTTTTAAATAAAGGGGGAAAATATGGTTGATGTAGGTGTTGTTTACTTGTTCACTTAAATCATAACCTGTAAAAATATCTATCTGTGCATCTATTATCTCAGCATCTATAAATTGTAAACAATCAAGAGTATAGTTAAGTTCCTCAATCTCTTGAAGGTTTAATATTGCTATATTCAAGGTTTTTCTCCATTAAGATAGAGCTCTAATTCAAAATCTGTAGGTTTCTCAAGTCTTTGTAAACCTCTTTGAATAATATAATGTTCTTTATCTGAAAGGATAGAAAAGGTCTTTCCACTTAGTTCATATTGGTATGGGTATCGTAAATATTCACTATTTAAAATAGTATTGAGACTATGGATATAACTAAGCCATTGTATTGTTTTAATATCTGGTAGGAGATTTTTATAGATTTTGATATCGCTTTGTGTTGGAAGCTCTTTGGTTGAGTATTTAATAATTGTTGCTATAAGGACTCTCTCTTCATGTGTAAAACCATAATTGAGTCCATTAAGGATGAAATTTGCACTATGTTCACTATTTTTATAATAGTTTAAACTAATCCCAATTTGTTGTAACTTGGCGGCTATTACAAGATATGATTTGTATTGAGAATCAAGTTGATGGATAGGTGCTAAAACATCAAAGAGTTTATGGATATTATTTCCAAGGTATGCTGTTTGTTTTGTATCATCAACAAATCTATCGAGTAAACTTCGGACACTTACTTGAAAATTTGATGGAAACTTATGATTTGATGTTCTTAAAATATCAGTTAAGTAAACACCTTCTCTTACACCAACACCTGAGGTTACAACAGTTTTAATCTCTAAAAATTCTAAAATTGTTTTGAAGATAAATGTTCCAGTTTTAATTGTATCGTACCTGTCACTTCTTACTCCAAGTGAGGATAGTCTAGCATTTGATTTTGCATTTAAAATATTTTCAAATAATACTAAAGCACTTTCACATTCATAAGAAAATCCATGTAATGCATCAAATGGATGTTTTGTGTTAATGATAATAGCTCGACTGAGTGCTCTAGCAGTTCCACCAAGTCCTACAACTTTTCCAATCTCTTTATACTCTTGGGGCAATTTTGAGAGTTGATTAATAATATACTCTTTTGCCCCAATGAAGTCATTTTTATCAAAGAACAACTCTTTTAATCTAACAGTTCCAATATTGAGTGATACAGTTTTTACAATATTTTTTTTCACTACAAGGGCAAATTCTGTACTTCCACCACCAATATCAACTGTTGTAAAATTTGTGTCTTTTAAGAGATTACTAGCACCTACAGCACCATAATAAGCCTCTTTTTCTCCATCGATAACTTTTATATCGATTCCAAGTTCATTTTTTACTTTTGATAAGAAAATATTTTTATTTGGAGCATCTCTGAGTGCTGATGTTGCTACACAAAGTATTTTTCTTGATTTTAAGTTTTTTGCGATATTGAGGAAAGATTCCATTGCATGGAATGCTCTCATCATCGGAATTTCTTGAAGGTAACCGTTATTTTGGTAAGAGTTTTCAGATATTTTTACTTTGGATTTCGTTTCGTTGATAAGGTGAAATGCGAAACGACTTGTTTTTTTAAACACCACCATTCGCATTGAGTTTGAACCAATGTCAATGATGGTTGTTATTTTTGCCATCTATTAATAGTCTTCCTCTTGAAGTTGTTGAAATTTAAATTTAAGTTCTTGCATAGTTTCTTGATTATCTGGATCTACAACAATACAATCAACTGGGCAAACTTCAACACAAGCTGGTTCTTCATAGTGACCAACACATTCTGTACATCTATCGCTATCTATAAGATAAATAGGATCTCCCTCTTCAATAGCATCGTTTGGACACTCTTCTCTACAAGCATCACAAGCTATACACTCATCAGTTATCATCAATGACATAATTATTTCCTATGTTAAAATTAAAGTGTGGAGTTATAACCTAATAACCTTTAATAATTTCTTTAATATTTTCAAAAATTACAATATTTTTTGAGACTAATAAAAAATCTTTATTTTGATAAATATGTAAATCTTTGCAAATAAACAATCCCGCATCAATATCAAAATCTCTTTTTTCCCCAGCCAAAAGGAAAAAAGTGAAGTTATAAGCATTTGCTAAAGAAAGAGCTGTTGCACCTGGACTTCTAAATTTAAGATTTAATCTATGTAATTCTTTTACTATATCAGCTCTTGTGTATGCTCTTTCAAAAACTCCAATATTACTTTGTAAAAAGTCATTGTTTATAAAATTTGTTTCGTATGGAGTTCTATAAATATACTCATCATTGATGAGGTTGTATACGATACCAATTGTAGGGATATTATTGATTCTTAAAGAAACAGAAGTACCATAATAGGGTAAATTGGATATAAAATTATCACTTCCATCAAGTGGATCTATAATAATTAGAGCATTATTTAAGATAGAACTTTTTGATTTTATTATGCCACTCTCTTCACTAAAAATATCACAAAAATTACCTAAATAAGATAGAAAAATATTTTCTGCAACTGTATCAATTTGCTTTGTTTGATCCCCTCCAGCTCCAATAATATGAGTCTCTTTATAATCATCCTGCGATAAATTATTTTTTATATGTTGCTTTATTTTTTTATTTGCTTTCAGTGTTTTTTGTATAAATAATTGATATAACTTTTCCATATTTTATTTTATCAAAAATAAAGTAGGAATGTATTAAAATCAAAGCCTTTAAAATAAAGGATTTGTATGGCTTTTCATAATGAACTTATAATACTTCAACAATATAAGAATTTAATTGATGATAACATTATTGTATCCAAAGCAGATACAAAGGGAATAATTACATTTGTAAACGATAAATTTTGTGAGATTTCTGGTTATGCTAGGGAAGAATTACTTGGACAACCACACTCTATAGTTCGGCATGAAGATATGGAGTCATCAGTATTTGCAACTATGTGGGATACTATTAAAAATCAAAAAAAAACTTGGCTAGGGCAAGTAAAAAATAAAAGAAAAGATGGAAGTGCATACTATGTGGATGCAATTGTAAGTCCTATCTTAAATCAATATGGTGAAATTATAGAGTATATTGCACTTAGATATGATGTAAGTGAGATGATAAATGCTCGGCGACTTTTATCAGATGAGCTTAAAAAAATTGAAAATCCTCTTCTTGTTATGGTGCAAATTGAAGGTTATGAAAATCTTGAAAATTTTTATGGAAAAGAGATTACAGCGATAATTGAAAATAAATTTGCGATACATTTATTAGAATATTGTCCTGTAGGGTGTGTATTTCCAAGAGTATTTAAACTTGAAAATGGTATTTTCGCTATGGTTAAGGATTTAGAAGATAGTACAGTTCTTAATGAAGTAGTGGTGATGCAACTTAAAAAATTTCAACAAAATATAAAAGATGGAGTCTTGAAATTTGGAGCTTATGAATATGACTTAAATGTTATTTTAAGTTATGGAAATCGAAAAGAATATATCTATGAGGATGTGTTGATAGGTTTAAAAAAAGCTGTACAACTTAAAAAAGAGTTTATGTATGCTGATAGTTTTACCCTTCAAGAGAAAGATAAAGCCAAACAAAATCTCCATACTATTAATATGATAAAAAAAGCTATTGATGGAGAAAACATTAAATCGTATTTTCAACCTATAGTAAATGCTAAGAGTGGAAAAATTGAAAAGTATGAGTCGCTTGTAAGATTAGAAAAAGAGGATGGAAAAATATTATCACCATTCTTTTTCCTTGAAACAGCAAAAAATGGAAGATATTATCATCAAATCACAGAAGCGATTATTGAAAATTCATTACAAATGCTTAGAAAAACAGACAAGGAGATATCTATCAATTTATCAACATTGGATATTGAAGATGTTGATTTGAGAAATAAGATTATTACATTAATCACTATGAATTCAGATATAGCTCCAAGACTTGTTTTAGAACTCCTTGAAGATGAAGAGGTAAATGATTTTAATGTAGTTATAGATTTTGTCTCTTTGGTTAAACTTTTTGGAGTTAAAATTGCAATTGATGATTTTGGGGCAGGGCATTCAAATTTTGAAAGACTTTTAAGTTTTCAACCAGATATTTTGAAACTCGATGGAAGCCTTATTAAAAATATCCATCAAAATAAATATAGCAGAGATATAGTTGAAACAATTAAAACATTTGCTGACAAACAAAATATCAAAACTGTAGCTGAATTTGTATCTTCAAAAGAGGTTTATGATGTGGTTATAGAGATTGGTATAGACTATCTTCAAGGTTATTATTTGGGAGAGCCAAGTGAGGAGTTAGCACTGGAAGCTCTTAATATCTAAGATTTTTACTGTAATAAAAAAAGGGCTGATAGAAAAATCTATCAGCCCTTTTTCATTTTGAAGTAAAGAGAGAAAAATCTCTATTTACCCATAGCTTTATCAGAATAAGCATATCCTAGTTCATAAGCTTTAAGATTAACTGGATGTACTTTTGCTGGAACTTTATCAAGCATAACTTCTTTTAAAAGTTCTTTATCAATAGCATTCATATAGTTGTTTGCAATCGCAAGTGCAATAACAGATTGAGTAATAACATTCCCAACTTCCTCTTTTGCAATTGTAATAATTGGAATCTCAACGATATTCCATTTTTTTCTATCTTCCTCTGTTGGATGAACAAGATTTGGTTCAATTACTATCGTTCCACCAGGAGTTACCCCACCTTTAAAAAGATTGTAACTTACCTGTGCAACAGAAAGCATAAAGTCTATTTCACCATCATTTGCATAAGGATAAAAAATTTCATCATCATCCAATGTAATGTCAACAACTGTAGCACCACCTCTTACTTGAGAAGTATATGTTGCAGTTTTTAAACCATATCCACCAGTTTTAATTTTAGCTTCAGCAAAAATCTCACCTGCAAGAAGCACACCTTGTCCACCAACACCTGTAAATCTCATTAATGTTCTAGCCATAGGTTTCTCCTTTATATTTTTTTCTCAAAATCATTTTGAGTGATAACTTTTCGTTTACCTTGATGTACTGCTTTAATATCTTCGTACATATCACAATATTCTCTTGCTTTTTCATCATGTTTTAATATTCCTGTAGGGAAAACATTTAATTGCTCTTCTGGAGATAATTTTTCCCATTTAGAAAGTGGAGTAGTGATAGAATCAATCCAGTTAAGGTTTTCCATAGCACTTGCCATTTTATTTTTTCTTCCAAGGTTGATATGACAATTTGACATAACATCAAAAAATGCGAAACCTTTATGTTGGAACCCTTTTACAAGAGTTTTTTCAAGTTTTTTAGGGTCAAGCATAGTTTCTCTAGCTACAAATGAAGCACCTGATGCAATCGCTAAATTACATGCATCAAAAGTTGGGTCAATATTTCCAGCCTTTTGTGATACTGTCCACATACCTTGTGGAGTTGTAGGAGATGTTTGAGAATTTGTAAGACCATAAATAAAGTTATTAATCATAATAAAATTAATGTCTATGTTTCTTCTACAAGCATGAATTGTATGATTTCCACCGATTGCAAGAGCATCACCGTCCCCTGCAACACAAATAACATGTTTAGAAGGATTTGCTAATTTTACACCTGTTGCCCATGCTACAGTTCTACC
>CAZHJR010000034.1:6094-10961 GCA_964533335.1 uncultured Helicobacter sp. | reverse complement strand
TTAATTTTATCTGTAAAATGTTTAATTCTATTTGCAGGACTTGGCCAAAGTGTAATTGGTCTAAATAAACCAGCTTTGATTCCGTCATTTCTTAAATGTCGAATTGCTTCTTTAGCAGCAAGTGAAACAGAACCATAAGCAATAATAAGAACTTCCCCCTCTGCACCTGTCATATCATCAAGCATAAACTCTTCATTTAATTCTAACTCATCTGTATGCATCATAACTTTATCTTCAAGTCTTTGAATTAATTTTCTACAAGTTTCAATCTCTTCAGTTGGGAATCCTTTTGCATCATGGTGAAGACCAGTAAAATGGTATCTGTACCCTGTAAACATTGGATTTAATACAGCAGCTTCATCACCCGCTACACCGTATGGTCTATAATCTTCTGGTGCACCATCAAAAGTTTTTCTTGGTACAATTCCAGCTTTAACAGCTTCAATAGTTGGGATGATAGCTTTTCCATGCATATGTCCTATTGTTTCATCTGTAAGAACAATAACAGGTTGCATAAATCTATCAGCTAAGTTGAAAGCTCTTACAACTTCTGTATAACACTCAGCCAAGTTACCAGCACATAGTGTAATTGATCTATAATCACCATGAGATGGGTTTCTAGCTTGTCTTACATCCCCTTGAGATACCCTTGTTGGAAGACCAGTTGATGGACCACCTCTCATAACATTTACTAAAACCATAGGAACTTCCGCCATTTGAGCAAGACCTAAGTTTTCTGCTTTTAAAGAGACCCCTGGTCCAGAAGTTGCTGTCATAGCTCTAACACCACTCATAGCAGCACCAACAGTTGCAGCTATTCCTGCAATCTCATCTTCCATTTGGATAGCAGCCCCACCAACCTCTGGTAAAAGGTCAGAAATTGTGTGCATTACTTCACTTGATGGTGTAATTGGATATCCTCCAAAGAACATACATCCAGCATCAACTGCAGCGATTGCAGCTAAATCGTTTCCTGTAGAAATTATTTCTCTAGTTGACATTCATATTCTCCTTATTTTCCATAATTTACAGGTAATCTGTAATTATTATTTTTAATTGCTTCTGCTCTTGCTTTTGCTTGATCGCTTAATTTAGCAAACTTAATATTATCTGTTTTTTTATCTGCAACATAAATTGCAAAATCTGGACAGTTTAATTCACAATCATTACAACCGATACAATCTTCTAATGCAACGATTTCAATCATTGCTCCTAAAGTAGATGTAGGCTCTGCTTTCATAGAAAGTACACCTGCAGGACATACACTTACACATATATCACAGGCTTTGCATCTAGCTGTATCAACCCATACTGGAGTATTTTCTGGTGCTACCATTAATGACATTTTATCCCCTTCATTATTCAATAGATTTAAATAGAACATATGTTATCCATATATTACTAGTTGTATATTATCAGATATAGAGTAATAATATTTTTATACCAATAGATATTTGATTACTATTATACAGAGTGTTACATTTTGAAGCAGTATATTTTGTAGTCTAAGAGTATTTTATTTAGATTTGTAACTTTAGGATACGAATAAAATATCAATTCCGAAATCTTTTCGTTTAAGTGTATATTTTCTTTTTAAAACAATATAAAGAGACTACAAAAGAATAAAAATAGATCTAAATAGCTACATTGCTATGATTGTTTAAGTTGAATATATTTGAACAATTTATTGATTTTGATTTGAGTTATCGTAGGATAAGAAAGTATTATAAAGTAAAAAGTGGAAACCCAAATAAATGGGTTCCAGCTTAAATTATTTTGTAGCGTTTGCTTCAGTAGCGTTTGCTTCAGTAGCGTTTGCTTCCATTGGAGCTTCAGCAGCAGGTGCAACAGTTTCAACTGGAGCAGCAGCAGGTGCTTCTTCTTTTTTTGAACATCCACTAAAAGATGCAACTAAACCTAATGTTACAAGAGCTGTAAACAGTACTTTTTTCATATGTAATTCCTAATGTTGATTTTAGACTTTTAGGTTTGAAATTTCTCTCCAAAAAAGTTTCGCGAATTATAATGCTTATACCTTAAAATAAATTGAAATTATGAAAGATTTTGTAAAAAAATTAGAATTTTTAACTAAAATCTAAAAAATCTAATTTATATTGCAAATTTGAAAGAAATTTCTAATAAATTTTCAAAAATGAAAAGGATAAATATAAGGTTTAAAATACTATATAGTAGTGCTTTTCTGAATTTTATTGGTAGTTTTATAGGTGAAGTAATTGGATAATCATTTTATAGAATATTTTGCTTTTTTTATCTAAAAAAGGTCTATTTTGAATCAAATATTAAAAAAATATGTTAAGTTATAAAAAATAATTCTGATATTTTTGTTTTTTTTAAGTTTTTCAAAAAATAAGAATAAAAAAAGGACTTGAAAATCAAGTCCCTTAAATATTCAATATAGGTATAAAAATTACTTAGAAAGAACTTCTTTTACAGCTTTTCCAATATCTGCAGGTGATACAACAACTTTTACCCCAGCAGCCTCAAGTGCAGCCATTTTTTCTGCAGCTGTTCCAGCTCCACCAGACACTATTGCTCCAGCATGTCCCATTCTTTTACCTTTTGGTGCAGTTTGTCCAGCGATAAATGCAACAACTGGCTTGGTGATGTTTTCTTTTATGTAAGCAGCAGCTTGTATCTCAAGATCTCCACCAATTTCACCAATCATTACAATTGCATGAGTTTCTGGATCAGCTTCAAACATTGGAAGGAGTTGTTTATATGAAAGACCAATGATTGGGTCTCCACCAATTCCAACTGCTGTTGTGATACCAAAACCTTCTCTACATACTTGATTTGCACCCTCATAAGTTAATGTTCCTGATTTTGAAATAAGACCAACGTTTCCTTTTTTGAAAATCATCCCTGGCATAATTCCAATTTTACACTCTTCAGCCGTAATAATTCCTGGGCAGTTTGGTCCAATTGTCATCATTCCATGTTTTACTGCAAATGCTTTTGCTGCTTGCATATCCCGTACAGGTGCACCTTCTGTGATAATAACAGCTAGTTTAATTCCAGCTGCAGCTGCTTCCATAACAGCATCAGCAACAAATACAGGCGGAACAAATATCATAGAAACTGTCGCTCCAGTTGTATTCACTGCATCTTTTACTGTATTAAATACAGGTTTTCCTAAATGCTCAGTTCCACCTTTGTTTGGTGTAACACCACCTACAATATTTGTTCCATAAGCAATACATTGCTCAGCATGGAAAGTTCCCTCTTTACCTGTGAACCCTTGAACGATAACTTTTGTATCTTTATTTACTAAAATTGACATTATTTTTCTCCTTTAGCTGCTTTTACCGCTTTAGCTGCACCATCAGCTAAGTCAGTTGCCGCTATAACATTTGCTATATTTGCATTTTTTAGAATCTCTGCTGCTTCTGGTGCATTTGTACCATCAAGTCTTACTATTACAGGAACTCTTACATCCACCATTTTTGTAGCTTCTAAGATACCATTTGCGATTCTATCACATCTTACAATTCCACCAAAAATATTTACGAAAATCGCTTTTACTTTTGGATTTTTAAGGATAATTTCAAAACCTTTTGCAACAGTTTCAGCATTTGCTTTTCCACCAACATCTAGGAAGTTTGCAGGTGTTCCACCCATATAATTAATCGTATCCATAGTTCCCATAGCAAGACCAGCACCATTTACCATACAACCAATTTCACCATCAAGTGAAATGTATGATAAACCATATTGACTTGCTTCTCTTTCATCTGGATCTTCTTCTGAAATATCTCTCATATCTTCGATATCTTGGTGTCTTCCTAGAGCTGAATCATCAAATCCCATTTTTCCATCAAGTGCTAAAAACTCACCTTTACCAGTTTTGATAAGTGGATTGATTTCAATCATCTCTGCATCATTTTCCATATATAACTTATATAATTTTGAGGCAAAAGAGATAAGATTTTTTTGTTCAGTTGGATCAGTGATACCTAGACCAAATACAAGTTCTCTTCCATGGAAACCTTGAAAACCAATAGCAGGATCAACTGCAACTTTAATGATTTTTTCTGGATGGTCATGTGCTACAGTCTCTATCTCCATACCACCTTCAGTAGAAGCCATAATAATTGGCATCTCTTTTGCTCTATCAAGAACTACACCAAGATACAATTCATCTTGAATATCAGCACCCTCTTCTATATATACTTTTTGTACAAGTTTCCCCTCAGGTCCAGTTTGATGTGTAACTAAAGTCATACCTAAAATCTCTTTTGCTAGAGTTTCTACTTCTTCTACACTTCGTGCAAGTTTTACCCCTCCACCAAGTCCTCTTCCTCCAGCATGTATCTGAGCTTTTACAACCCATATTTTTCCACCAAGTTCGTGAGCATTTTTCACAGCTTGTGCTGGTGTATTTGCTACGATACCTCTAGGTGTTGGTACACCATATTTAGCGAAAATTTGTTTCGCTTGATATTCATGAATATTCATATTTACTCCTCTTTAGATTGAACTGTATAAGTATAACGAAGGTGGGATAAAATAAGAAAATTAAAATATATTTTTTAGGAGATAATATTGTGAGTGTTTAGTTTTTACACACTGTAAAAAAAACAGTGTGTAAAAAAGGATTTTTTATAAAATTTAGAATTACAAAAGTGAAGTGCAATTATGATTTAACTTCGTATTGTTCTCTACCCATTTGGTATAAATCGTTTCCAAAAGTATCATTAATAACCGTTACAGGAAAATCAACAACAGTTATTTTTCTAATTGCTTCAGGACCTAGTTCAGGGTAAGCTATGATTTCTGCACTTGTGATTTTTTTCCCAAGTAATGCTCCAGCTCCTCCAGTTGCACCAAAGTAGATTCCACCATACTC
>CAZHJR010000034.1:0-5994 GCA_964533335.1 uncultured Helicobacter sp. | reverse complement strand
TCTTTTATGTGCAGCATCTCTTGCTGTATAGACTACTCCGTTTAAGAAAACAATATCTCCAGCTTTAAGCTTTCTTGTATCTTCCTCTTTTAGTGGTGTTGTTAAATAATATGTTTGACTCATCGCTTGCTCTCCTTATATCACGATATGTGTATGTCTTGAACTATGACATTGCACATTAACTGAAACTGGTAAAGATGCTATATGGCAAGGGTTACTTTCAATATGGACAGCTAAAGCAGTTTTAGTTCCACCCATCCCCATAGCACCAATTCCAAGTTTATTTAACTCTTCTAAAATTTGAGCTTCAAATTCTGCTATTTCTGGATCTTCATTGACACTTCCTAAAGTTCTAAAAAGTGCATGTTTTGAACTAATTGCCGCTTTTTCAAAAGTTCCACCAATTCCAACACCTACAGTAATAGGGGGACATGGATTTGGTCCTGCATTTGAAATACACTCTTTTACAAATTTTAAAACTCCATCTTTTCCTGCAGCTGGTGCTAAAACAGTTGCTCGACTTACATTCTCACTTCCACCACCTTTTGCTGCATATTCGATGTCAATTTTATCTCCAGCAACTATATCAAAATGGATGATAGCTGGTAAGTTATATCCGATTTTATCTTTTAAGTTTGCTCTACTAAATGGTTCACAAGTTGAAGCTCTTAAATAAGCATCTTGATACCCTTGTTCAGTCCCTTTATTGATAGCATCTTTTAAAAGTCCACCATTGATTTTTACTTCATCTCCAACTTTTACAAAGAATACAGCTAAACCTGTATCTTGACAAAGTGGTCTTTTTTCAGTTTTTGCAATATCTGCATTTTCTAAAATTTGTCTCAAAACCTCTTTTGATACTGGTGACTTTTCCTCTTCCATTGCAGTTTTGAGTGCATCATAAGCATCTTGTGGTAAATCTGTACCACAGTGTACGATGATATCTCTTACTACTTTTACAATATCGTTAAACTCTATAACTCTCATTTTGTATCCTTCTTATCTTGTATAAAAATTGTTTGTATAGAGTGCATCTATTAGTTCAACTACACTTCCAACAGATTTAGCAAACTTTCTATCTTGGTCATCGTTAAGATTCGCTTCGATTACTTTTTCAGCTCCAGCTGCTCCAATCATAACAGGAACACCACTTACTGTATTTTTATATCCATACTCACCATCAAGCATAACACTACATGGATAGATTTGTTTTGTATCACTAAGTACTGCTTCAGCCATAAGTGATGCTGCTTTTGCAGGTGCATAGTAAGCACTTCCATCTCTTAAAAGTGAAACGATTTCTGCTCCACCTTTTTTAGTTTTTTCAACAATCTCATGAATCTCTTCCCAAGAGAGTAAGTCTGTAAGTGGAACCCCAGCAACTGTTGAGAATCTTGGAAGTGGAACCATATCATCTCCATGTCCACCCATTACAGAGCATCTAATTTGACCAGCACCATATTGAAGTTTTTCATATACAAAGTGAGCCATTCTTGCACTATCAAGGATTCCAGCCATTCCAAGAACTCTATTTCGTGGCCATCCACTCTCTTTTAATGCTACATACACCATCGCATCTAGTGGATTTGAAACAGGGATAATAATAGCATTTGGAGAATATTGCACAACATCTTTCATAACATTTCTCATCATCTCTGCATTTTTAATAAGTAAATCATCTCTACTCATACCAGGAAGTCTTGGAGCACCAGCAGCGATAACTACAACATCGCAATCTGCCAAATCTTCAGGTTTTTCTGCATTTCTTACTACTGTATGTTTTCTTGCTGCTTGAACTGCCTGAGACATATCAAGTGCTAACCCCTTTGCTTTTGTAGGATTGCTACTTGATCGTAAAATTACTTCATGACAAGCTCCATTCATCGCTAAAATATATGCACAAGTTGAACCCACATTTCCTATTCCAACTATTCCTACTCTTTTCCCTCTCACATTTGCTCCTTTAGATTTTTTAGCTTAACTATTTTTTGATTGTACATTAAAACGATTAAAGATTGAAGAATAAACCTTCAATCCTTAATTATTTTAATCTAAAAACTACAAAAAGTTACAAGAAGGTTTCACACTTCTTATAACTTTTGTTAATATTTTAGTTTTTTAACAACTTAGATATTGTTGATAATGTTGTTTAAAGTAGCAGATGGTCTCATCGCTTTTTCTGCTAACTCATCATTTGGATGGAAGTATCCACCAATATTTTGTGGTTTCCCTTCAACAGCCATAAGTTCAGCCATAATTGTAGCTTCATTTTCTTCTAAAGCTTTTGCTACTGGAGCAAATTTAGCAGCTAATTCTGCATTTGAACCTTGCGCAAGTGCTTTTGCCCAATATTGAGCAACAAAGAAATGAGAAGCTTTATTATCAGGCTCTCCCGCTTTTCTTCCTGGCTCTTTTGAGTTATCAAGGTAACCATTATTTGCAGCATCAAGTGCAGCAGTTAGTGCTTTGATTTTCTCATCATTATGTTTGTGTCCTAAGAATCTTAAAGACTCTGCAAGTGCTAAGAACTCACCTAAAGAATCCCATCTTAAGTGTCCCTCTTTAACAAATTGCTCAACATGTTTAGGAGCTGATCCACCCGCACCAGTTTCATATAATCCTCCACCTGCAAGTAATGGAACGATTGAAAGCATTTTAGCTGATGTTCCAAGCTCTAAGATTGGATACATATCTGTTAAGTGGTCTCTTAAAACATTTCCAGTTACAGCGATAGTATTTAAACCTTGTCTAATTCTTGTATTTGTAAATCTTGTCGCATTTGTTACATTCATAAATTGGATATCTAAACCAGTTGTATCTAATTCTGCTAAATATTTTTTAACTTTTGTGATAAGCTGTGCATCGTGAGCTCTGTTTTCATCTAACCAGAATACTGCAGGAATTCCCTCTTGTCTTGTTCTTTCAACTGTAAGTCTTACCCAGTCTTTGATTGGAATATCTTTACATCTTGACATTCTCCAAATATCACCAGCTTCACACTCAAAAGACATTAATACTGTTCCATCTTCAGCAGTTACTGTTACAGTTCCATCTTCAGCTAATTCAAATGTAGTTGGATGTGAACCATACTCTTCAGCTTTTTGAGCCATAAGACCGATATTTTGCATTGTTCCCATTGTTGTTACATCATATTGTCCGTGAGCAACACAATCAGCTACCATCTCAGCATGGAACATACCATAAGTTGAATCTGGAATAACAGCAACAGTTTCAAGTGCAGCACCTGTTCTATCCCATTGTTTTCCACCTTCTCTTACAACAACTGGCATTGAAGCATCAATAATTACATCATTTGAAGCATTGAAGTTTGTTGTACCTTTATCAGAATCAACCATTGCAATTTTTGGAGCATCAGCATCAACTACTGCTTGGAATGCTGCTTTAATTTCAGCTTCTTTTGCATGACCTTTGATTTTTTTCTCTAAATCACTCATACCCATATTTGGATTTACACCAACTTCTTTAAATACATCCGCATATTTAGCAAATACATCTGCAAAGAAAATTTCAAAAGCATGACCAAACATAATAGGATCAGAGATTTTCATCATTGTTGCTTTTAAGTGTACTGACCAGATAAGTCCTTTTGCTTTTGCATCTTCAATAGTTTGTTTATAAAATGCTCTTAAAGCAGAAATAGACATAAATGTACCATCTAAAACTTCATCAGCAACAGCATCTATAGTTTTTAATGTTTTGCCATTAAGAGCGATAGTAACTTTTTGATCTTTATCAACAGTTACAGATTTTTCATTTCCGTAAAAATCACCTTTTCCACCCATATGTGCAACATATGCTTTAGAATCAGCAGCAAATGCTCTTAGTTTGTGTGGATTTTTTTTAGCAAAGTTTTTAACCGCAACAGCAGCTCTTCTATCTGAATTTCCTTCTCTAAGAACTGGATTTACAGCTGAACCTAAACAAACACTATATTTTGCTTGAATCTCTTTTTCCTCTTCAGTTTGTGGATTTTCAGGATAATTAGGAATATCGTATCCTTGAGATTGAAGCTCAGCTATACAATCTTTTAACTGACCAGCAGAAGCTGAAACATTTGGAAGCTTAATGATATTAGCTTCCGGTTTTAGACAAAGTTCACCAAGTTTTGATAATTCATCTTCTGCTAAACCCATAGCAGATAATACTCTTCCTGCAAGTGAAATATCACTAAGAACTACTTCTACATTCGCCTCTTTTGTAAAAGCATTTACGATAGGTAAAAGCGAATAAGTTGCTAAAGCTGGAGCTTCATCAATTTTTGACCAAATTATTTTTGCTGACATTTTATATTTCCTTTTTTGTTATTTTATGTAATTGCATTCTAACATTAAAAAGTTTTTAGCTATTAAAAAAATAATAAAAAAAAGATTTATTTATCTAATATGTTTCTTTTTGATACATTAATAAAAGAGATTTAAAAAGAATGCTATTGAAAGTACCGTAGTTTAGATGTTTTTCCAAATATCTTTAGGTTGTTTTTGTTTTGTTTCTTCTTTCTTTTGATTTTCTTTGTGTAACTTATCGTAAACTTTTTTTTCTTTTTCTTTAGTGTTTTGCGATTTTTTAGGAAGTGTATCTTTATTTTTTGAACGATTTTGTGTCTCATTTTCTTTGTTTTTATTGTGGTTTTTTGTTTCTGATTTTTTCTTTTCTAAAGATTTTTCTTTAGGAGTCTTTTTTGTATTTTCTTTGGTGGAGTTTTTTTGAGTATTTTGTTTTTTCTCTTCTACTGTATTTTTTGGTTGTTCTGTTTTTTTTTGAACCTCTTTTGCCTTTATAATAGGGGTTATGCTAGGGATAACCTCAGTTGTTTCTACTTTTTTTTTTCCTTCAACAACTTTGTCGATATTTGCTTTATGATCATCAAAACTTGAGGTAAAAGCATGACCTGTTCCATCGAGTTTTCTCATAAAGAAAAGATAGCTGTTTTTTGCTGGAAAAAGTGCTGCTTTAATAGCTTCAAATTCTACAGCACATACAGGATCAGTAGGGATACCATTAAATTTATAAGTATTATACGAGCTATTATCGTTTGCTATCATAGTTGGAGTAACTTTTGTATGTGAAAATTCTCCATGGTTGAGAGTTCCATCCATTTGGAGTTTCATCTTCTTAGCTAGTCTATTGTAAATTACACCAGAAACTTGAGTCATCTCCTCTTTTGATGCGGATTCTTTTTGAACTATTGAAGCAATCGTAATATATCTATACCACTCATCTTTGTTGTATTTTCCAAATATCTTTGTACTATATTTTTGATACTCCTCTTCGGTGTATTGGAAAAGATACAAAAGTAAATCTCTTGGATTCATCCCAATTGGTAGATTATAAGTTTGTGAGATAATATTTCCATCTTTTTTATATGCAAGTTCGTGGTAAACTTTAAATAACTCTTCCTTAGGAAGTTTAAGCTTATTTGCCAGTTCATTTAAAAAAAAGTAATAAGTTTCACCAGGGACAAGTGTTACAGTTGCAAGAGCTGCTTTGGAGGTGGTGATTTTATATAAAAAATCAAGTTTTGTCATCTTTGTAGCATCTGATTTAAGCCCCATATCCATCCAACCACTTTGAGGGTAACCTATAAAAAAGAGGGAAATTCTATCTACAAAATTAAGGCTATATCCATTTTGATTTAGGTAAGATAGTGCATTAGAAGTTGAACCTTTTGGGATAAATACAACTCTTTTTGATTCTATTGGCAAGGTTAAATAAAATAAAATGGTGATGAAAACTACAAGAATAAAATCTATTGTATTTAAAACTATGATTTTTGTTGCAGTGTTTTTGACATCTTCTCTTATTTTGCTAATTTTTTCTCTTATGTATGGTATCAAACTAAATAATCTTTCTTTCAATGGTATAAATATTGGGCAATTGTATTTAAAATATGATAAAAAACTCTTTTTACAGATGAATGATTTGAACTATCAAGG
Organism: uncultured Helicobacter sp.; assembly: GCA_964533335.1. Classification (GTDB taxonomy): domain Bacteria; phylum Campylobacterota; class Campylobacteria; order Campylobacterales; family Arcobacteraceae; genus CAIJNA01. The sequence goes on along the minus strand of CAZHJR010000034.1, from coordinate 40 downwards.
AAAAATCTTAGATTTCAATCTCTCTGTTGGTCAAGATGAA